>VGMX01000009.1 GCA_016866305.1 Chlorobiota bacterium | reverse complement strand
GCGGCCTTCCTTGCAAGAATTACAGCCTCCTTGAGGCCCCCTGCACGCACCGTATCTGCAGCCCCTTCGAATGCGCGGCAGATGCTCTCTTTGGCCTCTCCGATGGCAATGACCGCCGAGACCTTCTGGCGGATGACAGGCAGAAGAGCAGAATAGTCGTTGCCTTTGTCCCGGCCTCCGGCTATCAGCACAATCTTGCCCGGGACGGCATTGAGCGCCTGAAGCAGAGCATTGATATTGGTGGCTTTTGAATCGTTGATCCATTCGACACCATCAAGGGTGCGCACGAACTCCTGACGGTGTTCGACGCCGCAGAATGCGGATAGCGCTGTCCGCACGGCATTCCGGCCTATTCCAAGCGCATCGGCTGCAGCAACCGCGGCAAGGGTGTTGTAGAGGTTATGCCTCCCCCGGAAACTGCTTTTCAGGAACTCCTCTCCTGCAATGACCGGCTCAGTCGTGCCGTCCTTCCAGTGCGAAATCGTTCCGGCTCCGTCCGAGACGAATGCTTCGGAAAAACCGCTGCGGAGAACATCATCCCCGATACCGAACGGTACGGTGCGGAAAGGGAAAAACCGGTCCCCGCCGGTAAAATGATCCCTGAGCAGCGGATCGTCAAAATTGTAAACCAGGGTATCGGAAGCGCGCTGTCTGGCATGAATCCGGAACTTTGCCGCAGCATAAAGCCGCATGTCTCCATGATAACGGTCGAGATGATCCGGGGTGATATTGGTGATCACGGCGACATCGGGCCTGAAGCTTTCGCACCCCTCGAGCTGGTAGCTGCTCAGCTCGACGACGGCGATATCACCCGGAGCCATGTCGAGCACCAGCGAGGAAAACGGCACGCCGATGTTTCCGGCACTGAACGCCCGGTAACCGAGAGCTGTGCCGTCAGCCTGAGCAATCAGGTGCAGCAGCGTTGATGTCGTGGTCTTGCCGTCCGTGCCGGTTATGCCGGCGATTCTTGCCCTGCAGAACCAGCTGGCAAGCTCGATCTCGCTGAATAGGGGAATGCCCCGTTCGAGAACCATGCGGACAACCGCCGCTGAACGGGGTATGCCCGGGCTCACGACACAGAAATCGGCTTCACAGACCCTGAGGGAATGCCCCTCCTGCTCCCGGTCGATACCGAGTTTCACCAGGCCTGCCTCCTCCTCGGCAGAGAACTTGCCGAGTTCACTCACAAAAACGGATGCGCCTTTCGCTGCCAGCAGCATGGCTGCAGCCATACCGCTGCGCCTGGCGCCGAGAACCGATACTTTTTTGCCTTTTACATCCATGCCGAACCTGCGCTACCGGAGTTTCAATGTCATGAGACTTGCAAGAAAAAACAGGATGGTGATAATCCAGAACCTGATAACGATCTTCTGTTCCGGCCACCCCTTCAACTGGAAATGATGGTGCAGGGGCGCCATGAGAAAAATCCTGCGCCCCTGTCCGAAACGCATTCTGGTATACTTGAAATACAGCACCTGCAAAGAAACCGAAAGGGTTTCGAGAAAGAAAACACCTGCCAAAACAGGCAGAAGAAGCTCCTGTTTGATCAGCAGCGCGATAACGGCAATGGCGCTGCCGAGGGCCAGCGACCCGGTATCACCCATGAACACCTCCGCAGGGTTCGAGTTGAACCAGAGGAACCCTACGCAGGCCATCACAATCGCCATCGAAACCACGGCGATCTCGCCACCGCCGGGAATAAAGGGAATACTGAGATATGCCGCATAAACGGCGTTGCCGGCAAGATAAGCGAAACCGCCGAGGGCGAAAACAACAATGGCCGAACTGCCGGAAGCAAGGCCATCAAGGCCGTCGGTAAGGTTCACGGCATTCGAGACCGCCGTAATGATGAAAATCACAACCGGGATATAGAAAATACCGTAATCGATGGTGAGGTTCTTGAAAAAAGGTACCGTGGTCGTAGAAAGCAGAACCGAGAATGCCGGGTCGAACCAGGTATAGAGACCGATGAAGAGTCCAAGCAAAACCTGCCCGATCAGCTTGTAGCGGGGAGGAAGTCCACCCTTTACCTTCAGCACCACCTTCATGTAATCGTCAAGGAAACCGATAGCGCCCATCCAGAATACCGCGAGCATGATAAGCCAGACGTGAGGATCGTCGAACCGCGCCCAGAGAAAAACCGCTATCTCAATAGCCGCTATGATGAGGAGCCCGCCCATGGTGGGAAGATCCTGCTTCTTGCGGTGCTCGGGAGGGGCTTCCTCCTTTACCGGCTCGACGATGCGCCCCTTGAGATAGCGGATGAAACCCGGACCGGCAACAAGGCAGATGAGTAGCGCAGTTACCGCTGCCGCGCTTGCCCTGAAGGTAAGGTACTCGACAACACCGAGCCCCGGGGGATCGAACCTGTCGTTCAGGTATTTCAGGATATAGTACAGCATTCCTTTTTACAGCTACGGTTTTGTTCTCTCTTGACAAAGGGCATCGGCGACCTCTTCGAGTTTCATGCCCCGGGAACCCTTGAAAAGCAGGGCATCTCCCGGGACGACAACCTTCGACAGCGCTCGGAAAAGCTCGTCGCGACGCTCGAAATGGCCATTCAGCCGAGATTCGTTCCCTACAGCATACAGCCTGGCAAGATCTCCGAAGGTGAAGAGCAGATCGATTGCGCTCTGCTGAATATACCTGCCTATCTTTTCATGTTCAAGCGCTGCCGAAGGCCCAAGTTCGAGCATGTCGCCAAGCACGGCTATTTTTCTGCCGGGACACCGCAATTCGCCAAGCAGATCGATGGCCAGCCTTACCGAATCGGGATTGGCGTTATAGGTGTCATTGACCACCATGATTCCGTCGGCTTCCTGAAATTCCATCCGTTTCCACCCCGAAGCCGGCTGCAGTTTTTCAAGGCCTTCTTGTATGCTTCCGAGGGACAAACCGAAATAACTGCCCACGGCAGCGGCGGCCAGAGCATTGACGACATTATGGCGGCCGGTAAGCCTGAGCACTACCGGTACGCAACCGGTTCCTGAACACAGACGGAACGATGCCCGCCCGAAGGCGTCAAGAACAATGGATTCTGCATGCGGACTGGTTTGGGCTGACTCCTCCAGACCATACAAGACCTTCCGCTCAAGTCCGGCAGCCGCCGCTTTCAGCCAGGGGTCCCCGGTGTTGACAAAACAGGTGCCTCCATGCGTGTCGAGGTATTCGAATAGCTTTGTCTCTGCGGCAGCAACACCGGCAAGATCGTGCAGAAATTCAAGGTGCTCATGGCCGATATTGGTCAGCAGCCCATGGGTAGGCCGGGCGATGGATGCAAGCAGCTCCATTTCACCGGGATGGTTGATACCCATTTCGACAACCGCCACTTCCGTATCGTTTCTCATCGCCAGTAGCGTCAGGGGAACACCGAGATGGTTGTTCAGATTACCCTTGCTCATATGCACCCTGAAACCCGTGCCGAGGACTGAAGCAACCAGTTCCTTGGTGGTGGTTTTTCCGTTGCTTCCGCCCACGGCAAGCACCGGAATGGAAAAGGTGGCCCGATAGGCTTCCGCCAGTTGCTGCAGCCCCTCGACCGTATCCCTGACCACCAGATATTTTCGATCGCCTCCTCCGGTTCCGGAGGGCATTGCTGCATACCACTCCTCGGAGACTACCGCCCAGCTTGCCCCTTGCGCAAACACCTCGTCGATATAACGGTGCCCGTCGGTGCGCTCCCCTCCGAGAGCCACAAACACCTCTCCGCCCCTGACCTTGCGAGAATCGATGACGACAACCGGTTCGGCCAGGTGCAGAACCGTCTCCTCACCTCCCTGCACAACGATACGGCCGAGCCGACGAAGGTCATCGATACCAAGCACTCCTTTCATACGGACTCCTTTTGGGTTGTCCTGGAAGCACCGCCACGAAGGCACTCCCCGAGAATCTGCTGATCGGAGAAAAAATGCTTTCTGCCTGCGATCTCCTGGTACGTTTCATGGCCTTTTCCGGCCACCAGCAGCACATCACCCGGAAGGAGATACGCGACCGCAGCCCTGATGGCCTCTTCCCTTCCGGTAATTCTTCTGAACCGGCGGGATCTCATGCCGCTTTCGATCTCGTCGAGAATCTGCTCCGGATTCTCATCCCTTGGATTATCCGAGGTCAGAAACACAAAATCAGCCGCTTCCGAGGCAATCCTGCCCATCTCCGGGCGCTTCAGCCTGTCCCGGTTTCCTCCGCAGCCAAACACCACGACAAGACGGGACTGCGGGCTCTTGAGCTCCCTGAGGGTGGAAAGGGCCTTGTCAAGCGCATCAGGAGTATGGGCATAATCCACAAATGCAGTCCGCATGCCGGAGGCATCCTGAATCCGCTCCATCCTGCCTGGAATACTGAACGGCCGTGCAAGAGCACCGGCAACCGCATCCGCCGCCATCCCCATACCCGAGCCGGCAGCTGCGGCTTCAAGCAGATTCATCACGTTGTACCTTCCGGGAAGTTCCGTATGGATCGTCTTCACCACACCGGGAAAATGCAGCTCAACGGTCGATGATGCAACCGATCTGGCCGTTACCCTGGCTGAAAACACAGTGCCGCAGGAAAGCAGACTTGCTGCCTCCGGCTGGAGGGTACAGCAGAACCGCCTGCTCTCCGGCACTGTTGCGGCCATCAGCGATGCATGGGGGTCATCACTGTTGAATACCGCAAACCCATTCTCGTCAAGCTGGGCAAACAGCAGTTGTTTGGCCGCAGCATACTCCTCCATGGTACGATGAAAATCCAGATGCTCGCTGCTCAGATTGGTGAAAACAGCTCCACGGAACCTGAGCCCGTGAGTCCTCTGGAGCACAAGCGCATGGGAAGAAACCTCCATGACCGCTGCCCGGCAGCCAGCAGCCAGCATGATGGAAAAAAGCCGCTGCAGTTCATGGGCCTCAGGGGTGGTGCGTTCGAGCGGGATGTCGGTTTCGCCTGTCCTGCAGAGTCCGGTGCCGATATAGCCGGTCTTGATCCCGCAGGAATCGAGCATTCCGGTAATCAGGCGAGCCGTTGTGGTCTTTCCGTTCGTGCCGGTCACTCCGATCAGCATGAGCCTGTCGGATGCGTGAGCGTAGAATGCACGTGCGGCTTCAGCAAGAGCCCTCCTCGAATCGGCAACCCTGATGAACAGCACTTCCGGATCGGCATGAACCGGCAATGTTTCGCAAATGACCGCTCCGGCTCCGTTTCGAACCGCCGTCCCGATATAATGGTGCCCGTCGGTTGCATAACCCCGCACGGCAACAAACAGCGATCCCGGCACAACACTCCGGGAATCGGCTGTCAGCGATACTGCAGCGACATTTCGATCACGATTGCCGGATAGCTCCAGGAAACCGACCTCACGAAGAATATCTGCAAGAAGAACGGGTGCTTCCGGCATGGATGCATGTAAACCCGGTATCATAACAGTGCGCGTTTCCGGCCAGTGGAAGAGAGTTTCACTCTGATAACCCTTGATTTTTCAACTTTCGATCCAGGCAGAATGTGTTGTGCGCTCACAACCCCGTCAAAAACGCCATTTGAATCCATCTCAAGGCCAAGCCATTTCAGCAGACGCTCGGCATCACGTACCCCGAGCCCCCTCAGCTCCGGAACCGACACGGTCAGGGTTGAATCAAGCCGGCCCTGCTCCGGAGACCTGAACGCAAGATTTTTCTGCAACTCCTCGGAGCAGGCAAGAATTCTCGACGAGATTTTCGAAAAAACAGGTGCTGCAACCGTTGCTGCATAATAAGCCGTACGCGGCTCCTCGACAAGCACGATAAGCGCATAGCGGGGAGATTCGACAGGAAAGTACCCGACAAAAGAGGATACATAGACCGGATTGGCATAAGAGCCCCCCGAAGCCCTTCGTGCCGTGCCGGTCTTTCCTGCCACGCTTATCCCCGGAATCGAGGCACTTTTAGCCGTACCGCTGTCAACAACCGCCCTGAAATACTCTTTGCCAAGATACTTCGCTGTTTCACGGGAAACCACCTGTCTCACTTCCATCGGCTGATTCTCCTTTACCGTTTTTCCCTCTGCATCAACAACCCGCCTGACAAGATAGGGGCGCATGAGAGTGCCGTCGTTGGCAACTGCCGCATAGGCCTGCAGTATTTGCAGGGGAGTAACCATGACCTGGTATCCATAACCCATCCAGGGAAGCGTGGTCCGATCCCATTTTTTCAGCGGCCTGACCCGGCCCTGTGACTCGCCGAGCAACCCGATGCCGGTTTTTGAACCGAATCCGAAATTTTTCGTGTATTCGTAAAACTTCTCACGTCCTGTCTGCATGGCGGTTTTTGCTGCCACGACATTGCTTGAATGCATGATCGCCTGTCGGAACGACAGATCGCCATACGCCTCATGATCCCGTATTCTGAGCCCGTATAGCGGCAACACTCCGTTATTGGCGAATACCCGGTCTTCGGCCTTTCTTTTCAGCACTTCCGTCGCCGTGGCGGCCATGACGATCTTGAAGGTAGAGCCGGGCTCGAAGCTGTCCGTTACCGAGCGGTTTCGTGATTTCTCCGGTGTCCATGTGATCCTGCGGTTCAAATCGAAGGTCGGGTTGTTGGCCATGGCCAGAACCTCACCGGTACGCACATCCATGACGATGCCCGTAGCCGCATTTGCCTGGAAGGCTCCGACGGCCGCCGCAAGCTCATCCTCGACGATACTCTGGATATCGGCGTCAAGCGTCAGTTGCACCGTATGCCCCTTGACAGGGTCCTGCTGCTGGGCATCCGGTGCAGGATACCGCTTGCCCGTCGCCGAACGCTGGAATACCCGCGAGCCGTCACGGCCTTTCAGGTCACGGTCAAACTGCAGTTCCAGGCCGCTGATGCCGCTGTTCTTGCTGTCGGTGACTCCGACAACCTGAGCGGCAACATTGAGATAATAACGCTGCTGCTCCCGATCGAACCAGACCCCGGGAATTTTCTTCTGCATGAGAGGCAGCGCCTGCACGGCAGACACCTTGCGAGCCAGAACGGCAAGCCGCTTCTCTCTCCTGAGTTTCCTGAGAATGTCGCGACGGTTTTTTCCGAGATAATCGGCAAAAAGCCCTGCAACTTCACGGGAGTTGTCTATTGTCTTCTGCTTCCCGCTCTTCCGGTCAACGACAGGCTTCCCCTTCTTGTCAAAAAGCGGGGTATTGCGGACTATTTCCGGATCGGCATAGAACGAGATGGTCTCGACGGTTTCGGCAAGCATCCTGCCGTGCCGGTCAAGAATTACCCCCCGCTGTGCTTTTTCCGTCACCAGCCTTACATACTGCTTTTCAGCTTTCTCCTTGTATTTCCTGACATTGACGATCTGGATGTTCAACAGCATGGCCACAATACCCGCAAGAAAAACAATAAAGAAAAGCACGACCACACCGAGGCGTTTTCCGAACTCGGAATCAGAAGGTTTTTCCGGAATGCCACGCTCATTCATTGCACACCATTGATCAAGGAATAATCTTTCAGTTACGGCACGATTTCGATCGCCGGCACGCTCGACGCATGAAGGCCGAGACGTTCGGCATGCAAGGCAATATTATGAATGCCCAGCAACTCGTTCACTTTCAGTTCCTGTGCGGTGATAACACTCGAGCTCATGGCGATCCGCTCCCTGAGCATTTCGTTTTCGAGGGCAAGTTTTTTTATCGCTATAATATTATAGGTCTGGAAAAGCAGAATAGCAGTGACCGGCAGAAGGTACAAAAAAGTCCTTAAACGAAGGATATCCGAAAGCCTGAAATCAAAAGCCCTGGTGAACAGATCCCGGAAACTCCCGCCGCCCGAATCCAGGGGGAACTGAGCCTCTCCCCCCTCAAGCGTTGAGGCTCCGTTTCGTGAACAGGCCCCCTGTCCTGCGGCATCATAATCGTGCTCATGTCCCGAAAAGCGTGCATCCCGGCTGTGCATCGCCTCGAAAACCCTGAGAGGCAGGGAGAAAAGTAACCGTTCGGTATTATTTTGGATCACCGCAATCTCCTTCCGCTTGTTTTTCAAGAACACGAAGCCTGGCGCTTCTCGCTCTCGGGTTCAATAATAGCTCCTGTTGCCCCGCGACAACGGATTTTCTGGTTACAACGTCGAATGCGGCTTTTTTCAAAGGTTCTCTGAGCCCGACCCCTTTTGGCCCCCAGTCGCTGTGCGACCTGTCCGCAAAAAAGGACTTTACCATCCTGTCCTCGAGCGAATGATAACTGATGACCGCAAGCCTGCCATGAGAGCAAAGCAGGGATGCACTCTCTTCAAGCGCCTGCTCAAGGGCTTCAAGCTCATGGTTCACCGCGATTCTCAGCGCCTGAAAAACCCTGGAAAGGGTCTTGATCGCCCGGTCCGGCCGGAACTCCCTTTTCCGGATAATTGCCGCCAGTTCCTCCGTCCTTGCAACCGCTCCATGGTGCGCACGGTAAGCAACAATATCTCGTGCAATACCCCTGCTTCTGGGTTCCTCGCCATAACGGAAAAACAGGGTGGAGAGCTCGCTTTCGCTCATGGTATTGAGAAGATCAGCCGCGCTTGGCTCAGAATCCGCATCCATCCGCATATCGAGAGGCCCTTCCCTCAGATAACTGAATCCTCTTTCGGGAGTATCAATCTGTGCGGAGGAAACCCCGAGATCCAGCAGAATTCCTGCTGCCGATGCTGCTAAGCCCTTTTCATTGCACACCCTTCGAACAAGACGGGAGATGTCGCTGAAATTCCCTTTCACAAGGACGGCGTTCCCGCCGGAAGACGAAAGCTTCCGGCGGGCCTCGCGGAGCGCATTGTCATCCCGGTCAATGCCGATGAGCAGCGACTCATCGGAAAACCCTTTCCGCCGAAGCTCCCGGAGCATGGCCAGGGAATGCCCGCCCCCTCCCAGGGTGCCATCGACATACACTCCCGGCATCCGGACGAGCAGTTCGATCGTCTCGGCGACAAGCACCGGCTCATGATAACGATTCGTAATCATGGTCCTCAAAAATATTTCCCGGCAAGCGAGGAAAAACCCGCCGCATGTTCACGGAGCAACAACGCAAGCCGTCCGGGTTCCCAGATAACCATTTTCGAGTCCGCGCCGATAATGACAACATCCTTGGTGATACCGGCATGCTCAAGAAACTCCCTTGAAAGGGAAATTCTTCCCTGGCGGTCAACGGCAACGATATCGAGACTTTCGTAGATCAGGGTCTTCAGCAGCCGTTCGTCAGGATTGAAATCAGAAAGTCCGGCAAGAGCCTCCTTCATGTG
The DNA here is from genome assembly GCA_016866305.1 of Chlorobiota bacterium. Classification (GTDB taxonomy): domain Bacteria; phylum Bacteroidota; class Chlorobiia; order Chlorobiales; family Chlorobiaceae; genus Chlorobium. The sequence goes on along the minus strand of VGMX01000009.1, from coordinate 74,983 downwards.
CTGCCAGACCTCCGGCTCGTAGAGTTCGAGAGAGCCATCTGGCGCTTTCATGAGATAGAGGTATATTGCCGAAGCCGAATTGCCGGAAAAAAGATCTCTCCGGAACCGGACAGGAATCATCAAACGACCCTTGTCGTCAAGAGCATGCAGCTCCTTGCCGATAAATCCAGCCATGGGCGGATATCCACGGAAACGGTTATGCGGATGTCTGAAACCGGTACGATCGACCCGGGAAACGGTGAAACGGATAAAATCGCTTCTGAGGGAGAAAACGCTCCCATTTTTTACCACTTTCCACCACATAAAAATGTATGAAAAAGGTTGAACTAAAAAAATATCTATCTCTTTTACACTGCACGGCGGAAACAGGGGCATCGGTGCATTTCGGCTCGCCTCGGCCATGATAAGCGGGGAAATAGTGATCGACGGCTACAATCTCCTGCACAAACTCTTTGCGCAGGGAGACAAAAAAAACATCGAGCCATACCGGTGCAAGACGGAATCGTTGCTTGTACGCTTTCAGAAACGAAGGAAGTGCATGGTAACGATCGTCTACGACGGGGGAGGCGTCCGGGAATCCTCTTCCTGCTCGACAATCCTTACCGTATATACGGCATCGTCGAAAAGCGCCGATGCCTGGATTATCGATTACGTAAAATCGTTGAACACAAACAGAAAAATGGTTACTATTGTAAGTTCGGACCGGGAGGTGTGCCTGTATGGAAAGGCATACGGAGCGAAGTGTCTTGCTTCAGAGGAGTTCATTGCGATGCTTGACACCGGCGGCAGCAGTCCGGACAGTGGCCGTTGTCCGCACGACAGCAGAAAATTCAACGGCGGATTACTCGACAGCCGTGAAGTTGCAGAGTGGAAACGCCTTTTTGAAAAAGGCAATCCCTGAACCCGGCTCTGGAGAGGGGCGCCGCGATGAAGCCTTGCCTACACCCAAACCGTACATCGAATCATAATGTCCGAAAGCACGCTCAGCAATACCGACCATTGGCGGGAACTTGAAGAATGGAGAAAAAAAATTGACGAAATCGACCGCCAGCTCGCCTCGCTCCTGTGCGAAAGGCTTCAGTGCGCCAGAAATATCAGTATTCTGAAAACCAGAATAGGAGAACAGGTCCTGCAGCCGGAACGGGAAAAAGAGGTGCTCAGCAATGTCATCAGCCAGGCTGACTCGATACAGAAAGTCAACGCGCTGGAAAAAATTTACCGATGCATCATTGAGGAATCCCGACTGTTCCAGCATGAACAGACCAACAGCCGGCAGAGCGCCGGACGCTGAAACCTGGCTAAGATCCCATGGTGCCAATAAAATCCTTTCTTCAGAGGCCCCTTTCTGCCATCCTGATGATCTTTGCCGCAGCTCTGGGGGGCATGCTCTTCATTCCAGGGCTCAATACCGCACAGAAGGTCACCCGCATTACCGTTCACAGGGGAATGGGGTTTATGGCGATAACTGCCGAAATGGAGCATAGCGGCGCTATAAAAAACCGCTGGCAGACCATCGTGACAGGAAGGCTGATTCCGGGCTTTCACAACATCAGGCCCGGAAGGTACGCCCTGCCTCCGGGCATGTCGAATGCCCATCTGCTGTACTACCTGCGTACGCATCCGCAGGATGAAGTCAGGGTCACCATACCGGAAGGCCTTGAGCAACGGGAAGTTGCGCTACTGCTCTCCAGAAAGCTCGATATGGATTCATCGGCATTCATGCAAGCAGTAAAAAAACGCGCCTTTCTTGACCGCTACGGAATAAAAACCGGCAGTGCGGAAGGGTATCTGTTTCCCGGCACCTACCATTTCGCCTGGGCCGATACCCCTGAAGAAGCCGCAGGATTTCTGGTGAGGCAGTTCAGGGCGTTCTACTCTCCCGATCTGAAAGCCCTGGCCCTGTCGAGAGGACTGACCGAAACATCCCTTCTGACGCTGGCCTCTATCGTCGAGGCGGAAACACCTCTCGATGAGGAAAAGCCCATTGTGGCAAGCGTCTACCTGAACCGCCTGAAAAAGAAAATGCGGCTCCAGGCCGACCCGACGGTCCAGTATGCGCTTCAGGAAGATGCTCGCCGGCTTTACTACAGGGATCTGGCCGTCGATTCACCCTACAACACGTACCGGTATGCAGGACTGCCTCCCGGACCTATCTGCAATCCAGGCGCAGCCTCGATACTCGCGGTGCTCAATCCTGCCGATACCGGTTATCTCTACTTCGTGGCGACGGGAAAGGGGGGACACAATTTTTCAGAGACGCTTTCGGGCCACGAGGATAACATCAGAAAATACCGGGCCGCCCTCATGAACGGAACCCGTGTACCGCAAAGCAGCATCGATCCTGTTGCAGGAAAGAAATAAATTATATTGTATTCTGAGAGCATAGTCCATTCCATAACCAACCATCAAACACAATGCAGAAAAAGACCTTGTCTGACATAGCCCTTCAAGGTAAACGGGTATTGATGCGTGTCGATTTCAACGTCCCTCTCGACGAAAGCAAGAATATTACCGACGACAAAAGAATCGTTGAAGCACTCCCTTCGATAAAAAAAATTCTTGAAAGCGGCGGACGACTGATTCTCATGTCGCATCTCGGAAGGCCCAAAGGAAAAAGAAACCCTGATTTTTCCCTTGCTCCTGCCGCCGAAAGACTCTCCCGCCTTCTCGACTGCCCCGTTACCATGGCTGATGACTGCATCGGCACGGAAGTCATGCAGCAGGTGCTCGCCCTGCAGGACGGAGAAGTGATCATGCTTGAAAATCTGCGTTTCCATCCCGAGGAAGAGGCCAATGATCCGGATTTTGCCCGTGAACTCGCTTCGCTCGGAGAAATCTATGTAAATGATGCATTCGGAACCGCGCACCGTGCGCATGCATCAACCGAAGGCATTACCCGGTACGTTCCTACCGCCGTTGCCGGTTACCTCATCGAAAAGGAACTGAAATATCTCGGCAAGGCCCTTCAGGAACCCGAAAGACCCTTTGTGGCAATCCTCGGCGGCTCCAAAATTTCAGGGAAAATCGACGTTCTCGAAAACCTTTTCAACAAGGTAGACACCGTACTGGTCGGAGGCGCCATGATTTTCACCTTTTTCAGGGCACAGGGGCTCGCGACCGGCAACTCGCTGGTAGAAGACAACAAGCTTGAGCTTGCCGTCAGTCTGATCGAGCAGGCTGCACAAAAAAACATCAGGCTGCTGCTTCCCGTCGACGTCGTGGTGGCAGGAGAGATTTCTGACAGAGCGGAAAGCCATACGGTTTCCGTTGACGCCATCCCCGAAGGGATGATCGGTGTCGATATCGGCCCGGCAACACGGGAACTCTACCGCAAGGAAATCACCGGGGCCCGCACGGTGCTGTGGAACGGTCCGATGGGGGTCTTCGAGATCGACCGGTTTGCAGAAGGAACGTTTGCAATTGCTGATGCCCTGTCCGAGGCAACCGCCACCGGTGCAACAACCATTATCGGTGGCGGCGATTCCGCGGCTGCCGTCGCAAAGGCCGGGCTTGCCGGGAAAATGACCCATATATCGACCGGGGGCGGAGCAAGCCTGGAGTTTCTCGAGGGCAAGGCTCTCCCGGGCATAGTCGCACTGAACGATTAATCGCCTGCACCCATTACATCACGATGACCGTAAAAAATGACCGAATGCACCGCGCGCCACAGAAGGCAGCCGAATCCTGAACCATGAGTTATTATAACCAGCCCTACAGTCCCGGGGGATTCCAGGTGATGCCCCCTGCCATAAAAACCATCATTCTGGCCAATGTCGCGGTTTTTCTGCTGCAGAGCTCTCCTATCGGAGGGCTCTTCACGGCAGCCGGCGCCCTCTGGCCGGTCGCTTCGCACAATCAGGACGGCCTCTCGTTCCAGGTTTGGCAGCCTTTCACCTACATGTTCCTGCACGGCAGCTTCGGCCATCTCTTCTTCAATATGTTCGCTCTCTGGATTTTCGGCACCGAACTGGAAAACTACTGGGGAACGCGACAGTTCAACATCTATTATTTCTTCTGCGGCACCGGTGCAGCACTCATCAACCTGGCCACCACGATAGGGGATCCCTACCCGACCGTAGGGGCATCGGGGGCGATCTACGGGGTGCTGCTTGCTTTCGGCATGATGTTCCCCGACCGGTACATCTTTCTGTATTTTCTTTTCCCGATCAAGGCAAAGTACTTTGTCGCCGGATACGCCACAATCGAATTTCTCTCAGGACTCGGCAGCCGGACGATGGGAAGCGGCAGCAACATCGCCCACTTTGCCCATCTTGGCGGCATGCTGGTGGGATTTCTGTACATCACCATCAGAAGACAGGGCTGGTCGCTTCCGAAATGGCGCCACAGGACTCGTGCCTCAGGCAAACACTCCGACCGGGCACCAATCCGTCGTATTGCAGGAAATGATATCCCGCCCGCTTCAGATGCAGAGATCGACGCCATTCTCGACAAGATATCCCTGCATGGTTACGAGTCGCTGACCGAAGAGGAGAAGCGGAAGCTCCTGCAAGCCGGAGGGAAACAATGATTCCGCCTCAGGGTTCTCCAGATGAACACATACGTTTCTGAGATGAAACAGAAAAAAGAATACCGGGGATTCACACGCGCCCGAAAAGCAGCTGAAGAGACCATTCGTGACCCTGACAAGATCAGGAATGTCATCGACACCGCCCTGCATATGATCGGCAGTACCGGGGACTCTTCCCCGTTCCATGATCTCACCGACAGGTTCCGGGCGATCATCCGGCTTGTGCGCGCTTATATCAACCGCCAGTACCGGATCGTTCCCTGGCAGACCGTGGTGCTTGCCGTAGCCGCACTCATCTACTTCGTCAACCCCTTCGATGCGATCACCGACTTTCTCCCTCTGGTAGGCTTTTTCGACGACGCCGCTGTGCTTACTGCAGTACTCGCATCGATCAACCACGACCTCAACGCTTTCCTCGAATGGGAAAAAAGCGTGACCAAAGCCGCTGAAGAAAACCTTCCCCGTGTCGTCGATGCGGATTTCGAAGAGATATCGGGCGAGAGCTCTGAAAACGGGTAGCGGTTATTGACCGTTTTCGTTGCCCGAACGACTCACTCCACCCGCTCGAAGCAGGCCACCGTCTCGATATGATTGGTCTGTGGAAACATGTCAACCGGCTGGACCGAGGTCATGCGGTAACCCCTTGAATGGATCTCCATGCCGTCGCGGGCGAGGTTGGCGGGGTTGCAGCTGACGTAGACGATGCGCTCGGGATGGAGTTTGAGCATGGTGTCGAGCGCCTTCGGGTGCATGCCGGCCCTCGGGGGATCGGTGACGATGATGCGGGGTCTGGCGTAAGGCTCGAGCGCTTCCTGCATGGCGTGAATGTTCTTGAGATCGGCCTGGAAAAAGACCGCGTTGTCGAGACCGTTGAGACCGGCGTTCATCTCGGCATCCCTGACGGCGCTTTCGACAACCTCGATGCCGATAGCCTGCCTGCAGTGTCGGGCGAGACACAGGGTTATGGTGCCGGTACCGCAATAGAGGTCGTAGACCGTGTCGTCCGGCGTAATGCCGCCAACGGCGATGATCTGGCTGTAGAGGGTTTCGGCCTGGCGGGTATTGGTCTGAAAGAAGGAGTTGGCCGAAATCCGGAAGTCGAGGTCGCCGAGCCGTTCGGTGACGAAACCTCCGCCGCTGATCACATACTCCTGCTCGCCTGTGGCAACGGTATTCCTGCGGGTGGTGACGTTGTTGACGATAGTCATCACCTGCTCCGGCATGGCCTCCTCAAGACGCTCCTTCAGCGCAAGCATCACCTCCTTGTCATACCAGGAGGTGACGATGTTGACCATGAGCTGATCGTAGCGCTCGCTGTATCGAAGCATGAGGTTGCGCAGATACCCTTCGTGCTCCCTGGCATCATATGGAGCAAGGCCGCGTTCGAGGGAGAAAACGCGCACCAGTTGCAGCACCCTGTTCATGCACGCCTTGGCCAGATAGCAGGTATCAAGATCGAGCACCTTTTCAAAATTGCCGGGAGCATGGAACCCAAGAGCGAAGTGTTTCGGTTTGGTGAGCACGTTGCTGTCGATCTCCTCCTGAAGGAGATAACGCATGGCTGAACAGGAGAACTCCACCTTGTTGCGGTAGTGGAAAGGCTCCGGAGCGGCCAGTACGGGTTTGACAAAGGGACTCTCGAAGCCGCCGATATGCACCAGAGAATCCACCACCTTCTTCAGCTTGTAGCGCAGCTGTGCCTCGTAACCGACTTGCATCCATTTGCATCCGCCGCAGGTACCGAAGACGGAGCAGACCGGTTCGACGCGATCCGGCGAATGTTCGAGCACATCAATGCATCGCGCTTCCAGATAGCGCGGTTTGACTCTGCATACCCTTGCAGACACCATGTCGCCGGGAGCAAGCATACCGGAAACCATCACGCCCATCCCATCGGCTGTTCGACCGAAGCACTGATCCTTCTCCGCAGGATCGATGATGGTCAGCTGGATGATATCGCCTTTTCTGTACAGCATATCCTGTTGTTCCAATGAAGTATGCAACAGCCGATACCCCAAGGGAATCGCGATGCATGGGTTAACGTTCTTGCAGCGGTGGTCCGGCAAGCAGCGCGGCACCGAACACTCCCGCACTGTCACCAAGCAGAGGCGGCAGCAGGGGAATGTTGAAAGAATGGTTGAAAACGTTGGAGGCAACAGCCTGACGAGCCTCCGGTGTATAGAGATGGCGAATGTTGCCCAATCCTCCGCCGATGATCACCAGGTCGGGGTCGAGTATATTGATCACCGCCCCAAGCGCCACGCCGAAGTTCAAGACGAGCCGGTCGATCGTTTTCCTCGCTGAGGCATCCGTGCCGCTCAAGGCAGTGATCTCCTGCAGCGAGGCCCTCCGGCCGCTGAGGGCGGCATAGTAGCTTTCGAGAGCGGGGCCGGAAATGACCGTCTCGGCACAGCCCCTGCGGCCGCAGTAGCATGCGGAGCTCTCTCCCGGAAGCGGATTGTGCCCCCATTCTCCGGCAATGCCATGTGCACCTCCGTGCAGGCGGCCGTCACAGACAATGCCGCCGCCTACACCGGTCCCCATGATGATACCGAAAGCCGTTCTGCCTGCCATCGCCATCTCGTCACGTCCTGCACCCAGCATCGATTCGGCAAGCACGAAGCAGTTGGCGTCGTTCTCGATCAGCACCTCCATACGCAGCGATTCCTGCAGATCCCGCTTCAGCGGCATTCCGTTCAGGCAGAGGGTGTTCGAGTTGCTGACAACACCGTCCCTGCCGTCAGCGCGACCTGGCGTGCCGATACCGATCGTCCTCGGCCGGTCAAGCCCTGATTTCCCGGCCATCGTCTCCACCAGTCCCGTTATCTGCATGAGGACATGCTCGTAACCATGCTCCTGACCGGTAGCGATGCGATGCCTCAACAAAGGCCGGGCGGTCTCGTCGAGGATCACCCCTTCTATCTTGGTACCGCCGAGATCGATCCCCCAATAAGCTCCTTTCATGATTGCGAACTCCTCCTGCCGAGCAGGTGCGGCTGAAGCAGATTCTTGAAAAACCATGAACTGACGGCATAAACAGCCGCCGCACTTGCACAGCCGATCAGGACACCGGCAAGCACATCGCCGGGATAATGCACTCCCACATATATTCTCGAATAGCCTACAAGAAGGGCGTAGAACGCCATGAGTACAACAAAGAACCGTTCGACCGGAGAGCCGCGATGAAAAAATATCCATATCACGGAAGCTGCAGCGGCCGAGTTTGCCGCATGCGACGATGCGAACGAATAGGAGTGGGACTGATTGATCAGAAGACGACAGGAATCAAGTGCGAAACAGGGACGGATACGCTGCACAAACGGCTTCAAAATGCCTGAAGCGATAAAGTCGGAAATTCCCACCGAAAGAAGCGCGATTGCCAGAATGGCCATGCCGCTTCGCCCTTTTCTGACGAGAACGAACACTCCGGCAAGCAGAAAGATGTGTGATGAAAGCTTGAACGTGGTGAGAAACACCATGAGATCATCACATGCGGGATGTACCAGCTGCAGGTTTATCCACCGGAAAACCCAGGCGTCAATCTCCCCGGCCATCTCCATATCAGCCTACCTTCTGGAACTCCCTTTCTTCTTTTTCGGAGCCGTTGCCGCCGCAGCTGCGGCAATCGCTGCCTGAGGCACGTCATCCGACGATGTCGAGGCATTGATATAAAACTGCTGAGCGACACTGAAAATGTTGAACATCAGGTAATACAGGCCAAGACCGGCAGGAAGGTTGTTGAAAAACAGCAGCATCATGGCCGGAAAAACATACAGCATGACCTTCATCTGTTCGCTGCTCTGGGCAGTCGGAGTGATCTTCTGCTGCACAAAAACCGTCACCGCCATCAGGATTGGAAATACCGCTATGTGATCGCCGTACACCGGAATACTGAACCCGAAGTCAAGAATTGAATCAGGAACCGAAAGATCCTTTGCCCAGAGAAATCCGTGATGGCGAAGCTGGATAGATGAGCGGAACACATAGAACATCGCGAAAAGCAACGGCATCTGAAGCACCACGGGAAGGCACCCGCCAAGAGGATTGACTCCGGCTTCCTTGTAGATACGCCCGAGTTCACTCTGCAGCTTGGCAGGGTTGTCCTTGTATTTTTCCTGCAGATCCTTCAGCATCGGCTGAAGGGCGGCCATTTTCTTCATCGACTTCGTAGAGGCCATTGAAAGCGGATAGGTCACCAGTTTGATGAGCAGGGCGAATATGATGATGATGATCCCGTAATTGCTGACAAATCCGTTCATCCAGGTAAAAACAGGAAGAATGACGAACTCGGCAACAGGCCTGGTGAGCCAGTCCCAGCCGAAGTCCATGATCTTTTCAAGGCCTGCGTCAAGCGTTTTGACGGTATTGTAGTCAAGCGGACCGATGTAGAGCCGGTAGTGGTTCTCGGTCACTGCTCCGGTTGAGGAAACGGCCATCTTCAGGGACGCGAGGTACTCCTCGAAGTGTCCCGGCATGCGTTTGCCTTCAAGGTAGATTCCATCGGTCCTGCTTCCGGGAATCAGCGCCGCGGTGAAATACTTGTTGCGAACCGCAACCCATCCCGCTTCTCCCGACTGCTCTTCCCGGTAGGTCTGGTTATCCTTCGACGCGTCGATCTTCACGAGGCTACCGCCGAGATAGGCGCTGGCAAGTGCATTATGGGACTCGTCTTCACGGTTTTTTTCGGTGTAGGTCAACCCGCCATCCCACTGAAGCTGATACTCGTTCCCTGCAAGCGCGTTGTTGAAACCGGTAAGCTTGACATCATAATCGATCTTGTAGCTGTTACCGGAAATCCGGTAGGCTATATCGATGGCCTGTCCCGGCCTGATATCGAGCCGGTAACGCACCACCACCGTCTCCTTGCCACTCAGCGCTGTACTCCTGTCCCTCGGCAGAGGCTGGAAATAGAGATCCCTTGTATCGATTTTCTTGCCGTCATTGCTGAGAAAAAGCATCGAGAGCGCACCTTTGCCATTTCTGTCAACCAGGTCAAAAGGCTGAAGCTTTCCGTCAAGATGTTTTTTCAGCACCACCGACCTGATCGTGGCACCTTTCGAGGAAAGCGTCATTTTCATGAGATCGTTCTCGACCGTCACCAGCTCTTCCCTGCCGTTCGAGGCTTCCGCGAAAACGCCGAACGCATCCGCCGGAACAACAGCGGGAGCACGAACACCCGACGCCGCGACCTGTTCGGTCTTAGCTGTTTTCGCTCCATTATCGGACTGGGCGGCCTTTTTTTCCGGCGACATGAACTGCAGCCAGACAATCATGATCAAAGCAATCAGCGCAAGACCGGTCACTGAATTTCTATCCATTATCGCCTTCTTTTAAGTTGTCACGTGTTTTTCCCGATGGTAACGGCACCGGATCATAACCGCCTTTTGAAAAAGGGTTGCAGCGAAGTACACGCCATAGCGTCAGCCAGGATGCATAGAAGAAATTGTGCTCACGATAAGCTTCAAGCGCATACTGCGAACAGGTTGGGTAATATCTGCAGGAAGGGCCGAGGAGGGGCGACAGAAAGGCGCGGTAAAACCTGATCAGTGCTATCGGCACCTGATTGACAATCATCTTCAGTGACCTGCTCTCCATTGTTGCATCTCCATGACCATAACAGCGAAAACCCTCAAAAACTGCAAACAAGCCTGCGGGCTAGACGCGACCGCTTCTGATAGTACACAATAATCGGCTGATTTCCCGCCGGAAAACCGCAAGCTCCGGAACCCGCTGGCCTGATCCGGTATAAATGAATGCAAGACAGAGTTGTTTTCTGCCGTTTTCACTGGAAAACCGCTCGCATGTTTCAGGCAGCACACCCTTCTCCAGGCGGTATGCCTCTTTCATCAACCGCCTGATCCTGTTCCGCCTGACTGCATCCGGAACGGTTTTCCGGCTCACGGCAAACAGCACAGCAGCAAAGCCAATCCGGTCCGTACCGCCGGTCTCGAGATATGAGAAAACAACCCTGACATGCTCCCCTTTCAGTTTTTTCCTGCTCCTGAAAAGCTCGGCTATCAACTGTTTTTTTCTCAGTATTTCATGCTTACGCAGTGAATTGACATGCACAATGGTCAGGACGTATAGGAGCGGCGTTGGGAAAAGCGGTAACCTCCACAGGGAACCGCACCGTGAAATTATTTCACGGCTGTGCCCATTTCACTGCTGACGGTAAGACGGTGGCGGCCCTTCGCCCTTCTTGAAGCAAGAACCTTGCGGCCGTTTTTTGTTGCCATTCTCTGCCTGAACCCGTGCTTGTTCCTTCTCTTTCTATTGCTTGGCTGAAAAGTTCTTTTCATCGCTCGTTACTCCGGACGTTTTGTATAAGGTAAACGAAAAATTCTGGGCTTGTAATGTAGCATATATTACCTTTATAAACAAATACAGACATGACAGTTCGCCGCACGGAGTCCTCCCTGAAACAACTCTCGACCGCAATTGACACAACACGTTATTCACGGTGTGGATAAAATGTTGATAACTTTTTTCATCCCCCCAAAAACCCGCAACAGGCATAGCCCCACACGCACCCGGGAGTGTGGACAAAAAACGGGAAGGGGCGGTAACATACGTATTTAAAAAAAGATAGACTGTTGACAAGCACTTTCTCCCCATGGAGAGCCGGCGCATATTTTTTCGTTCACCGAATTGTTTTTTATCCACCGAAAACAGTAACTTGTGAACATCCGATGTTGATGCTTTTATTTTTCTGCCTCGGCCCCCCTTACAAATTTTTCTCGGTATGCCTGAAACAACTTCAAACGCGCGCGCTGGAGCCATGCTCCAAAAACTCCCGAAAAGCGCCTTCCTGGAGCATCAGGTATGGTCATCATGCCTGGAGACCATAAAGGAAAAGATCAATCCGCTGGCATTCAAGACATGGTTTCTTCCGATCAAGCCGGTCCATTTTTCCGGAAACGAACTTACCATAGAGGTTCCGAGCCAGTTCTTCTATGAATGGATAGAGGAAAATTACTCTTCCTATCTGAAGCAGACGCTCAAGGAGGTCATCGGTCCCGAAGCGAAACTGATGTACTCGATTGTCATGGATAAATCCCAGGGACAACCGGTTACCATTGAGCTGCCGCATCAAAACACCATATCAGCCGAATGCCTGCCTGAAAAAACGGCGCACTCCCTTGCAGGGGGAACCAGCCGGATTGATTTCGAACGCAATCTTATGCGTTTTGAAACACATCTGAATACGAAGTATACCTTCGAAACCCTTATCAGGGGCGATTGCAACTCACTGGCTTTTGCAGCCTCGAAATCAGTGGCCCAGAACCCTGGTCAGAATGCTTTCAATCCTCTGGTGATTTACGGGGGAGTCGGACTCGGAAAAACGCATATGATCCAGGCAATAGGAAACACCGTCCGGGCTAACTGCCTTTCTGAAAAGGTGCTGTACGTATCAAGCGAAAAATTCGCCATTGATTTCGTCAATGCCATTCAGAACGGAAAAATACAGGAGTTCTCCTCGTTTTACCGCACCATCGATGTTCTGATCATCGACGATATCCAGTTCTTTGCCGGCAAGGAGAAGACACAGGAAGAGATCTTTCACATTTTCAACACCCTTCATCAGGCCAACAAGCAGATTATTCTCTCGGCCGACCGCCCGATCAAAGAGATCAAGGGTATTGAAGACCGTCTTATATCACGTTTTAACTGGGGGCTCTCTGCAGACATTCAGCCACCTGATTATGAAACGAGAAAAGCCATCATTCTCAGCAAACTGCACCAGAGCGGAGTCAATCTCGACGATACGGTTATCGAGTTCATCGCCACCAATGTCACCGAAAACGTTCGGGAGCTTGAGGGTTGTATCGTCAAACTGCTTGCGGCCCAGTCACTCGACAACCAGGAAATCGATCTTCAGTTCACCAAATCCACCCTGAAAGATATCATCAGGCATACGACAAAACAGTTGACCCTCGATACGATCGAGAAAGCTGTCTGCGCGTTTTACAGCATCACGCCGAACGACCTGAAGGGAAAATCAAAAAAGAAAGAGATCGCTTCAGGAAGACAGATGGCCATGTACCTTGCGAAGCTGCTGACAGACTCATCACTTAAAACCATCGGCCTTCATTTTGGAGGTCGTGATCACTCGACGGTTATTCATGCGCTGAACACCATAGAAAAGCGCGCGGTGGGCGTCAGCGAGGAAAGAAAAAAAATTGAGGAAATTAAAAAGAGAATCGAAATTCTTTCCATGTAGCGGTTCATGTGTGCATAACCTGTTGAAAGGGTGTTGATCGGGCCTTGGTAACTCCGGCGGTATCAACATGACGGGAAGCACGGGTAACGCCTTCAACATTCATTCAACAATATTATCCCCGGGAAATGAACCGTCTGCCAACAATGCCCGAAACGATTCTGATACCTATAAAATATTAAAAGAAAAAGGTTTATAATATTTTTTACAGGAGTAGTCAAGATTTCCACAGCAACAACAGCAACAACAAATTCTTAAAACATTATAAATAGTTAAAGAGTACGATGATGCAATTTTCTTCGACCATACGTCAGATGCAGGATGCCGTCAGCAAGGTTTCCCAGGCAATTCCCGCCAAAACCATTGATCCGAGGTACGACAATGTTCATTTGACCCTTGAAAACGGCACCCTTACCCTTTTTGCAACCGACGGTGAACTTTCCATTACAGCCAAGTGTGATGTTGAAACATCCGATGCAGGAAATATCGGCATCAAGGCAAAAACACTCCAGGATTTTCTCAGAAGCATGTATGACACTCCTGTTGGTTTTGTCATTCAGAGGCAGGAGATCAGTGATCACGGCACGGTATCCATTGCTACGGACAAGGGCAGATATAAAATTCCCTGCCTGTTTGAAAGCAAACCCGAGAAAAATGAAAAAACCTACGATATCGCAATCGAGCTGAAAACAGCAGAATTGCAGGATCTTATTCAGAAGACCATTTTCGCATGCAGTGTTGATGGCATGAGGCCGGCCATGATGGGTGTGCTTTTCGAAATCGAGGAGACAAGCATCACCGCCGTGGCAACAGATGGTCACAGACTTGTGCGTTACCGTAAACCTGTCAGTGCACAGGTTGCAGATAAACAGAAGATCGTGGTTCCGGCACGCGTGCTCTCAATCATTCAGAAACTCGCACAGAACGACACGCTTACCATGTCAATTGACGAGGAACGCCGTTCTGTATGCTACACCTGTGACAACGTGGTTCTTGAAGCCGCTCTCATCGTCGAGCCATATCCGAACTACGAAGCGGTCATACCTGTCGAGCACGACAAGAAAATGGTTGCCGAAAGAAGCGTTGTTTATGATTCGGTTCGAAGAGTCGGGAGGTTTTCAAGTATCGGTGACGTCAAGATCGAGATCAACGGTCCGATCCTGAAAATCATGGCAGAAAATACCAATGAAGGTGAATCAGCCCAGGAGGAACTTGGATGTCAGTTCACTGGAGAGTCCATAACGATAGGCTTCAATGCAAAATTCATCGAAGCGGCTCTTGCACATATCGATGACAATGACATCGTCATCGAGCTGAAAAGCCCAACCACTGCAGTCATTTTCAAACCGGGTACACCAAAGGAACAGCAGGAAGACCTGATCATACTTGTCATGCCTGTTCGCATCAATAATTGAGCGGAGAGCCACGTTATTGAAACTCGAACAGATACAGCTTGTTCATTTCAGGAACCATACCACCCTGACATTCGGGCCATATGAAGGCATCAATCTTCTCTATGGCCCGAATGGATCAGGCAAGACCTCGATTCTCGAAGGAATTCATTATTGCGCATTAAGTAAAGGATTTATAAATACTTACGATTCCGAGTGTCTCGGTCGGGACAAGTCTTTTTTTCTTTTGAAAGGAACGTTCAGCAGTGACTGTAAGCGGATAACAGAGGTAAAGGTCATCTACGATCGTCAGAGAGGAAAAGAGCTGACGGTCAACGAACAGAGCATAGCGGTTTTCTCAACACATATCGGCTGTATTCCCTGCATTACCTTTTCACCTGCAGATATATCGATTGTCAGCGGTTCACCAGCAGAAAGACGTCGGTTTCTTGATAATGCGATCTGTCAGACGGATCCTGTCTACCTTGCAGCCCTTCTCAAATACAGGAGAATTCTCCAGCAGCGTAATTCGCTTCTTTCCATTATGAAGGAAAATCGTCGTCATTGCGAAACGATTGATATTCTTTCTGAACAGATGGTAGAGCAGGCAGCGGCAGTTGTTGCTGCAAGAATGAGATTCATTCGTGAGTTGAATCCCGGAATAGTGGAGTATCACGGTCTGCTTTCATACGGGGAGGAGCCATTCATGACATATCGCTGTTCGTTTCCTGCAGATGAAACTTGTTCTTCTCAAGATCGGCTTGCCGTTTCTTTCAGGGAGTGGCTCAAGGAGAAGCGCCATGAAGAGATTTCCAGAGGCCTTACCCTGGCAGGTCCGCACCGTGATGAAGTCCTGTTTTTCCTGAATGGAAAAGATCTGAAAAGATATGCTTCACAGGGTCAGAAAAGGAGTTTTCTGATCGCATTGAAATTATCGCTGCATGGTTATTTCAGGAAGAAAATCGATGAACAGCCCATCTGTCTGTTCGATGATCTTTTCAGTGAACTTGATGCAAAGCGTATCGATGCATTGATCTCAATGCTCGAACCATTTGGACAGACCATTATAACGACAACAGAAAACAGGTTCGGTACTGCGGTTTCATCTGTCGATATCCTTGAATTGACGACATAACCATGCACAAGCAATGCAAAGAAAAAGTCCAAGAAAAATAGCATCAATTGTTGAGGATGTGTGTGTCAGGCTTGGCATGAATGAAACGATCGAACAGTACAGGGCTCTTCAGCTCTGGGGTGAGATAGTCGGTGAAACCATCGCTTCTGAAACGGCTGTAGAAAGGCTGTCAAACGGTCAGCTCTTTATACGGGTAAGAAATTCCGTATGGAGAATGGAGTTGAATTTCAGGAAACAGGAACTTGCCGCCAGGATCAATCAGGCTTTCGGGCGTGAAATTGTAAGCGAAATTGTTTTCCGGTAGGTCTGCAAGCCGCAGTTCCGGACTGCGGCTGCGTGTGACAGACCATCAGAGATTGCAGCTCAACTGATACATGTCGATCATCTTTTCAGCGAATGATTTGCCGAATGTGATACACTCCTCGAACTCAGGTTCGTGCGGCTGAAACTTTATTCTTACGTTCTTGTCGAATACGTTAAGTTTCAGCAGGGAAAAGTTGGTTTCGATCATCTTGACCCCTTCACCGCTCCAGCCGTAGGAACCGAAAGCCGCGGCAAGTTTTCCTTTGTCGCGAATCGGGTTTACCGCTGCAAAAAGCTGATAGATCTGCAGGAGGATGTTCTGGTTGATCGTAGGAGAACCCACAATAATTCCGGAGCAGTGGGCTATCTTGTCCTCAAGCTTTGAAAAATGAATATTTTCAATATCACAGATGTCGATGGTGAAATCGCATGACTGTCTGAGCCCTTCGGCAATTTTTTGAGCGAGCAGCGTTGTGTTTTCATAGGCGGACACATAGGCTATGAGAATGTTTTTTTCATTCGGCAGCGCTATGGCATTCGATGCATACCGGTGTGAGAGATCAACGTATTTTTTCCAGTTGGAACGGAGAATGGGGCCGTGCCCGGGACAGATGACCCGTATATCGAGTGGTTTTATTTTTTCGATAGCCTGCAGCATGTATTTGCTGAATGGTCTGAGAATGGCATCGAAATAATAGGTAAAGGCATCGTCAAAATCTCCGACGAGATCATCGTACATCGCCTCATGAGAAAAATGTGAACCGAAGGAATCACAGGTAAACAGTACCTTGTCCTCTTCAAGCCAGGTGTAGATGGTATCCGGCCAGTGAAGATTGGGAGCCCCGATGAAATGCAGCGTCTTGTTTCCCAGATCAAGACTGTCCCCGTTCTTGACGACAAGATGCCTGAAATCGTGGCCGGTCTGGTCACGAAGGAATTTTATGGCGTTGCCACTGCCCACAACCGTTGCATTGGGAGCAACGCTGAGGAGGTTGTGTACATTGCCTGAATGGTCCGGCTCTGTATGATCGACAATGATGTATTCAATTTCAGACGGATCGGTAACCTGCTTTATCTTTTCAAGATAGGTTGGCCAGAACTTGGCTTTCGATGTTTCGATGACGGTTTTTTTATCTGCGTTGACGAAATAAGAGTTATACGTTGTCCCGTACTTCGTCTCCATAACGATGTCGAAGGTAATGAGACCGGGATCAAGTATTCCGATCCAGGTTACATCATCGGTAACGGGAAGTATTTTATTGTCAGCCATGGTGGATAGAGGTAGAGATTATGAGTTAATGCACAAAACTATAATGAAATACAGATTACATCCATTCATAGTTCCTGGATGAATGAAAAAAAATACTCATAAAATATCATTATTCCCGGCTGTTTCCGGTGAAATATTCCGGGTTTCACGAATGATTTCGATACCCTCAGGAGAAAAGGCAAAGAGGGTGTCTGCGGAGAAAATCGTACTGAAATCCTGTGGCTTGAAAAATGGAAGAAACTTCTGACAGTGTTCGTCAAGCCGTTTCAGGTAAAATGCTGTGTTTTCATCCGGTTTGCTGCGGTTCCATTCGGAAGCGAGACGACCCTTGTCGAAAAACGAGGATGATGCTCCGGAACCCGAGATGTAATAGGTTATCCTGTCTCCTTTCGAGAACCCTCCACCCGCTCTGAGAACCAGTTCATAGGTTATCGACTTGGCTCTTCGACCGGCACGAACATCTTCAAGATACTGCTCGGGTGTTGACTTCAGTGTCTCGCTTCTTGAAAATTCCGCAATATCGAGTTCATGATCCATAATTTTCCGACGGTAATCCATAAAGAGATCGTGCAGTCCCGCAATGTTTTCGGCAAGCAACGTTTCAAAACCCTTTCTTATGAAATCACGACCGAACTTTTCGTTGCTTCTGCTCGATAACGATGATCCTTTGACGGTCATGCGATTGTTGTAATCAAGCAGTGCGTAGTTTTTTTTCAGATACGAGATCATTTTCCTGAATCTCCCGTCAAAACCGATATTGATCCCGTCAGGCATCCTGCCGGATACCTCATTCACCAGTTTTCTCTCATCTTCTTCCGTCGTGACGCCTGGAGGAGGAATGAAAAGAATCCCGTCTGTATCAACCTCAATAACCCGGCACCCTCTCGATTCGAATTCAGCGATCATTTTTCTTGCAATGGACTGCCCTGTAGAAGTTACGCGGTCCGCTTCGGAAAAATCATTGAAGATGCCTCCCTGAAATCCAAGGTATCCGTACATGGCATTGATAAGAATTTTGAAAGAGCCCTGCATGGCATCAAAGTTATCTGCCAGAGCGGTGTTTTTCCCGTTCCGGTACTCTGTAACGAGATGTTTGGCCTTGAACCGGAGATCCCTGAGAT
Organism: Chlorobiota bacterium; assembly: GCA_016866305.1. Lineage (GTDB taxonomy): Bacteria > Bacteroidota > Chlorobiia > Chlorobiales > Chlorobiaceae > Chlorobium. Next base: position 57,017 of record VGMX01000009.1, on the reverse strand, counting down.
CTCGAAGCACCACAGGAAAAACTCTCAGTGCATCACTTTTCGGGCAGACGTCGTACGAAAGCATGATGGATGGGTACAGGGATTCGACATCTGCGTAGACGACCGGTCCAAGAATGCCTTTCAGGAAGACCTCCGTGTAGCCCCCCATGTATTGCTGGCCAGAAGATGGTTTGGGGAGTGAATGTTTCTGTCGAAGGTATTCACGTACGAACAGAGCCTCTATTTTTGCGGCCGGACCAAGACGAGAGGTCATTGCATAGGTATAGGGAAGCATCTGTGCTGTGTAGAAATTGCTTCCGGACAGCATTCCTGAAAGTTCACGTGTTTCGATAACATCGTCAAGGGCATATGCGAGAAGCTTTTCATGATCGGTATCCCAGGTGGAGGCAATATCCTCATAGTCTATGTAGGTCCTGTGAGGAGATGCAAATCCGAAATGCTTTGCAACCGCCTTGAGTCCGTAACTCTGGAGAGAACGTTTTGAGACATCATAGCTCTGCACAAGAAAAAGAGTATCTACTACATGACGGCCAGGAATATCGAAAAAGGTGAAATCTAGAGAGCGTTCGGCAAAACGGATGCTTGACGGATAGGTTTTCGGGACCAGACCATCTCGTCCTATCGAAAAGGAGACCCCGTGTTGATCACAGCGACGCTGAAGGTATGGAAGGTCGAAGCTGAAAATATTGTGCCCTTCGATAACATCGGGGTCCATGCGTGAAATGGTTTCCACGACTCTTTCGAGTAGCTCTTTCTCAGAACAGTTTCTGGAGTGGATGACAACTTCCATGCCCCGGTTGTCCGAAAGCGAAACGATAATGATTTCATCCGAAAATCTCTCATTTTTTCCTTGATCTCTCCGGCCCGGCTTGTAATAGGTCTCGATATCAAGCTGAAGGCGGTGCACATCGTCAAAGAGCATGCCTTTGAACAGTGTTTTTCCTGTCTGAAGAAAATACTGGGTAACCGCATCTCCCTTGCTGTAGGTCAGAGAACTCTCATCTTCATGGCCTGAATCGCCTGGCATCCTGGCGGTTGTTATTTTTTTAGCATTGATGAAATCAAGACCGGCCCTGAAGGTTTTCCAGCTGCTGAAAATAGCAAGATACTGGTAGAAATTATTTCCCTGGAGTCTGACGAGCCAGAATTTCTTCTTGTCTTCCGGAACGAATCCGCTCAGAACAGTCTCCTCAGAAAGAAAAAAGAAAGGATAAAAGGGGTCGTCACGGTAAAGAACGGAGCCTTCCCTGCGAAAGAAAAGCCTTATATGCGTATCAGAAAGCTGATAAGCGCCGACAATGAGCTCCTCCTTGTCCTTGCCGAAAAGGAGATCGTTATCAAGAATGTCATGAATGAGATTGTCCATGAACAGACAAGGTGAAATGAAAAAAGCCCTCTCTTATGTTTCACGTGAAACGACGGGAGGTGGATTAGCGTCCAAGTTTAATCATAAGCACGGAGATATCCGATGGTGAAACACCGAGTATTCTGGCTGCCTGCCCGATGGTTTCAGGTCGATGTTTCTTGAGCTTTTCCCGCCCTTCGCTGGAAAGACCAGCCACCTGATCGTAAAGGAATCCGTGAGGTATTTGCAGGGATTCGAGACGCGATATCCTTTCCGTCATCAGCAGGTCACGTTTCAGGTACCCCTCGTATTTAATATCTATTTCAACCTGTTCGAATACAAGAGGATCGGACGTGACATTCTCGATCAGTTCCCTGAATTCCGGAGAGCATTCAAGCAGGTCGCTGAACCCTATTCCCGGGCGCTTGAGAAGAGAAGCGGCAGAAGACGGACCCGGTATTTCCGCCATACCGGACCGCGACAGAACCGGGTTGAGTATCTCCGGCCTGAACCTGAATGCAGCGGCAAGCTGCTTCAACTGCATGATGGCGGCTACTTTACGGTTACAGAATTCCATAACGGGCTCCGATACCAGGCCGGCGTAATAGCCGAAGCGACGGAGCCGTATGTCGGCGTTGTCATGACGCAGCATAAGACGGTGTTCGGCTGAAGAGGTGAACATCCTGTATGGTTCGTCAGTATCCTTGGTAATAAGATCATCTATGAGTACGCCGATATACGCATCCGAACGTTTCAGAGTAAGAGGATCCTTGTTTTGGACTTTGAGTGATGCGTTGATCCCTGCAATGATACCCTGTGCTGCCGCTTCTTCGTAACCCGAGGTGCCGTTGATCTGTCCTGCAAAGAACAGGTTATCAATGATTTTGGTTTCAAGTGTGAGGCTAATCTGATACGGGAAAAAATAATCATATTCGATAGCATATCCAGGTCGTATCATCCTGGCATTTTCAAGTCCGGGAATTGACCTGAGGCCTGCAAGCTGAATATCTTCAGGAAGTGATGTCGAAAAGCCGTTCACATACATTTCATTGGTATCGAAGCCTTCCGGCTCGAGAAAAATATGATGGTTCTCCTTCTGTGAAAAACGGTTGATCTTGTCTTCGATTGACGGGCAGTAGCGCGGCCCTGTACCCTGAACTTTTCCGGTAAAGAGCGGTGACCTGTGAAAGCCGGTTTTCAGGATATCGTGAGTTCGGGAAGTCGTTGTTGTCTGGTAGCAGCTCACTTGCGGTATTTCCGCAAGTGAGCGAGAGGTAAATGAAAACGGCACGGGTGAGACATCACCCTTCTGTTCGGTGACGAGTGCATAGTCAACGCTACGGCGGTCGATTCTTGGGGGAGTGCCTGTTTTAAGACGCCCGTGTCTGAAGCCAAGTCCGGCAAGATATTCTGTCAAGCCGGACACCGGAGGCTCCGCGATGGTTCTGCCGCCGGGAAAATGATCGAGACCGATATGGATCAGCCCGTTCAGAAAAGTACCGCATGTGAGAATAACGGTTTTTGATGCAATTTCCATCCCCGTGGAAACGCGGACTCCGGTTGCCATGCCCGATTTTACAAGGATCCCGGTTACCGTATCCTGCAGCAGGTGTATGTTTTCCTCTTTTTCAACGACTCTCCTCATATACAGGGAGTATCGTGTCCGGTCGGCCTGCGCTCTCGGAGAATGCATTGCCGGGCCTTTGCTCATATTCAGCATGCGGAACTGAATTCCTGTCGCATCGATAGCCTTGCCCATTTCTCCTCCGAGGGCATCGATCTCACGGGTAATCTGCCCTTTAGCAACCCCCCCTATCGCCGGATTGCAGGACATTCTTGCCAGCGCGGTCAGGTCGGAACTTATCAACAGACAGAGCATGCCTGTTCTTGCGGCGGCAAGCGCTGCTTCACAGCCGGCATGCCCTCCTCCTGCAACAATGACATCATACATAGGCACTGATTTGTGTTTCACGTGAAACATTCCTGCCGAAGCATGTGAGCAATGAAGGAAAATCGTCAATTACTGCCGGACTCGTAACATATTGTGTGAGTGTTGACGTAATTGTATAGTATATTATCATTTTTTTCCCGTGTATGCGTACCGGAAATGCTGTTTTAGGATCGAGAAACAAAAATTATTTGCATCAATAGGTATATTTTTTATATAATCATATAGTTATATATGACCTTCCATCCGCAGTGCAGTACGAACAAACGCTGCATATTCAATTATCTTTTAGTCAAGTTATGAAAAGAAGAGCCTTTCTGGAACGGACTCCGCTTGTTGCGGCACTTGCCGTGCTGACTCCCTCCATGCTGATGGCTGCATGGAATGAAAAGGATTTTCAGAAGGTTCCCCTTGAAAATGCCTTTCAGAACGTTCTCGGTACGAAAGAACTTGTGAAAACGGACAAGATAACCATTGCGGCCCCTCCGGTTGCAGCGGACAGCTCGGCAGTTCCTGTGGAGGTGAGTTCATCTATCAAGGGGGATCATCTCTATCTGTTTGTCGAGAAGAACCTTACACCTCTCGTGTTCAGTTGTGCCCTGCATGCTGGCGCACTCCCCTCGGTTGCGCTCAACATCAAGATGAAGGAGAGTTCGCTGCTCTACGGCGTCGTCAGGGAAGGAGGAAAATGTTATGTGGCGAGTGTCCATGTGGATGTATCCGCCCAGGCGTGCTGAGCCATCGAGAAAAACCATTAACATCTCATGAGAATATTTGCAAAAGAAGAGGGCGGGATCGTGTCGGTCAAGATCGTCATTCCTCACCCGAATGAATCGGGTACCAGAAAGGACGAGTCCGGCAAGATCGTTCCGGCTCATTTCATAAGGGAAGGGAGCGTTCAGGTGAACGGAAAGCCGCTGCTTGACATTCAGCTCGGCCCTTCGGTTTCACGGGACCCGTTCATGCAGTTCAGGTTTTCAGGAAAAAAAGGGGACAGGCTCACGCTGCGTTTCATCGACACCCGGAACCAGGAATTTGCTGCTGAAGCGCTGGTAAACTGATTTCTGCCTTACAAGTGCAGCATATGCGGAGCGGCTTATGACGTGCAGTGCTTTTTCAATAATTAAACCAGGAGAACCATATTATGCAGGTTTCTATCAGATCATTGCTGACTGCCTGTTTCGTCTCATTCGCCCTGCTGGGCGCAGGAGCGGATGCCTCTGCTGCAGCAAACCCGGCTTCAAAGACCGCTGAAGCCAATCCTCGCGGTCAGATTCTTTCGCTTTCCTGCGCATCATGCCACGGAACGGACGGAAAGAGTGTCGGCGTCATTCCCTCGTTCTATGGAAAAACCCCCGAGTATCTTGAAACTGCGCTGAAGGATTTCAAGAGCGGCAAGCGCTATTCCACGGTCATGGGCCGACATGCGAAAGGCTACTCGGACGAGGAGATCACCCTGATCGCGCAGTATTTCGGAACAGTCTGGCAGAACAACAAATAACCGGGAGGAACAGAACATGAGCCACAGGATTTCACGCAGAGATTTCAACAAGCTCCTCGTATCGGGCGTTGCCGGTTCGGCCCTCGGTCTTTTCGGTACCATAAAGCCGGCCTTTGCCGCCCAGAACAGGGTCGTGATCATTGGGGGCGGTTTCGGAGGAGCAGCCGCTGCAAAATACCTCAAAAAACTTGACCCCTCCATTGCCGTTACCCTTGTAGAGCCGAAAGCAACCTTCTATACCTGTCCCTTCAGCAACTGGGTGCTCGGTGGATTGCGAACCATGCAGGATATCGGCCAGACCTATACCGTGCTGAGAAATCGCCACGGTGTGAATGTCATTGCCGATAAGGCAACCGGTATCGATGCAGTGAAGCGTACGGTAACCCTGAAAACCGGAAGGGTGCTCAATTACGGCCGTCTGATCGTTTCTCCCGGCATAGACTTCAAATGGAGCGCCATCGAAGGGTACAGTGAAGCTCTTTCAAACACAAAAATGCCGCATGCCTACCAGGCTGGTTCCCAGACTATTCTGCTCCACAAGCAGCTCATGGCCATGAAGAACGGCGGCAGGGTACTGATCTGTCCTCCCGGAAATCCCTTCAGATGCCCGCCGGGCCCCTATGAAAGAGCAAGCCTTATCGCACACTATCTGAAGGCGAAAAAACCGAAATCGAAGATCATCATCCTTGACGCGAAAGAGAAGTTCAGCAAGCAGGGCCTCTTCAAGAAAGGATGGGATACGCTCTATCCCGGAATGATCGAATGGCGCTCGGGTCCGACCGGCGGAAAGATTTCGAAGGTTGACGGACGAGCGATGAGTGTGACAACCGATTTCGGCGTCGAAAAAGGCGATGTCATCAATATCATTCCTCCCCAGCAGGCCGGAAAGATTGCTTTCGACGCAGGACTGACCGATGCTTCGGGATGGTGCCCGATCAACCCCAACACATTCGAGTCTACACTGCATCCCGGAGTTCATGTGATCGGGGATGCCTGTATTGCCGGTGCCATGCCGAAATCAGGGTTCGCGGCAAGCAGCCAGGGCAAGGTTGCAGCAGCCTCGATCATCAGGCTTTTCCAGGGCAAGGAACCTGCGCCGCCATCTCTGGTGAATACCTGTTACAGCCTGATCGGTACCGACTACGGAATTTCCGTGGCAGGAGTTTACAGTCTCAGCCCGACCGGCATTATCGAGGTTCCCGGATCGGGTGGTCTGACGCCGATGGATGCCGATGCCGATCATCTCCGTGAGGAGGCGATGTTCGCGGATGGATGGTACAAGAACATATCGCAGGACATCTGGGGATAATTGCCCGTCTGTGCCCAAAAAAGCCCGGTAAAGCCGGGCTTTTTTTATGGTCAGCGATCATGCCCGATACCGGCGATCACTGCAGATTGTTAATCACTACCCTGTTTTATATATTGGCTGAATTATTTCCATTGCGTGAAAAGCTTTATCCATAATGAAAAACAAACCATTCAACCTCTTACTGATTGCTCTGGTTACGCTTGTTTCCCTCTGGTCTCTATGGCCCACCTGGCGTGATTATTCGCTGTCGAAACAGCTGGGCAGCTTTGCCTCGGGTGCGGACAGTCTGAAGTACATGATCAGCCACCGGGATGAACTGGACAATGCCCGCAAGAAAAGCCTCAAGCTGGGTCTTGACCTGAAAGGAGGCATGCATCTTGTCATGGAGGTTGACCAGGCCGATCTTTTTGAACAGAAAGCCTGGAACAAGGATGCCCGATTGCAGGCCATTATGGAAAGGGTAAGGCAGAAAGCCGCATCGAGCGATGTTCCGGTCATCGATCTGCTTGTTTCTGAATTCAGAAACAAGCAGATCAGGCTCAGTCGCTATTTCTACGATATCCGGAACAGTGACAGTGAGATAACCGGCAAGCTCCGCAAGGAGTCGGAGGATGCGCTTGTGCGCGCCAGGGAGATCATCCGGAATCGTATCGACCAGTATGGTGTTGCCGAACCGATCATAACCACACAGGGCAGCCGAAGGCTCATTATCGAACTTGCCGGCATATCCGATGAAAACCGGGTGAGAAACCTGTTGAAGGGGACGGCAAAACTTGAATTCAAGCTGCTCAGAGAACCAGAAGTGCTGCTGCGGGTGCTCGACAAGCTCAACTCTTCCCTTGCTTCAGGGGTGACTTCGCCCTCCCGGCTTCCTGCCGATAGCGTCAAGGCGGATTCACTGCAAGAAGAGGGGCTTTCTCCTGCGCTCAAACCTTCGGCCGGATCAGCAGGACCGCTTTACGACGCCCTGACCATTCTGCAGAACGGCAGCGTCTATGTGCAGGAGGATTCACGGGAGTTTGTCACAAAACTGTTCCAGCGAAGCGATGTCAGTGCGCTCGTTCCCCAGGACAGCGAGCTTCTCCTGGCGGCCAAGCCCGATCAGCTGCAGGACGGACGGAACTACTATCCGGTTTTTCTGGTCAGGAAAACCGCCGAACTGACCGGTGGAGTGATAACCGAAGCCAAGGCTTCTTTCAGCGCGGAAGGTGCGCAGCCTGAGGTGCTCATGGACATGAACTCCGAAGGAACCGCGAAGTGGGCACGCATAACCGGCGCCAATATCGGCAAGCGGATAGCAATTGTCCTTGACGGTGCGGTGTACAGCGCGCCGGTGGTTCAGTCGAAAATTCCCAACGGCAATTCGGTGATCAACGGAATCGAAAGCGTTGAAGAGGCTAAGGACCTGGAAATCGTTCTCAAGGCAGGCGCCCTTCCGGCTCCGGTGAGGATTCTCGAGGAGCGCACGGTCGGGCCGTCGCTGGGAGCCGATTACATCAGGGCCGGCATGCTCTCGATGGCCTGGGGTTTCCTCGCGGTGTCGATCTTCATGCTGCTGTACTACCGGACGGCGGGCATTGCTGCGGATGTTGCCCTTGTTCTCAATATTCTTGTCGTGCTGTCGGTGCTTGCAGGATTCAGCGCATCACTTTCTCTGCCCGGTATCGCCGGCATCGTGCTCACCATGGGTATGGCAGTAGATGCCAACGTGCTGATAAACGAACGCATCCGGGAGGAACTTGCTGAAGGCAAATCTGTGGCATCGGCGATAGGAGCCGGATATGAGAAGGCATTTTCCTCCATTCTCGACTCGCATGTCACCACGCTTGCTTCGGCATACCTGCTCTATACCTTCGGGATCGGGCCTGTCCAGGGCTTTGCCGTCACACTGATGATCGGTACGGCGACAAGTCTCTTTACGGCGATTGTGGTGACAAAGGAAATTTTCACGTTCATGTTTTCCAGAAATATACTTTCAGTAAAAAGTTTCGGTTAATCAATCAAGGTGCGTTATCCATGAGGATTTTTCATAAAACCGGGTTCGATTTCATCAAGCACCGTAAAATAGCTTATGCGATCTCTGCTGTTCTTCTGCTTTCCGGACTGGTCTCGCTTGCTGTCAGGGGACTCAACTACGGAATCGACTTCCGGGGAGGTTCCGAGGTGGTTATCCGTTTCGAGAAAAACATCGATGTCTCCAGCGTTCGCTCCGTACTGAAGGAGGCGGGAGTGTCGGGAACCCTGAAACAATACGGGCTTGACCGTTCGTTTCTGCTCAGTACGGTGTTCAACGGTCAGACGAATGAACTGAAATCGCTCATTTCGAATGCTTTCAGAGACAGAATTGCCGATAATCCCCATGAAATCGTCAGGATCGATTCCGTAGGGCCGAGCATCGCATCCGACCTGAAATGGTCTGCCGTCAAGGCCATGCTGGCCGCACTTGTCGCCATCCTGATTTATGTCGGGTTCAGGTATGAAATCAAGTTCGCCGCGGCCGGTGTTTTGGCTATTTTCCATGACGTGCTCACCGTGCTCGGGCTGTTCAGCATGCTTGGAGGCATCTTTGCCTTCATGCCGCTTGAAATGGATCAGAGCATCATCGCAGCTTTTCTCACGGTTGCGGGTTATTCGATTACCGATACCGTTGTTGTGTACGACCGCATCAGGGAGCGCATACGCGGAAGCAAGCCGTCGGAGTACGCGGCCATTTTCAACGAGAGCATGAACCAGACGTTGAGTCGTACCATCGTTACCGGAGGGACAACCCTTATCAGTGTACTGATCCTGTTCATTTTTGCCGGGCCTGCCATCCGGGGGTTCGCATTTGCGGTTTTCACCGGCATCCTGATTGGAACCTATTCGTCCATTTTTATTGCCGCTCCTCTGGTGTACGACTGGCTGAGAGCGACGAAGTCAGTGGTAAGGCTCAGGGGAGGCAGTGCTTCCTAGGCTGCAGGAGAATAACAAACAACATCAAGAGCAAGGAGCGATGAGCATGAAAAAAGTGATAACAGCGGTTTATACACTGTTTCTGTTGTGTATACCCGCGCTCTCCTGCAGTACGTCGGCGCAAACCGTGGACAGGATCGTAGCCGTGGTGGGCAATGAAGTCATTCTGCAGTCGGAACTCGAAGAGCGGGTTGCAATGACAAGGTTGCAGTTTCCGGAGTTGAAAGCCGACCGGAACCTTTCTGAAAAGGTGCTGAACTCGCTGATCGACCAGAAGGTTATCCTTTCCAAGGCGAAAATCGACAGCACCGGTGTTGATGAGACCGCACTTGACGCTCTTGTTGCCGAGAGAATGAAAGTGCTCGCCTCACGTTTTTCTTCCAGACAGGAGATGGAGTCCCGCTTCGCAAAGAGCTTGCTTGTCATCCGCAAGGAGTTGCGTGAGGAACTGAAAAACCAGCAGCTCGTTGAAACCCTCCGCAGGAAGAAGATGTCAGGTCTGACGGTTTCCCATGAGGAAGCCATGGCGTTTTACCAGGCAAATAAAGACCGGCTGCCGGTTATTCCTGACGCTGTTTCGGTTTCCCAGATTCTCAAGTATCCCGATATAACCGCCGACAGCCGATCACGAGCAAGGGTAATGATCGAAAAGGTACAGGCCGAACTGCAGGGCGGCGCCGATTTCGGAGAGCTTGCCAAAAAATATTCACAGGACCCCGGATCGGCATCGCTTGGCGGAGATCTTGGTTATGTGCAGAAGGGGGAACTGGTCCAGAGTTTCGAGGATACGGCATATGCGTTGAAGGAGGGCAAGATTTCCGGTATCGTCGAGACGCGCTACGGGTTCCATATCATCCAGCTGCTCAACAAGGAGGTCAACTCCCTGCATGTTCGTCATATCCTTATCGGGTTTGACCGCACCAAAAGCGATGTTGATGGGACGCTGGCGCTGCTTCGTTCCATCAGGGCCGATGTTCTGTCCGGAAAGGTCTCGTTTGCCGACATGGCCAGGAAACATTCCGACGACCCGGTTTCGTCGAGAGTTGGCGGATCGGTTCTTTCCGCCTCTTCGTCAAAAAATGTATTTCCTGTAGCAACGTTGCGTTCACCGCTCAAGGAGGTTGTCGGCAAGCTCAGAAGAAACGGTGAGGTGAGTGAGCCCGTGAAAATCGATCCCCCTCAGGGAGGTTCGGTCTATGCGATATTCCAGCTTAATGAACGAATTGCCGCTCACCGGCTTGATCCGGTAAAGGATTCAGCGCTGCTCGAGGAGCTTGCTCTTGATAACAAAAGGCAGCGGGTTTATGAAGAGTGGATGCGCCAGCTCCGCAAGGAGGTTACCGTCCGTCGCTCAAACATCTAGTCTCCGGACGTAACGGGCGTTCTTTTCGATGAAATCCCTTCTCGGTTCGACCTTGTCTCCCATCAGCGTGGAAAATATCTGATCCGCTTCCCGGGCGTTTTCCACGCTGACCTGCAGGAGCGACCGGTGGGCCGGATCCATGGTGGTGCTCCAGAGCTGTTCAGGGTTCATTTCGCCGAGTCCCTTGTAGCGCTGGATATTGACATTGGCTTTTCCCTTCTGCATCTTCTTCATCGACTCGATGATGGCGTTACGTTCATCGTCATCCCATGCGTACTGCTGATCCTTGCCTGATTTGACGAGGTAGAGCGGGGGCTGCGCAATGAAAACCTTTCCTGCTTCGATGAGGGAACGCATATAGCGGAAGAAAAAAGTCAGCAGCAGGGTTCTGATATGTGCCCCATCGACGTCTGCATCGGTCATGATGATGATCTTGCCGTAACGGAGCTTTTCGGGAGAGAACTCCTCTTCGCCGAAACTGGTGCCGAGGGCAAGAATGATGGTTTTGATCTCCTCGTTTTCCAGCATCTTGTGCAGCCGGGCCTTCTCGACGTTGAGAATTTTCCCCTTGAGCGGCAGGATTGCCTGGAAGCTCCGGTCCCTGCCCTGTTTGGCGCTGCCGCCTGCGGAATCGCCCTCGACAATGTAGAGTTCGCAGTGCTCCGGGTCGTTGATCGAGCAGTCGGCCAGCTTGCCCGGAAGTCCCGAGCTTTCAAGCACGGACTTGCGACGGGTCAGTTCCTTGGCTTTGCGAGCCGCCTCGCGCGACATTGCGGCACCTTTCACCTTTTCGATGATCAGCTTGAGTACGTTGGGATTGCTTTCGACAAATTCGGCAAGCTGCTCGTTGACGATGCTCTCGACGATGCTCTGGGTCTCGGAGTTGCCGAGTTTTGTCTTGGTCTGCCCTTCGAACTGCGGTTCGGCAACCTTGACGGAAATCACCGCGGTCAGACCCTCCTTGAAGTCATCGCCGGTCAGGGTGATTTTCAGGTTCTTCAGCAGGTCGTTCTTCTGCGCATAGGCGTTCAGGGTGCGCGTCAATGCCTTGCGGAAACCGGTCACATGCGTTCCGCCCTCATGGGTATTGATGTTGTTGACATAACTGAAGACGTTTTCCTGGTAGGAATCGTTGTACTGGAGGGCTAATTCAACAATGGTCGAATCGCGCTCTCCGAAAATGTAGATGGGCTCCTTGAACAGGTTCACCCGGTTATGATCGGTAAACTGGACGAACTCCTTCAGGCCACCCTCGTAGTGGAAAACCTCCTGCAGTCCCTCGGTGTCCTGTACGGTGATACAGAGGTTTCTGTTCAGAAATGCCAGTTCCCGCATGCGATCAATGATGATATCCTTGCGGAACTCGGTTGTCTTGAAAATCTGGTGATCGGGTTTGAAGGTGGTTTTCGTGCCTCGCTGGTCTGAATCGCCGATCTCCCGGACATCCCCCTGGGGAACGCCCCGTTCATAGCGCTGGAAATACGCTTTTCCGTTACGGTATACTTCAACCTCGCACCATTCTGAAAGTGCGTTCACAACCGAAGCACCCACACCGTGCAGTCCTCCCGAAACCTTGTAGGCCCCCTTGTCGAATTTGCCGCCGGCACCGATAACCGTCATGACAAGTTCGAGCGCCGATTTCTGCTTTTCCGGATGGATGTCAACCGGAATGCCCCGTCCACGGTCGATGACCGTCACCGATCCGTCCTGGTTCAGGGAAACGTAGATATAGTCGTTGAAACCGCCGAGCGTTTCGTCAATGGAGTTGTCGACAATTTCGTAGATGAGATGGTGGAGTCCCCTGCTGTGGATATCTCCGATATACATGGCTGGTCGCATGCGAACATGCTCGATGCCGTCAAGGATCTGGATATTTGTTGCCGCGTAGGAAGATGGGGTCTGGGTACCGGTATCAGGCATAATCTCTCATAAAGTGACTGAGTGAACAAAATAAAGCACAAGATAACAAAATTAGCGGATTAGCGCTATTGCGGCATGCTCCCGCACTTACCGGATTTCATCCCAGAAGGCGTCAGTGAAGTGTTCGATGGTGAACGATGCGATGCGATCTCCGTTCATGCTGTCGGCAAGAATCGCGATCACATCGAACCTGCAGTCGGGTTCACGGTTTTGAAGGGTGAGCAGATAGGCTTTGGCTGCCTTGATGATCTCCTTCTGCTTCTGCGGGGTTACCGATTCCACCGGATGGCCTTTTTCCAGAGAGCCCCTGGTTTTTACCTCCACAAAACAGAGGGTGCGGCCGTCGAGGGCGATAAGATCGATTTCGTTGCGGTGGTAGCGGAAGTTCCGCACCACGATCCGGTATCCTTTTCCGGCAAGATAGTCCGCAGCGAGCTGTTCGCCCTGCCGACCCAGTGAATGTGGATCATGATCCGTGTTGGTCATGTTTCATTTCTCTCCCAACTGTCTGACTTTAAAACTGTTACGATGAACAGGGCTCCTTCCGTGTACTGCTATTGCCCGGATATGCTCGCCGGTGGGGTATCCGAAATGCCGCTCGAAACCATACTGGGGATAGGTCAGGCCGAACTCCTTCATGATGGCGTCCCTGCATGTTTTGGCAAGGACCGATGCGGCGGCGATGGAAAACACTTTCGAGTCGCCTTTGACGATGGTTTGGTAGGGTACCGGGAGCAGGGGTCTGAACCGGTTGCCGTCGACAAGCAGCAGTTCAGGATGCTTTGGCATCGCCGCTACGGCGTTGTTCATGGCCAGCATGGTTGCCCTGAAGATGTTCATCTGGTCGATCGTTTCCGGGCCAACCGCATCGACAGCCCAGCAGAGCGCTGCATCCTTGATGGCGGGAGCAAGTTTTTCGCGGAGTTCAGCAGAGAGCTTTTTCGAATCGTCGAGCGCGGCAAGAACACCCCGTTCGGGTCTGAACCAGCGGGGAAAGATAACTGCAGCCGCAACAACCGGTCCTGCAAGCGGTCCCCTGCCGGCCTCATCGATGCCGCAGACGTGCGAGGTCTCTTTCCAGAATGTGTGCTCGTAGTCGGTGTCCATATCCCCTGTTCCTGCTTCGGTGCAGTCTTGTACTTCCCAATATAAGCGGATTTACCGGCAATAATGCAGCTTGTGTTCCCCGATATGGCGTGTTGCTGTTTCCTGTTTTAATTTCTTATCTTGACGGTTGGCCTGCAAGCCTGTTATCCTGCCTTTGCAGCTTCCGGTTTTTCGCTCTGAGGCTGCTGCTCATAACCGGCATTTTGCCTCCGTGCTCCGGGTTGCTTCAATCACCGGTTTTCTCACAGAGAACGTCATGACAATCAGGAACCATTGTCCGTTGCGGAGGCGTTTTGCAGTACCAGGCGGCCAGGCTTGTCCGGCGGCATCGGAAGCAGCATGGCAGAGGAAACTATGAAAGGGGTGTTCCCCCGGTTTTTACCATTTATAACAGAGTTTTGTATATGAAGAAGAGCATGAACAAACAGCTCCTCATGAACAAGATCGGTGACGAGATACAGGTCGCGCTTGTCGAAGAGGGGCGTCTTGCGGAGCTGACGATCGAACGTCCCGAGAGTCGCCGGAGTATCGGCGATATCTATCTCGGGCGGGTGCACAAGGTTGTTGAAGGCCTGAAGGCCGCATTTGTCGATATCGGTCAGAAATCCGACGGGTTTCTGCATTTTTCCGATGTCGGCACCACCAGCGAGGATTACCGTGCCCTGATCGAGGATGACGATGACGATGAAAACGGTGGCGGTGATGAATTCGACGATGAGACAGCCCAAACGCCGCCTGCTTCCGCTACGGAAGAGAGTGCAGCAGGGACTCAGCCCTCCAGACCACAGCAGCGTAACGGGGAAAGGAAAGGGCCTGCAACCGAGGAGGAAAAGGCGGCAGAACGGCAATCCTATACCCAGATGATCGCCGGCAAGCTCAAACCTAACGACTCGATACTTGTTCAGGTGATCAAGGAGCCAATCAGCAACAAGGGCTCCCGGCTCACCTCAGATATCACCATAGCAGGGCGGTTCATGGTGCTGCTCCCTTTCGGCGGCGGACAGGTCGCTGTTTCACGCAGGGTTGTGGTGCGCAAGGAGCGCGCCAGGCTGAAAAAACTCGTACGCTCCATGCTGCCCGAGGGGTTCGGCGCCATCATTCGCACCGTGGCCGAGCACCAGGAGGAGTCGCTCCTGAAGCAGGACCTCGAAAAACTGCTTGCCAAATGGGTGCAGATTGAGGAAAAACTCAAGGATGCGGCACCACCGCAGCTGATTTTCAAGGAGGATACCATCATTTCCAGCGTCTTGCGGGATTCGCTTACTTCCGATGTGACCGAGATCGTTGCCAATTCGCCAGGCATCTACAAGGAGACGCTCAATTACATCCAGTGGGCAGCTCCGGAAATGGAAAAGAACGTTTCGCTCTATCAGGGCAAGTTGCCGCTGTTTGAGGGATACAATATCGCCAAGGATGTCGAATCCATCTTTTCCCGCAAGGTATGGCTGAAGTCGGGCGGCTACATCATCATCGAGCACACTGAAGCCATGGTGGTGGTTGACGTCAACAGCGGACGTTACGCAGCCAAGCGGGAACAGGAGGAGAACTCCCTGAAAACCAACCTCGAAGCCGCTCGTGAAATCGTCCGCCAGCTCAGGCTGCGTGATATCGGCGGCATTATCGTGGTTGACTTTATCGATATGCTCGATCCGAAAAACGCGAAAAAAGTGTACGATGCCATGAAAACGGAGCTTCGCAACGACCGCGCGAAATCCAACATCCTGCCGATGTCCGATTTCGGCATCATGCAGATCACCCGCGAACGCATCCGTCCGAGCCTCATGCAGCGCATGGGAGACCAGTGTCCTGCCTGTGGAGGAACCGGAGTCGTGCAGGCGCGGTTCACCACCATCAATCAGATTGAACGCTGGCTTCGCAAATATGCGCTGCAGCAGCCCATGAAATTTCAGCAGCTCGATCTCTATGTCAGCCCGACGGTCGCCGAGCCGCTGAAGAACACCGACATGAAAACAGAGTTGAAATGGTTTCTTCAGCACATGGTATTTGTCCGCGTCAAGCAGGACGAAAGCCTTCGAAGTGACGATTTCCGTTTTTACAACCGCAAGCACAATAAAGACATCACCGCCGAATACAGCGAGCTCTAACCAACAGGACCGTGTATCATGTCTGCATACGAACAGCTGAAACAGGATATTCTCTCGCTTTCATCAGCAGGGGCTGCAGAGCTTGCAGGAAACCCTGATGCAAGGGGGATTTTTTTTGCATTCAAGCAGCTTCTCAATGACGGATCAGTCAGAGCTGCTGAAAAAAAAGAGAGCGCATGGGTTGTCAACACATGGGTAAAGGAAGGGATATTGCTCGGCATGCGTCTGGGAAAACTGACCGGCGTCACTGTGGCTCCCGAGGGCAAACTGGGTGGATTTGCCTTCATAGACAAGGATACCTGGCCGCTCAAGGAGATAACCCTCGATCATAACGTGCGGATCGTCCCGGGCGGTTCATCGGTTCGTGACGGCGCTTACCTTGCTCCGTCCGTCGTGATGATGCCCCCTGCCTATGTCAACGTCGGGGCCTACGTCGATGCGGGCACCATGATCGACTCCCACGCCCTCGTCGGAAGTTGCGCCCAGGTCGGCAAAAAAGTTCATCTCTCGGCAGGCGTTCAGGTGGGTGGAGTGCTTGAGCCGGTCGGCGCCATGCCGGTCATTATCGAAGACGAGGTCATGGTAGGAGGCAACTGCGGCATTTACGAAGGCACCATCGTGCGCGAGCGGGCCGTTATCGGGACCGGAGTGATTCTCAACGGATCGACCCCGGTCTACGATCTTGTTCATGGAACCATTCATCGAAGAAACGCGGACAGTCCCCTGGTTATTCCGGCCGGTGCGGTTGTTGTTGCCGGTTCAAGAAAGCTCAGGGGCGATTTTGCAGCGGAGCACGGCCTTTCGCTCTACACGCCGGTTATCGTCAAGTATCGTGATGACAAGACCGATGGAGCCACGGCCCTTGAAGAAGCTCTCCGCTGATCTGTTCTCTGGCGAATCGTCACGGGGCGGGCGTTTGCCCGTGCTTTCCGAGCCGGTTTCCCGGCGCTTTGAACCATGTCCGGCAACCGGCCGGGCGAGATCTGAAGAGTGAACAATGGATAACAAAGGTGCAGAGCTTCATGAAAACACTCCCGTTCAGCAAGCGTATTGCCGCAAGCCTCGTTGCGGCATTCCTTTTCAGTACGATGTTCTTCCTGCCTCTTCAGGCAGCCTCGCAGGAGTATCCGGAAGGCGAGTTTCATGAAATTACCAAAGGCATCGATCTTTTCGGCGATGTTTACCGTGAACTTTCCGGAAATTATGTTGAACCTCTCGATGTCAGTCAGCTCATGTATGCGGCTATCGACGGTATGCTTGGTACGCTTGACCCTTACACCGTCTTTCTCGACGAGAACCAGTCGGAAGAGCTTGGAGAAATCACCTCCGGCCAATACACCGGTATCGGTATCAGCATGGCTAAATTCGGGGACAAGATTTATGTGACCTCGGTTCTCGAAGGATATCCGGCATGGAAAGCCGGTATCCGGACCGGTGACAGGATCGAGCGGATTGACGGCGTGTCGCTTAAAGGGAAAACGACAGACGGCATCAGGGAGATGATCAAGGGCCGGAAAGGAAGCCGTCTTACCATTTCCCTGTCCCGGGAAGGCAGCGCATCTGCGCGTCTGGTTTCGCTTTCAAGGGAAGAGGTTCGTGTCAGCACGGTTTCCTACTCTGGCATCATCGGTGAATGCGGCTATCTTCAGCTCGACAGCTTTGCCGCTCATTCAGCCGATGATATCCGTCATGCGCTCGAAACGCTGTTTCGTCAGACAAAGGAAAACAGGCTGATGCTCAAGGGACTCATTATCGATCTGCGCGGCAATCCCGGAGGTCTGCTTGCATCGGCGGTCGAGATTTCCTCACTTTTTGTCGAGAAAGGCAGTACGATTGTCACCATTCGGGGAAGAATGCCCGAATCGGAGAAAATCTATAAAACAGAGCACTCCCCGATTGTCGGGACACTTCCGGTTGCCGTGCTTATCGACCGGGAAAGCGCATCCGCTTCCGAAATCGTATCGGGAGCCATACAGGATCTCGACCGGGGTGTTGTGCTTGGGGAGCGTTCCTATGGCAAGGGCCTGGTGCAGTCCGTTATCCGGCTTCCGTACGATAACACCCTGAAACTCACCACGGCAAAATATTATACGCCATCGGGACGACTGATCCAGAAACCCCACGCCGAAAGTGCTGTGGCAAGAAACGTTCTGAAGAAAGTTTCCGGACGAGTCTTCCCTCCGCCGGTTTATTATACGGCAGCCAGGCGCAAGGTCTATGGTGGCGGGGGTATCGCTCCCGATCTTGCTGTAGCGGAGACGGAGCACTCGGACTATGAGCAGGAACTTCGCCGTCAGGGGATGATTTTTCTTTTTGCGTCGGGGTATCGGGCAGAGCATGCCGAAGCGCCTGACAAAACCCTTGACCGTACGGAGCTGAAGGCCTCCTTTGACGATTTTCTCCAACGGCAAGGCTTTACCTTCACCTCTGCTCCCGAACGGCGGCTCAGGGAAGTCGAGGAAAGCATTGCGGCAGGGCAGACTGGAAAACAGAAAGATTCACTGAAGAGCCTTGCCGGTCTGAAGCAGGAGCTTCTGCAGCTCAAACGGAACGGAATCGAGCGCGAATCGGATCGCATCGTTCGGCTGCTCGAGATTGAAATCATGCGTCATTACAACGAAGCGGCATCCCGCAAGGCTGAGCTTGGTGACGATCCGGTCGTGCAGCGGGCACTTGCCCTGCTTGCCGAGCCGAAAGCCTATTCACGGATGCTGCGTCGCTGAACGGCTTATCAGCTGTTGTTCGAACTTCCGGGTCTGCCGGTGGATGCCGAGTACGATCATGAGGTTGCTGACGGTGAGCAGGCTTTCGGCCGATCCGTGTAGCAGGTCGTCATGCGAAAGCGAGTGGAATCCGCGAACTTCGGTTGCCAGGTACATGAAGAACACCGTTACGGATATAAACACCAGCACGAACCAGAATCCGGTCACGGTGAGCCCCGAAAAAACCGTCGGGTCTTTTTTCCTCACCCGCAGAAGCATGCCGAGAAAGGTAAGGTATACCACGCTTGAAATCTGCAGGATAGCGTCGAAAACGTCGTCGCCCAGGTAAGACTGCGGTTTGCCGGCAATCATCAGGGTACCAAAAACGGCCATCATGCTTGCAGTAGGCGTTGACGTCCCGCTGGTTTTCAGGATATGCATTGTTGCCCAGAGCAGCGAAATGCTGCCGAACAGATTGATGGTTTCCGACAGGTCGAGCAGCAGCGGGATGCTGTCCGTGGAGATATGATAAGCCAGCACAAAAAAGCTTCCGATCCAGTGCGGCAGCATCGAAAGCCCGAAAAACCGGATATCCTTTCTTGCGGTGATCGTGCCGTAGCGGTACATCATGAAGGCAGCTATTCCCCATTCCAGAGAGGATGAGAGATGGATAACCCAGTTCGGGATTGACAGCAGCCCGATTGAGGCAAGAATCATGGTATTCCTGAATGAAAAGCAGTTTGCCTGAGGGTCAGTTTCCCTTGATCAGGTGGTAGATGTTCTTTGAAAAGATCTTCATCTGCACGCTCCAAGGGGCGGGAACCATTTTTTTGTACAGGTACGAGTCGAAAGTGATGCGCTGCACGTCGTTATCGGCGCAGATCGCCACGAAGCTCTCCCTCAGACGGTCGTTGCGGTAGTAGACGTTCTGCAGCACTTCAAGACCGAAAAAAATCGGAGCGTACAGCTTCCGGAACCCTTTTTCGTAGGTGTCAAGAGGTGATCCTTTCCGGATATGATCGATCATTGCCCTGGCGCCGAGCTTTCCCGAGCGCATGGCGAAAAAGATACCCTCCCCGTTGGCCGGCGTTACCAGTCCGGCGGCATCACCGACAAGGATAGCCCGTTCTCCGGTAAACGAACGGCGCGGTTTCATCGGAATTTTGGCCGCCTCGTCGAGGTAGGGTTTATCGGCAATGCCGATTTTTTCAATGAACCGTTTCTGCAGTTCCTTGATGTTATGCTTTCTGTCTTCCGTGCCGGTGCCGATCGCAAGGTGGTCCGCCTTGGGAAATATCCATCCGTAAAAATCGGGAGAGACCTCCCCGTCGAACCAGATTTCCACGATATTCCGGAACTGCTCGATTGCCGGTGAATACCGGAACCGCTGCTGCATGGCGATCACCTTCAGCTCATTGGGAGGGAAGTGCAGCTCGTCAGCGGTTTTCGAGTTTGCTCCGTCGGCCCCGATGATGTACCCTGCCTCCACAGGCGGCAGTTTGTCGCCGAGCATGTGGATCACGAATGAGTCGCCTTTGCGTTCGATGGAACGTACCAGCCCTTCGAGAACGGCACTGCCGGCCTTGCGGGCTTCGTCGCGCAGGTAGCTGTCGAACCGTTCGCGGCGAACCATTCCGACATACCCGTTCGGCATGTGCATGCCGATCACCCTTCCTTTCGGTGAACGGGCCCTCATGTGTGAGAGTTTCTTCTCGATCAGCTCGGAAGGCAGGTTGAATTCCTCGATCAGCCCCAGAGGGATTGCGCCTCCGCACGGCTTGACATTTTCGAGATTCCGTTCCAGAAGCACCGTGCCGAGTCCGGCTTCAGCCAGAATTTTTGCCGCAACGGCCCCGGACGGTCCCCCTCCTATGACAGCAACATCGTAACGCATGGTTTTCGGATAACGGTATTATTTACTGATGACGATCAAACAAGTTTTGCCGCAAGAAACTCCTTCGCCTTCGACATGTCGATGCGTTCCTGTGCTGCAGTGTCACGGAAGCGCACGGTCACGCTCTGGTCCTCGATGCTCTGGTGGTCGACCGTGATGCAGAACGGCGTGCCGATTTCGTCCTGGCGGCGGTAGCGTTTGCCGATCGATGCCGCATCGTCATACTGCACAAGGAATGCCCTTGAAAGCTCGTCGCGGAGCATCCCGGCCTTTTCACCCATTTCCCCTTTTTTCATGAGGGGCAGTATCGCGGCTTTTACCGGGGCGACCTTCGGCGACAGCTTCAGCATCACGCGGGGCTCTCCATCCACCACATCCTCGCTGTACGCGTCAGAAAGCAGGGCGAGGAAGAGCCTGTCGCTTCCCGACGAGGTTTCCACCACATAGGGGGTGTATCGTTCATTTGTGGTCTGGTCGACATACTCCATGTTCTTTCCGGAGTACTGCTGGTGCTGGCTCAGGTCGAAATCGGTTCGCGAATGGATGCCTTCGATTTCCTCGATGCCGAACGGGAACTCGAACTTGATGTCGTAGGCGAGGTCAGCGTAATGCGCCAGCTTGTCGTGCTTGTACCAGTGGAGCTTTCCGGCGTTGATGCCGAGCTCCTCGACATACCAGCTGAACCGTTCCTGGCGCCATGCCTCGAAAGCTTCAAGCTGCGTACCGGGTTTCACAAAATACTGCATCTCCATCTGTTCGAACTCCACCATGCGGAAAATGAAATTGCCCTTCACGATTTCGTTGCGGAATGCCTTGCCGATCTGTGCAATACCGAACGGCACCTTCATGCGTGATGCTTCCCGAACATTGTGGAAATTCACGAAAATGCCCTGTGCGGTCTCGGGACGCAGGTAGACGATGCCGGATGTATCGGCAACAGCGCCCATGTTGCACTGGAACATCAGGTTGAACTGGCGCACTTCGGTCCAGTCGCCTGACCCGGTATCCGGAGCCTTGATCGCTTCGGCAACGATCAGCTCATGGAGCGCCCTGTTCGGGTCCGGCGAACCGGCGGCTGCCTCGTAAACTGCCAGCACCGCTGCTGCCTTGTCCGTTTTGCCCTCCCTGCGCAGCTTTTCGATATGATTCTCGATCAGGTGGTCGGCACGGTAGCGCCGCTTGGTGGTCCGGTCATCGATCATCGGATCGTTGAAACTTGCAACATGGCCCGAAGCCTCCCAGACGGTTGGATTCATCATGATCGATGCATCAATACCCACGATGTTCGCGTGGCGGCGGGTCATCGCATTCCACCAGAGGTCCTTGATGTTCTTCTTCATTTCGCTGCCGAGAGGGCCGTAATCGAAACAGGAGGAGAGCCCTCCGTAAATTTCCGACGAGGGGAAGACGAATCCGCGGCGCTTGGCCAGAGAAACCAGTTTATGCATCACTTTATCAGGCGGCAGGCTGACATGCTGCACCCGCGTCTCTTCGGAATTGCTCATGACTGTTTGGAAAAGGTGAAAAAATCCCCGGGGACTCCCGTTTCATTAAATAAAACAAAGAATATAAGAAACAAAGGGGGATTAATCAGATGCGGAGTTCGGGAGCAGGAGACATTCAAACGGGGGCATTCGCGGTATGAGTGGTGACTTTTTTTGCGGTTTGCGATCAGGCGTGCATATTGTCAGTCTGTACTCCCTGCCGGGAACCGCCATTTCACCAGTCAAGACCGTCTTCTCATGCTCTTCAGTACCAGAAAAGATATCGTTACCGAATCGCCCTACAGACGATTCGAGGAGGCGGAGCTGATTCTCCGGGACGAGCTCGCCATAGACCGCACTATCCTTGCAAATGAACGGACGCTGCTCTCCTACCTGCGCTCCGGAGTCGCCTTGCTAATCGCGGGGGTTTCCATCATCCACTATGCCCACGACGAATGGTTCCGGCTGGTTGGCCTGCTCTGTCTGCCTGTCGGTATCGTTACTGGCGTAATCGGTGTCATGCGTTACAGAAAAATGCATCAGGCCATTTCCCGTATCCAGCGGTGTTCGGTGATCAACCGGAGAGAACTTGACAGGGATTCGGTCGATTCCTGACGGCTGCCCGGCAAAAGTATCCGGAAGGTTTCAGCCGGTCTGGATTTCGGTTTTCAGGGCGATCTCCTCGAGGACAGCGCTGACATAGATGCACCGTTCAATAGGGCCGGAAAAAACAATGGCGCGGCCTCTGGTATGCACTTCCCAGGTGAGTTTTTCGGCTTTTGCGCGGCTGCAGTTCACCGCCTTGATGATCTGGAAGATAACCTCGTCAAACGAATGATCTTCGTCATTGAAAAGCACGACGCGGTAGGCGTCAAGCTCGTCTGTTCCGGCAGTTTTTTCGCTCCGGAGCGTTTCCGGGGTTTCTGCTGATGTGATCCACTGGTACGGCATGGCTGATAACGGTTCTGCACGTGTATACCAAATATACGTCTCCTGTGTCAACCCGGTCAAGAGGTTCGTGACTATTCGAGAATGACCGGTTCGAGAGCCTGCAGGCTGAAGGTCGAAGCAGAAATCTCCATCCGGTAGCGTGCGCCTACCGGAATGGTCATGAGATTGCGGATATGACCATAGGAGAGGCCCCGCATGACCGGCCCTTCCATCCGGACATGGGTCGTGTAGTAATCGAATATCTTTTCCAGTCGCAGATCATCCGTTGTCTCGCCCGGTTCATGGCTGAACTGCCCCAACAGGATTCCCCTGCTGCAGGCAAGAAGGTCTGCGTTGCCGAGATGGGAGAGCATCCGGTCGATCCGGTATGCCGGTTCATTGATGTCTTCCAGAAAGAGGAGAGCTTCTTTGAACTGGGGAAGATAGGGCGTGCCAATCATGGACGAGAGCACGGAAAGGTTTCCGCCGATGAGCAGTCCTTCGGCGCATCCCGGCCTGATGCAGGTGACGGGGTGACTTTCGTGATTGACGAGCGAAAGCCCGTAAGCCGGAGATGTCAGTATTCCCCAGAAATGTTCCTCGGTGTACGGTGCCGGCTCGTGCAGTTCGGTTGCAAGCATCGGCCCGGAAAAGCTGATAAGGCCTGTTTGTGAAAAAACCGCGAGCGAAAGTGCGGTGATGTCGGAATAGCCGACAAGAATTTTCGGGTTCGCGGCTATCAGGCTGTAGTCGATCCTTTGCAGCAGCCTCGATGCTCCGGCTCCTCCTCTCAGGCAGATGATTGCCCGGATCGCCGGATCGCCGAACATCTCATGCAGATCGTGCAGTTTTTCCCGGTCGGCAATGGCCGGATCAGTGTCAATACGGTTGAGATGTCTGGAGGGTTTTACCCTGAATCCGTTTTTTTCAAGATAGAGTACGGCCTGCTGGATTCTTTCGGGAGAGGAGCAGTGTGATGACGGAGAGATGAGCCCGATGGTGTCTCCCCTCCGCAGGGCTTTCGGTACGAGCGTTTTCATACAAGTAAAAAACATCAGCAGGGTTTCAGGCTGCTGATGTTTTTTTACGATTGCGGTGAAATCAAGCTACATCTTCGGTAAGCAGAATCGCTTTGTTTCCGCTCACTTCGAAAAAGCCGTCCGAGATGGTGAAGCTTTTTTCGCTCCTGTCGGCAAGAACGAGTTTGACCTTGCCGTTTTTCAGTGCTGAAAGCAGCGGCGCATGGTTTTTCAGGACCTGGAAGAGTCCGTCCTGCCCCGGCGCTGTTACGCTGGTGATCTCTCCTGAAAAGAAGAGCTGCTGTGGCGTTACAATGTCGATCTGAAACCCTTTGTCGGTATTCGCCATGGTTCATCAGTAGTTATTACAGGGTTTTTGCTTTTTCAACAGCTTCCTCGATGGTGCCGACAAGGTAGAAGGCGTTTTCAGGCAGATTGTCGTGCTTGCCTGCGATGATCTCCTTGAAGCCTTTGATGGTTTCTTCGAGCTTCACGTATTTGCCGGCAAGACCGGTGAAGGCTTCTGCCACAAAGAAGGGCTGCGACAGGAATCGCTGCACCTTTCTTGCTCGCGAAACCACCAGCTTGTCTTCGTCACTCAGCTCGTCCATGCCGAGAATGGCGATAATGTCCTGAAGGTCCTTGTAGCGCTGCAGGATCTGCTTGACGGCCTGTGCGGTGTTGTAGTGATCGAGACCGACAATGTTCGGATCGAGAATGCGCGATGTCGAGTCGAGCGGATCCACAGCAGGATAGATGCCGAGCTCTGCAATCGAGCGAGAAAGCACGGTCGTTGCGTCAAGGTGCGTGAACGCGGTGGCTGGAGCCGGGTCGGTAAGGTCATCAGCAGGCACATAGATTGCCTGAACCGAGGTTACGGAACCATTTCTTGTCGAGGTGATTCTGTCCTGCAGCTCACCCATCTCCGTGGCAAGGGTCGGCTGATATCCCACAGCGCTCGGCATGCGTCCGAGAAGCGCGGATACCTCCGAGCCGGCCTGGGTGAACCGGAAAATATTGTCGATGAAGAGCAGCACGTCGCGGTTCTCCTCGTCACGGAAATACTCGGCAATACTGAGACCGGTCAGCGCAACCCGCTGACGGGCTCCTGGAGGCTCGTTCATCTGGCCGAACACGAGTGCGGTTTTTTCGATAACGCCGGACTCCATCATTTCATGATAAAGGTCGTTTCCTTCACGGGTACGCTCACCGACACCGGCAAATACGCTGAACCCGGACTGCTGCTTGGCGATGTTGTTGATCAGCTCCATGATGAGCACGGTCTTGCCGACACCTGCGCCGCCGAACAGACCGGTTTTTCCGCCTCTTGAGTACGGTTCGAGAAGGTCGATAACCTTGATGCCGGTTTCAAACATCTCCGCCTTGGTCGAAAGATCTTCGAACTTCGGTGCAGAGCGGTGAATCGAGTAGGTTTTCTTTGCCTCGACGGCGCCCTTGCCGTCGATAGGATCACCGACAACATTGAGCATCCTTCCGAGTACTTCGGAGCCGACAGGAACCTGGATGGATTTTCCCGTATTGATGACGCTGAGGCCCCTGACCAGGCCGTCGGTGCTTTCCATTGCGACTGTACGGACGCGCTCCTCTCCGAGATGCTGCTGGGTTTCAAGAACCAGCTTGGAGCCGTCGGGTCTGGTGATGGTGAGTGCATCTAATATCGACGGAAGTTGTCCTTCGGGAAAATCTACGTCAACAACGGGGCCGATGATCTGGGAAATCTTGCCTTCTTGCATAGTGACAGTGTGGATAGGATTTTTATGGTGAAATCGAACGCTTGGATAATCCGGTAACAGCTCTTGAAATAATTGTCTGTAAAGCTTTTTCCGTCAGCCTGTTCTATGACTTTTTCCGGATGCGAGCCACCTGCGGGACTCGAACCCACGACCTACTATTTACGAAACAGTTGCTCTACCAGCTGAGCTAAGGTGGCGTTGGCCTTTTTTAAAATAAAGCCGAAATATAGGTTATTAATCGCTGAATAGCAAAGATTAATCGGACGCAGGAGAGGTCTTTTAAAAAAGAGAAGAATTGTATTATTTAAGAACGTCAGAAAAGTATATTCTTTTTTTCAAACGATTGACCGATGATGCGATGATGATGCTCCGTATGACCAGAATGAGTGCCGGGCGCGTGCTGACCGCCCTTGCCATGTTTGCGATACTGTCTGTTTCCGCTCTTGCGGATGCCGCACCGTCTCCAGCCCCGAAAGCCCCCGTGTTTTCGGCTGCAGGTGTTGACGGAAAAGCGGTTTCTTCCCGCCAGCTTGCCGGCAAGGCTTATATCGTGAACTTCTTCGCTTCATGGTGTCCGCCATGCAGGCAGGAGATCCCCGATATGGTGGCCCTGCAGAAAACCTACAGGGCGAAAGGATTCACGTTTGTCGGTGTGGCAGTAGCACCCGGTCAAAACGAGAATTCGGTCAAAAGCTTCATGAAAAGCAGCGGCATCAACTATCCGGTGATTTATGACGGGAACAACCAGCTTGTCGATTTGTTTCGACAGTATGATACCGAGCGTAATCTGAAGGCTATTCCGACATCTTTTGTTGTCGACCGGTCCGGCAGGATCATCCTCGTAATTTCTGGTGCCAGGAGCAAGGCGGATTTCGAGAAGATGATCGTCGATGCCCTCAAACCGGTCAAAGCCGTCAAGTAGCCATAGCCGTATGATTGCCAGGGATGCCCTCCCGGTCAGACACAACGGGAATGTCGGCCGGGATACGTACACTTTTATTTTGCACGTCCGCAGTCAGGGTTGACTGCGGACTTTTTTTTAAAACTCTCTGTAAACAAAGGAAGATCATGAGCGCAATGCAGATCACCCCCCCGGATTTCGTGAAAAACCCGAAACTGCTTCAGTGGGTGCAGGAAACAGCCGATCTGTGCCGGCCGGATTCCGTCTACTGGTGTGATGGCAGCCAGGAAGAGTACGACAGGCTCTGCCAGCAGATGGTCGAGAGCGGCACCTTCATCAGGCTTTCCGAAGAAAAGCGCCCCAACAGCTATCTCTGCCGTTCAGACCCGAGCGATGTGGCGCGTGTCGAGGACAGGACCTTCATCTGCAGCATCCGTCGCCAGGATGCCGGGCCCACCAATAACTGGGTTGCCCCGAAAGAGATGAAAGAGACCCTCCTCGGCCTTTTTGACGGCTGTATGCAGGGTCGAACCATGTACGTCATTCCCTTCAGCATGGGGCCGCTGGGTTCGCCCATCGCTCATATCGGCATCGAGATAACCGATTCTCCTTATGTTGTGACCAATATGCGCATCATGACGAGAATGGGCAGCAAGGTGCTTGAAATTCTCGGTGAAAGCGGCGATTTCGTTCCCTGTCTGCATTCAGTGGGCGCTCCCCTGCAGCCCGGTCAGCAGGATGTGCCGTGGCCATGCAATGACAAGAAGTATATCGTACACTTTCCCGAGGAGCGCTCCATCATCTCTTTCGGAAGCGGTTACGGCGGCAACGCCCTGCTCGGGAAAAAATGCTTTGCACTCCGTATTGCCTCATCGATGGCACGCGACGAAGGATGGCTTGCCGAGCACATGCTTATTCTCGGCGTCAAATCTCCCGAAGGAGAGAAGACCTATGTGGCGGCAGCCTTTCCGAGCGCCTGCGGCAAGACCAATTTTGCAATGCTGATTCCACCGAAATCGTTCGATGGATGGAAGGTCACGACCATCGGCGACGACATTGCATGGATCAAGCGCGCCGAAGACGGACTTCTATATGCCATCAACCCCGAGTACGGGTTTTTCGGCGTTGCTCCGGGTACATCGGAGAAATCCAACCCCAATGCCATGGCCACGCTCGAGCGGAACTGTATCTTCACCAATGTCGCCATGACGCCCGACGGTGACGTCTGGTGGGAAGAGATGACCGATACGCCTCCCGCTGAACTGATCGACTGGCAGGGTTACCACTGGACTCCGGGTTGCGGCCGTCCGGCAGCGCATCCCAATGCGCGATTCACCTCTCCGGCCAGCCAGTGTCCCTCTCTCGATGACGACTGGGAAAATCCCTCGGGCGTACCGATCAGCGCGTTTATTTTCGGTGGGCGCCGCGGGGATACCGTGCCGCTTGTCTACCAGTCGGCCAACTGGAACTCGGGAGTGTATCTTGCCGCAACCATGGGCTCCGAAAAAACAGCGGCAGCAGCAGGCAAGATCGGCGACGTCCGTCGCGATCCGTTCGCCATGCTGCCCTTCTGCGGCTACCACATGGGCGATTATTTCAATCACTGGATGCATGTCGGACGGACACTTTCCGAACTGCCGAGGATATTCGGTGTCAACTGGTTCCGAAAAGACGAAAACGGCAAGTTTCTCTGGCCCGGATTCGGCGAGAACATGCGGGTGCTCAAGTGGATCGTTGACCGCGTTCAGGGCAGGGCCGGAGCGGTCGAGAGCCCTCTTGGCTGGATGCCGAAGTATGAAGCCCTCGAGTGGGAAGGTCTGGATTCAATGACAGCCGAGAAGTTCTCCAAGCTCATGTCTGTCGACCGCGAGGCATGGAAAAAGGAGCTGCTTTCGCATGAGGAGCTTTTCGAGAAGATTTACGATCGTCTTCCAAAAGAGTTTTCCCATATTCGCGAGCTCATGCTCTCGACGCTCTGGATGTCTCCGGAGCACTGGTTCCTGGCGCCCGAGCGCTACTCCGTCGAGCATTGATCCGCCGGTCCGTTCTCGATTGCAGTGCGCAGGTCCCCTCCTGCGCACTTTTTTTATGCCTGTTCCATCCTCGTTGCAGGGATTACCGCTCAATTTCTTTCTGTTTTATTTCACAATCAGGAGAATGTTAGGTATCTATTAATGACTATATGTTCATATAGTATTATTTGCTCCTGATCCCGTCACTCCTGTTGTGTTGTGGCTTGTTGCTCCTCTCCTGATTGCAGTGCATTACGGTTTGCTGCGGGCCCGGAGTCTTTATCAGCATGAACCCTGTAACGACAACGGTATGTTTCGAAAAAAACTCTCCTTGATGATGGTGCCGGCGCTGCTGTCGGCATCGCCGGCAGCTTTTGCCACGAACGGCATGAACCTGGAAGGGTACGGGACGAAATCCCACGCGCTTGGCGGGACAAGCATGGCATACGATACCGGAAACTCGGCGGTTATGAACAACCCGGCGACCCTTGGCATGATGGAGGACGGCTCCCGTGAGTTTGGTGCAGGCATAAAAGGTCTGCATCCGGATGTCAATCTTGACTATTACGGACTGCTCGAGGAGTCCGGGGGAGATGCCTACTTATATGCCGTCACTCTCCTACATGCGCAGGGACAGAAACATCTCCTGGGGAGTAGCCCTGCTGGCCCAGGGCGGGGTGGGCACGGAATACGGCAGCAATTCTCCGCTTTTCAGCTACGGGATGCCGATGTCCGGAGATGAGATGGTCCCGTTGAGCGGAAAGGAGATCCGTTCTGAAGTCGGCGTTGGACGCCTGATGTTGCCCGTTGCATACAACCTGACGGAAAATACGACAATCGGTATATCGGCGGATCTGATTTGGGCAAGCATGGATCTGAGGATGGATATGGACGGAGCAAATTTCGGGGCGATGGCGATGCAGGGTATTGGCGGCAGGGTCGGAGGTTCAATGTTTGCCACCCTGCAGGGCATGATCGGTTCCGGTGTCACGAATATCAACTACGTGGTATGATTTCTCCAACTGACAACGCGCTTCTTGGAGAAGCGGTGGGCTACGGTACCGGATTCAAGCTGGGATTTACCCACAGATTCAGCAGAAAATTCACTGTAGGGGGAAGTTTCCATTCCCGGACCTGGATATCCGATATCGAGACATCGAAAGCTGTTCTCTCTTTTTCCGGAACCGGCGATGCATTTCCTGAAGGCAATGCGGTCGAAGTTACGGGCACCATGAAAGTCAGGAATTTCGAATGGCCGGCAGTTTTCCGCCGGTTTCGCCTTTTACCCATCCGATCGCTGGATGATCGCGGCCGATGTCAAACACCTCGACTGGTCTTCGGCAATGGGGAAGTTCTCGACATCCTTCACTGCTGACAGCAATCCCGTAACCGGCCCCATTGCCTGGACAGCGGCTCGATGTGGACATGATGCAGGCGTGGAAGGACCAGACGGTGGTCTCTCTTGATGTGCAGTTCCGTGCGACTGACAGGCTTTCGTTGCGTTGCGGAGCGAGTTTCGCTTCGAATCCCGTGCCTGCCGAATATCTCAATCCCCTGTTTCCTGCGATAACCGGAAATCATTACACGGCAGGATTCGGATACCGGGTAACGCACCGTTCGACACCGGCTGCCGCATTCGCATGGGCACCGGAAGTGACGCAAACCAATGCCGCCGGCGTCGACATCAGCCACAGCCAGCTCAACTGGTCGCTGAACTTTACCCATGGCCTCTGAGGCAATCCCGGAATGAAATCCCGATCCAGCCGGAACCGCTCCGGGGTGCTTGACGGTATCATCGGGAACCGCCAAAGGCAAAGGCGCCCATGATGGCGCCTTTGCTGGTTCCGGGAAGTTCCCTTTTCTCAGTTTTCGTCAAGCTTAAAACCGATGTTCACGGTTACCTGCCAGTAAGCGATTTTCTGATTTTCGACATGGCACCGGGTTTCAACGATCTCCACCCACCGGATATTTCTTACCGATTCGGAAGCTTTTGCGACCGCATTGTTCACCGCATCCTCGATACTGTTCTGCGATGATCCGACAATCTCGATTTTTTTATAGATGTGAGCACTCATGGCTGATATGGTTTTCATGGTTAGTGGAGCAATCGCGCGGCGGAAGGTATTCCCGGCATAACCCGCAGCAATAAGGGAAAATAGGTTTCATCGGGGAAAAATAATTCCCGTGATCGCTTTTTTTTGAGAAGCAGCGCAGGAGGTTTTTGTCCCGAAGATGCCTAAACTGTTTTTTTTGTGAAATTTATCTGTGATAACGGGTTTAATAAAAAAGTTCCCTCCAGGGCGATTTTTTTTGGGAGTCGGGCTATCGTATATTTTTATATAACCAATCAACTATATAAAAATATACTTGTCGAAAAAGTATTCCGGAAAACTTTTCCGGTGCGGCATACAGGGCTTCCGTTCCCGTTGTTGATGAAGCTGTGAGGGGACGGTTTTTTTATTCCTGGATGCTTGTCGTAAAAGAGTCTGCATGCGGATAGCCTCCGGCTGGCTGTATGCGATTCGGTCGGGATGGATTCCTGCCGGAATTGCTGCGGGGTGATGCTCCGGACTTCGAGCCTTGAGAGGAGAAGGTTCTGAGAACGGGCGCTTTCATGCTGTTTGCATTCCCATCCCGACCCTGATTTTCAGAAGGCTGAGCCGCCCTGTGTGGATATCTGTCCGGTCGAGGCGCTGCAGAAGCGTCCTGACGGCATCGTGGATTTCGACGGGCGCCGCTGCATCGGCTGCAAGGCCTGCGCCCAGGCATGTCCCTACAATGCGCTTTACATCGATTCCGACAGCCATACGTCCGCCAAGTGCAACTACTGTGCGCATCGCAAGGAGGTCGGGCTGCAGTCGGCTTGTGTGACGGTCTGCCCGCAGCAGGCCATCGTTTCCGGAGATCTCGACGATCCGTCAAGCAAGATCGCCGCACTGGTCGCTGTCGAGCAGACCGTGGTGCGCAAGCCCGAGAAAGGCACTTCACCGAAACTGTATTACATCAACGGTGACGGAGCATCCCTCGATCCGTTGCAGACTCCGTTTCAGGAGGCATACCACTGGAGCGCCCAGGCAAGGGGGTGTCGGCCATTTCGCGGGCAAGGGCAAGGCTTGTTTGAATGCCTCGGAGACTGTCATGTCCGCCAATCTGCGCATAGAACAAGGTTATCAACTGTTGCCAGCCCGTGTAATACTTCGTGTAGTGGTTGCTTTGGTGCTGCTTTTCGAGTTTCTCGAATTCATATCTCGGAAAAATCTTTAGCAACTCACCCGGCAGTGTCGTAACTTGCTTCATGGTCTGGAACTCCTTGTGAATACGGCTGATATCAATTGTTTTGTCACTTTTAATATCGCCGTTTCTCAAGTGTTTTCAGACCTTTTTTATTTTTTCCCGGACACTACTGATTTGTTGGAAGAATTTCCTGAATATGCTGTTTCTTATTCTGCCGAATCCTCTTATTTTTGCTCATGAAGCTCTCTACCTATTTGGTTTGGTGTTCTGTACTGGTAATTTCGCCGTTACCCATTACTATATAACACTTTACGCCCATAGATGAGGGCTTTTTTTATACGGAATCGCTCAGGTCAGGTTTTAATATCGCCGTTTCTCAAGTGTTTTCAGACCTTTTTTATTTTTTCCCGGACACTACCTGAAAAAGTGTCGATCCTGCAAACACTCCGTCCCGGTAAAACCGGGACGGTTTTTCGCCAATACCCAGATCAAGACATTTATGGCTGCAGTTACCACGCGAGGCATCAACCTGTTCCTGTCATCCGTGTTTGCCGGATTGCTGCTTTTGCTTCCTGCTGCAGCATTCGCGGTGGCATCGGTTCCTGTGCATGAGGGCGGACAACTTGCATGGTGGGTATGGATGCTCGCGCTTTTCGTTTTCACCTTTCTGCTTGGAATCATTGCCGTCATTGCCGGCGTGGGAGGGGGAGTGCTGTTTGTACCGATTGTCAGCAGCTTTTTCCCCTTTCATCTCGATTTTGTTCGTGGAGCAGGTTTGCTCGTGGCGCTTTCCGGAGCCCTTTCCGCTGGTGCTCCACTGCTCAGGAAAGGGCTTGCCAACCTCAAGCTTGCGCTTTCCATGGCGCTCATCGGTTCGATAAGCTCCATTGTCGGAGCGATGGTCGGTCTGGCCATGCCTGAAAAAACCGTTCAGTTACTGCTTGGCCTGACCATCATGTTCATTTCCTTTGTCATGTACCGCTCGAAAAACTCGGCGTATCCGAAAATCGATGAACCGGATGCACTTTCAAGGGCCCTGAAAATATACGGGATATACTATGACGAGCACCTCAAGAAAGATATCAACTGGCAGATCCATCGAACCCCGTTGGGGCTGGCGCTGTTCATCCTTATCGGGTTTATGGCGGGCATGTTCGGTCTGGGCGCTGGTTTTGCCAACGTACCGGTATTCAATCTCGTGCTTGGTGCGCCGTTGCGTGTTTCTGTGGCGACAAGCGTTTTCGTGCTCTCGATCAACGATACTGCAGCTGCCTGGGTGTACCTGCACAAAGGGGCCGTGCTGCCGCTCATTGCCGTGCCTTCCATTGCAGGCATGATGCTCGGTACGAAAATCGGTGCGAAACTGCTGACGAAAATCCACACCAACATGGTTCGGCGCATCGTCATCGCCCTGCTTGCCGTTGCCGGTCTGCGGGCGCTTTTCAAAGGATTGGGAATCTGAAACGATTATCTTCAAACCAGCTATGAAAGAAGCCGTTCATGCGGACAGGGTACAGCTTACCTATGCTTCCGTGCTTGGAATCGCATCGACTCTCGGAATGATTCTCATTGCCGCGGGATATGTGCTCTATGTTTTCGAACTGCTGCCATCCTCGGCATCTGCTGCCGATATCGCCGCGCACTGGCACCTCAGGGCTTCGGAACTGCACCATGCGGTTCATGTGCCGTCCGGCTGGGACTGGACCGGGCAGCTCGGACGTGGTGATGTGCTGAGCTATGTCTCGATCATCTATCTCTCGGCATCGACCATCTTCTGTCTGGCATTCATTGTGCCTGCATTCATCAGGGAGAAAGACCAAATCTATACCGTAATTACGATCCTGCAGGTTTGTGTACTGGTTTTTGCAGCAACAGGAATCATATCCGGTGGGCATTAGGCTTGTTTTGTTTATGCTTTTCACAGGGAAAAACCACAGGGAATTCTTGTTTCTTTCCCTTCTAATATTTATAATTATATAATTGTCTGGTTATATAGTTAATCATGCGGCTGCAGCCGTCGAAAATCTTGCACCGAAAGAACACCCAAAAAACAGGAGGAATCCATGTCTGAAATTATCGCCAACCGTACGCTCGACTGCTCAGGAATGAACTGCCCGCTGCCCATTCTCAAGACCAAGAAAGAGATCGACCAGATGCAGAGCGGCGAAGTCCTGAAAATGATCTCGACCGATCCCGGATCGGCAAACGATATGTCCTCCTGGTCGAACAGAACCGGTCACAAGATCGTCGGCAGCTCCTCAGAAGGCGGTTCCTATACCTTCTATATCCAGAAATCCTGAACTGAGACACCACGATGGCAGATACCAAAAAACTCGCGATTATTGCATCCAAAGGCACGCTCGACTGGGCATACCCGCCCTTCATTCTCGCCTCTGCGGCTGCGGCCATGGATATGGAAGCCATGGTATTCTTCACCTTTTACGGTCTTCCCCTTCTGAAAAAGGAGCTCGACCTGAAAGTCACTCCCACCGGCAATCCAGCCATGCCGATGAAGATGCCTTTTGGCAGCAAGGATTTCCAGAATATCAATTGGCCGATTCCCAACCTGATTTCCGGCAATGTTCCGGGCTTCGACAACATGGCCACCATGCTCATGAAGGAGACCTTCAAAAAGAAAGGCGTCGCCACCATCGAGGAACTGCGGGAGATGTGCATCGAGAGCGGAGTGCGCTTTGTCGCCTGCCAGATGACCATGGAGGTTTTCGGATTCGAAAAGAAGGACTTCATCGACGGAGTGGAATATGCCGGTGCGGCCATGTATCTCGAACATGCGGCAGAGGCCAACATTTCACTCTTCATCTGATTAGCTGAGCCCCTCGCTTCCTTGTTCAATCGCCGGCACACCAGTCGTCTGTGCCGGCAAGTGTATTGTTATGTCGGATATATTTCCGGATCGTGCCATGCCACCGCCTTCGTCAGTTTTTCCGTATTTAACAATTGTTAAATTTCCTGTTGCTTTTGATACCGTTTATCAGTAGCTTTAACCGGTGTTTGCTCTCCTCCATTCCAGATTGTATTGCTCCGTTGTCGATACCATAACGGCACCCGCCCCAAGGGGAATAACCCACAGGGGAGCCAGGCGGGTCCGTCCTGTCAGTGCGATTTATCCGTCAGGGTGCGTTTTCCGGTTCTATCCTGTTTCAGTAACATTTTCCTGATTGCCTATGGATGGGTTATCAGCACCGGGACAAGATCCCCGCACGCACTGGGATGCAATCTATACAACCGCAGTTCCTTCCCTGCTGAGCTGGCACCAGCAGTACCCCCGAGAGTCGCTCGAGCTTGTTGAGGCATCGGGTATACGCGCCGACAGTCCGATTATCGATGTCGGTGGAGGCGCATCGGTTCTGGCGGACTGCCTGCTGCATCAGGGATACTCCGACATCACCGTACTCGACTGTTCAAGGGCTGCCATTGAAGAGTCACAGCACCGTCTGGGCTCCATGGCGGAGGAGGTCAAGTGGCGAGTGGCGGATATCAGGTACTATCGTTCTGAGGGAAAATTCACATTGTGGCATGATCGCGCGCTGTTTCATTTCATGGTCGAAGCGGAGGAGCGCAGAAAGTAAAGTATCTTGAAACGCTCGATGCATGCCTGGATGAAAACGGCCATGTGGTGCTCGGCACCTTTGCTCCGAGCGGGCCGCAGCGGTGCAGCAATCTCGAAGTCATGCGCTATGACGAGCCGATGATTTCCGAACTGTTCGCTCCCCGATTCAGGGTGGTGACCACCATGTTTGCCCACCATGAAACTCCGAGAGGCGAACAGCAGGATTTTCTGTTTTTCTATATGCGCAGACATGGCACATGAGCGTTACACAAAGAATCTTTTCTTTTGGTTATTCGATTATATGGTTATATAATTGATTTTAGGGTTTATGCAATGCATTGCCTGTCGAGGACTATTCGGGCCCTTATTTCCGTTTTGCTTTTGCATGCAGTTGCTTGAAGGCATTGGACCGTTTCAACAGAGATCAGGCATTTATGATATCGACAACGCTTACAGCAGGGATATCCCTTGCGGATCAGGCATGGCAGGACTCTGCAGGAACTGCGTTCAGCGGAAAAGGAGGCGAGCATGGCTCCTGAACGCAATTCACCTTTTTTTTTCAGGTGCAACCTGAAACAGGCCCGTTCGGAAGCCGATGGTGTGGAAAAGGGGCGGGATGGTGCAGAAACCGATGGCCACCCGGGATGCGCCGCAGATTTATGTGACGAGTGCGTTCGGCTTGTGCCTGGTAACGTGAAGCAGGGCGGCCAGCATATCGATGAACACTACCGCCTGACCTGACGGCCGGATTTTACCGGCTATGCCCGGCAGGTCCTTACCGAGAGCGGCCATGAGACCCTGTGCCGTTGGCCGTCATGCCAGTGTGAAACAAGCTTCTTTTCAAGATCGGTTACCG
This sequence comes from Chlorobiota bacterium, assembly GCA_016866305.1. Taxonomy (GTDB): domain Bacteria; phylum Bacteroidota; class Chlorobiia; order Chlorobiales; family Chlorobiaceae; genus Chlorobium. The sequence goes on along the minus strand of VGMX01000009.1, from coordinate 21,110 downwards.
GATCATGGCCGTTTACCCTGATGAAACGGCTGACTGCAGACCAGGTACGGATGTAGCCAAGCAGTTCCTCCCGTGTCCACGAAACACTCATGCCGAAAGCCTGAGATGGCAGTTCCCTCAGCGGCAGTTCGATACCGGCGTATCCGGAGTCTGCCAGAGCTCTTTCTGCAGGCCAGAACGGCCCCATCTCGGAGTGAAAGAACTCCTGCAGAACACTGTCTGTCTCCTTGTTTTCCATGAACACCGCTCCATAGGTCCAGATCGCCAGCACGCCTTCCGGAACCAGCACCCGTTTTGCTTCCCTGAAAAAACTCCCGATGTCGAACCAGTGCAGGGCCTGGGCCACCGTGATGAGATCGACGGTTCCTGCAGCCAATCCCGATGCTTCAGCCGGCGCTACCCGGTAGCTGATGCGCGGGTGAGGGGTTGCGGCATCGATCTGCTTCCGGCTGGCGTCGGTTGCCGTGACATGCCGGAAGTGCCTGACAAGACCAAGAGCCGCCTGTCCGGTTCCGGTCGCGCAGTCCCACACCTCACCTGTCGCCGGAGCGATATCTGAAAGCCACGTGAAAAGCGTTTCCGGATATGATGGTCTGAACGCGGCATAGCATCTGGAAACCCCTGAGAAGTGGTCGTTGAATCCGTCAGGATTCGGTGTTGCTCTTTGTGTTCTCTCTGGCATTGCTCACGCCTTGTCCGTTATGTTTTTTGCGATGGCGGTTTTGTCAGCGTACGGTTGCAGAAAAATTCCTGCCATTCATCCTCCCGGAAATCGCTCGAGATGCCGAGAATTTCCAGAAAAGAAGGAATGACGCTTCCACGGCAGGAGAGTTCGCCATCATAATCAATCGTTCTGACGTTGTCCTGCCCGAAAGCCGATGCAAATCCGGCAATGCGTGAAGGGTAATCGACAAGCCAGGAATCTTTTCCTGTATAGGCGAATGAATCCTTGTCACATCCAGGACAGATGCGGTGCTTTTCCATTTCACGGGAGTAGGAGCGAAGAAAGGTGACCGGTTCACGCAGATACATGATGATTTCTGTCGAACCGCCAGCCAGCATCCCGGCGAGCCGCGTCATCTCGTCAGGATAGCGGAGATAAGAAATCCCCTCGGCAGAGAAAACAATGGTGTCGCAATCTGAGTGTGCGATGAAGTTCGTGATGTCATGATGTACCCTTTTTCTGAAATCGTGATCAATCAAGGCTTTGCCGCTGTGCTTGAAAGGGGAGCTTCTCTGGAAGCGCATTGCCGCGGCATGCAGCTCGACGTGGTTGTCCGGGATGTACGCACCCCTGAAAAATGCTATGCCGAGCCTCTCCAGCCTTGGACGGTTTTTGCCGAGGAATGCCTGTATGGACGTTGACCCGGTTTTGTGGATGCCGGCATGAACAACAATTCGTTTTTTGTGCCTCATGAGAGTGTTGCGGTTTTCCGGATTTCCTGATCATCCTCGCTGCGTCGTGTGAGGACTGCCATGAGGGCTTCGACGATTGAGTTCAGGGGGACGTTTCCGGTATCAGCAATGAAATCGGGCTGTACGGGGGGTTCGTAAGGGCTGCCTATGCCTGTCATGAGAGGAATCTCTCCTCTTCTGGCTTTCTGATACAATCCTTTGGGATCCCGCTCTTCGCAGACATCGAGCGGCGCAGAGACGTAAACTTCGAGAAAGTCCCTTTCTCCCACGAGCTCTCTGGCCATCTGACGATCTTTTATGAAGGGGGAAATGAATGCGGTTATCACGATCAGTCCGGCGTCCATCATCAGTCTGGCGACTTCTGCGACACGCCGGATATTTTCCACCCGGTCAGCTTCACTGAAACCAAGGTCCCGGTTCAGTCCCTGCCGGATGTTGTCGCCGTCAAGAATGTATGTTCGCATCCCTGTCCGGTGAAGCTCGATGTCAAGGGCATTGGCGAGAGTTGATTTTCCGGAGCCCGACAGACCCGTCAGCCAGATCACCCTTCCTTTGTGATGGTTGAGTTTTTCCCTGTCGGCACGCCCTACTGAAAGAGGCTGTTGGTGGATGTTTGCCGCTCTGCGGAGGCTGTGGCGGATCATACCGGCAGCTACCGTCGCGTTGGTGTAGCGGTCGACGAGAATGAATGAGCCCAGCACTTTTCTCTCGCTGTAACTGGTGATGGCAAGGGGTTTTCCTGTTGCAATGTTGCAGACACTGATATCATTGAGGCCGATCTGCCGACAGGACTCGTGGCTGAGGGTGTCAATGCCGATACGGTATTTGATGGCAGTTATCGATGCCGGAACCCACTGTGTTGCAAGCTTGAGTTCGTAGGTCCGGCCGGCAAGCCCGGGATCGTCGTGCATCCATACCAGCACAGCTTCGAACTGGTCGCTCATTGTTACCGGTTCCCTGGCAAGTGTGAGCACGTCGCCCCGCGATATATCGATCTCCCTGTCGAGCAACAGCGTGACGGCGTCACCTGCAGAGGCGTGCTCACGTGAGCCCTCCATGGTGATGATGTCGCGTATTTCAGCCGTCTGACCGGAAGCCGTCACCCTGATGAGGTTTCCCTTGCTGACGATCCCCTCGGCAACCGTCCCGCTGTAACCGCGGAACTGCGCATCAGGGTGATTCACCCACTGTACCGGAAACACCGGTTTCCCGCTGGCAGAGTGCTTGATTTCAAGTGATTCGAGCCATGCCATAAGCGTGGGCCCGCTGTACCAGGGCATGCAATCGGAGCTTTTTGTGACATTCTCTCCGCTGAGTGCACTGATCGGGATTGCTGAAAGGCTGTTTATGCCAAGTCGTTTCGCGAAAGGAAGAAACGATGCCCTGATGTCGGTGAATATCTTTTCTCTGAATCCTGCAAGATCCATCTTGTTGATGGCCAGCACGATATGACGGATTCCCATTATCGAGACGATGCACGCATGACGTCTTGTCTGGAGAAGCGAACCCTTTCGTGCATCCACAAGCAGTATGGCGGCATCGGCAGTCGATGCTTCGGTAGCCATATTGCGCGTGTACTGTTCATGCCCCGGTGTGTCCACAACGATGAAACGGCGCTTTGCGGTTGCGAAAAACCGGTAGGCCACATCGATCGTTATTCCCGGCTCCCGTTTGGCTGAAAGACCGTCTACCAGAAGAGCGAAGTCGAGGTTCCCGCCTTGTGTGCCGTATCTGCCCGATTCAAGTTCGAGTTGTTCGGCCTGGTCATCGAAAAGCATTTTCGACTCCCAGAGCATTCTTCCTATAAGGGTGCTTTTTCCATCGTCAACGCTTCCGCAGGTGATGAAGCGCAGAAGGTCCTGCTGACAATGTTCTTCAAGGAATGACCGGAATGTTCGGGGCTTGGGCTTGCCATGACCGGTGTTGCCGTGATGCATCTAGAAATATCCCTCGCTTTTTTTCTGTTCCATGCCGGCGTTCGAGTCAGTGTCGATCAACCTTCCCTGTCGTTCCGAGTTGCGGGCATTGACAAGCTCCATGATGATCTCTTCCACATTGCCGGCATCAGATTCCACCGCTCCGGTCAGGGGATAGCAACCGAGTGTGCGGAACCGTACGGTTTTCGAGACCGCCTTTTCACCGGGAAGCAGCCTGAACCGGTCGTCAGTTCAGGCCGCTGATTTTTCGGGTCCCATCGGTGTGTTGAGGTTCGGAACGAGAAAATGCGTTCCTTTGCCCGCGATTTCTCCTCATCTCTGCGGGCACCGCCAAAAACCACGTCGAACCGGTAGTGATCGAGTGCCTGTTTGAGCGCTTCGGTTTTGGTGATGGCGGTGTGCATTGCCGAACCGTGATCAAAGGGATTGATATCCTTTTCGACAGCTTCAGGATTGATGTGCACCAGCAGGTCGATGCCGTCCGTTCCGGAAATGGTGTCGCGAAAAAGATACATCTCCCGGAACTTCCATCGGGTGTCTACATGAAGCAGGGGAAACGGGATGCCTGCCGGGTGGAACGCTTTCCTTGCAAGATGCAGCATCACCGAACTGTCCTTGCCGATGGAGTAGAGCATGACCGGATTTTCCGATTCTGCCAGGGCTTCCCGCATAATATGGATGCTCTCGGCCTCGAGTTGTCTGAGGCCGGGAGGATACGGGGATTTTACAGGCATGGTTGACGCTTGCGGAGCCGTTGCAGAAAAATAATGTTTCATGCAGAGCGCATCGGATAAACTGTCGGGATTGTTATGTGCAGCCATGGCAAGTACTCCGTCGGGAAAGATAGCGATGCCATGAAGACGTATACGGCAACGAATCTTCTCTTCCGTGATGTCGGCGATTCCTTGTTCTGGGACAGGGCATGTTTTCAAAGTATAAAAAATATAAGACATGATAGTATATTATGCCGTAGTAAGTCTACGGTAACTGTCGCGGAATATCATCTTCCATTCGGGGCTCTGCCGCACCGTTTTTTTCCCGGATCCCGGTTTTGCTGCTTATTGCCATGAACGATCTCTTTGATTTGCTTCTGGTTTCCAGTCCGAACGGCGGCGGACTTTTTTTTCTGTATGAGGGTATTCCCTACCTGCTTGACAACTTCAATACGACCGGTCTTTCCTTGGGCAAAGACATTGCATTACGTGGTATCCAGTCGTCCCTGATCAGGGTTTATGACCGGGGTTCGGTTGATCTCGATGGAAAAGCCCTCTCTTTTTCCGATATCCACGATATCTGCCTGTACGGTGACACATTTTGTTTTGTCGGGACCGGAGGAAACGAAATTGTCAGGATGACGCTTGAGGGGAGGGAAACCGATCGGTGGACTTATCCGGGAGAGGAGGACTCGATGCACATCAACTGCCTTGCCGTGTGGAATGGGCGTCTCGTGTTTTCTGCATTCGGGGATTTCAGGGAGCACCGGGGGTACAAGGGAAGAACGCAGCGCGCCGGGTTTGTGCAGGATCTGCTTTCCGGTGAGCGCATTATCAAAGAGCTTTCACAGCCTCACAGCCTGACCCCTTCGGGAAGCAACCTGTTGCTTGCGGACTCGGAGAACAGGAGTATTCATGAATACGACGCTTCAGGAAATCTCCTGCGTACGAAAGTTCTCAATGGCTATACGCGAGGCATTCTTGTTTCAGGCAGGACGCTCTTCGTCGGTTTAAGCCTTTCGAGAAATGTCGAAGAGACCGAACTCGGAACTGCGACTCTTGTTGCGCTTGAGCGTGATTCATGGCGGGAATCGGGTAGAATCGAGCTGCCGGCAAATGAAATCTATTCCATCCGGCAGCTTGATGTCCAGCCGGAATCCCTGCGGTATCTTGCCGCTATTGCATCCAGTTCGTTTGCCTCGCTGCTCGGCCGCTGCCGTGAGCTTGAGCACGCAAAGGGCGTGCTGCACAGGCGTTGCCGTGAACTTGAGCAGGCAAAAGATTCGCTGCATAGCCGTTGTCGTGAACTTGAGCAGACAGTGGAAAGGATTTCCTGTTCAAACGGCGGGAACATTGACAGGATGATCCGGAAGTTTTCGAAATCATGCAGGAAACGTCTTGCCAGGCTGACCGGGAAGCAGCAGCAGGATCACTGATGGCGTCTGATCAGGCGGAAGCACCTTCGGAGAGTCTTGCCAGGAGGAATGCGACTCCCTGCTCCCGGAAATCGTCGGTGCCGGATCTTCCACCGTGCAGCACGATGCGGTCCGGTCTGCCGCTACCCCGGTTACTATGATAGCGGGTCTATCTCGTTTTCCTGAAAAACCACCGGTATGTGGCAGCCAGGGGGATTGCGTAGAGGTCGGCAATGATGAAGTTGAGCACCGCATTCTGCCAGAATCCGAGCAGGATCGAAACGGACGTATCCAGCACGAACCACACCGTGACGGAGGCGGCAAGAGCGATCCATCCATCACGGCTGCCGCTGCGGAACGGTCCGTACAGCACTCCGAGTAACGATATGCCCCAGCCGGCCATCACCGCACCGACAACTCCGTGAGCAAATCTGATATAGCGTGCTGCCTGTTCATCGAACCCCGAGAAGCGGTCCGGCACGAAATAGAGGAGCTGGCTGATAGAACCGGAGGCAAGTTCCGGAAGAAAAACCATTGCCACACCTGCGGCGATGATCGACCAGCTTACGGATACCATCCATTTCCACCAGAACATGTTATGCTGCGTTCGGCGTCCTGAAGAGCTTTTTACGGATCTCGAGGGTGATTTCATTGGTTCGGGGTTGTCGTACTGGTTAACGCAACGTCATTTCTGAACACAAGATAACCTGAAAAGCCGTTAATGCCAGCATGGTGTTCTGGGTAATGCGCCGTCAATATGGGCGGAAAAGTTTTGCATTTAAGATTTATACAGTATAAATTTACACTGTATAAATCAACAGCTATGGCAAGACCACCAAAGGAACGGCAGTTCGCGAATCTGCCTGAATTGATCAAGGATGCCGCATGGCGGCAGATAACGCAATCCGGGGCATCTTCCCTCTCGCTGAGGGGTATTGCCCGTGATCTCGGCATTACCGCTCCGGCGATCTACAACTATTTTCCCGACCGTGACGCCCTTGTGACGTCGCTGATTGCCGATGCCTATGCGTCCTTCGGCGACTGCCAGCTTGCCGCGAGGGATGCGTTTGCCGGTCAGGGCAAAGAGCTTGACCGGTTGCGGGCAACAGGGCTTGCCTATCGCAGATGGGCGCTGGACCATCCGCACCGGTACCTGCTCATTTTCGGCAATCCTGTTCCGGGATACGAGCCGCCCATGGAGGAACTCCTGCCGGTCATGATGCGCTCACTTGGCGCGCTGGTCGGAACCATTGCCGAGCTGCATGCGCTCGGACGCCTTGAAACAGGCCGTCTGCCGCTTCCGCTCATCGATACCGATCACCGGTTTTTCAGTCTCCTGGAAAATGCCGATGAAGGCATGCTTGCTGTTTACGCGATCTCAATAGCTGTCTGGTGCCGTGTGCATGGGTTGGTATCGCTTGAAATTACCGGTCAGCTGCCTCTTTTCGGAGAGGATGGGGCCGCGCTCTACCGGTTCGAACTCGATGCAATCTGCAGGCAGTTCATTCGTTCACCGGAAGATGATACGGGTGTCATTCCACGAACCGGAACAGTGAGGGAACCATGAAAGCGCTCATCTTTGACGGATCGCCGGAAGGCGACTCCACCGGAATCCGTGTAACAGGGGAACTCGGCAATCTTCTTGCAGCAGCAGGGTACGATGCCGAACATGTGGTGCTGAGGGAGAGAACCATAGGAAACTGCAACGGCTGCTTCCAGTGCTGGCTGAAAACCCCGGGTATCTGCGTCATCGACGACGACAACCGGGAGCTTTCGCGCAGGATGATTGCAAGCGATCTGCTGGTTCTGCTGACACCCGTGACCTTCGGCGGATATTCGCCTGAACTGAAGAAGATGCTCGACCACCTGATTGCCAACATCTCGCCGTTTTTTGCACGAATCGACGGTGAAACGCACCACCGAAGGCGGTACGACTCCTACCCTGACCTGCTGGCTGTTGGCTGGCAGAACGAGCCCGATGCCCGGCAGGAGGCGGTATTCCGCCATCTTGTCCTGCGCAATTCGATCAACTTCTACTCGGCCGGAACCGGTTGTACGGTCATCCAGGCCAAACGAAGCCCGGATGAGATTCGGGGAGAGCTGACGGCATTGCTGTCGAACTTCCGGAACCCGAAGACGCAATCTGATGCACAGCAATTGTCTTTGCCTGAGCCATCGGCCCTGAATCGACCGGTGCGGAAAGCGGTGCTGCTGGTGGGCAGTCCCAGAATGACAAAAAGCTCGTCGGCATCGCTTGGCGGCTATCTCGTCGAGGAACTGGAATCTCGCGGAGTCATTACTGATACCTTCCAGATCCACAAGGCACTCCGCGATGACGATCATCTTGCCCGTCTGCTCGAGGCTGTCGATAATGCGGATCTCTCCATCCTCGCGTTTCCGCTCTATATCGACAGCATTCCGGCACCGACGCTCACCCTCATGAGCATGATTGGCGAGCGTTGCGGCAAACAATCGCCGCAACGGGGGTTTGCGGCCATCGTGAACTGCGGGTTCATCGAGGCATTTCATAACGACACAGCACTGGGTATCTGCGCGGAATTTGCCAGAGAATCGGGTTTTACATGGATGGGCGGTGTTTCCATAGGCGGCGGCGAAGGACTGGTGCATGGACGCCCGTTCCGCACTCTTGGTGGTCCCGCAATTCCGTTCAAAAAGGCGCTCGTGCGGGTTGCCGAGGCCTTTGCCGAGGGTCAACCGGTTCCTGACGATGCCCGTCAGCAGCTTGCCAGACCATTTGTTCCCGGCTGGGTCTACCGGATCGTCGGCTCCATGAACTGGAAAAAGCAGGCCCGCCGCAACGGAATCCTGCAAAAGCTCGGTGATCAGCCCTACCGGAGAGCCTGAGACTGGTACTATTCTCCTTTTTTGTTGAACCGGCCGGAACCTGTGCAAGGTTGCGGTTCACTTTGCCGTCATAAAGGGTGACAAAGGCATTTTCGCAAACAACTGCTTACCGATGCGGGGAAAAAAAGGAGATAACAAGCAGACAGCTGAACCATTATGAGCACATCAGAAATCGTGGGCAACGTCCCTTGCAATCGCCAGCTTCATCATCCTTGCCGTGACCGGCATCCTCATTGTTCTTCAAGATCGAGGGCGGTTATATCAAGCCGGTGCACGAATGGCTGAGCTGGGCAATGGTGGCGGGTGTCGTGCTGCACACCGTCGCGAACTGGAAGGCTTTCCTGCTTTTCGAGAATTCCGGCAGTCTCGGTCATTTCGGTCGGCCTGGTCGTTACCGTGCTTTCGGTCTTCATGCCCGCGTCCAGGGATGGCGGCAATCCCAAAGCGAAGATGATGAAGGCAATCCAGTCCGCAAAGCTTGAAACGGTTGCAGAAATCGCCGGTAAAGAGAGCGACGACGTTGTCTCGGCGCTCGCCGAAAAAGGCATCGCCGTGGACGATCCCGGCATGTCGGTCCGTGAGATCGCAAAACGGAACGACATGGAAGCAATGGAAGTGATTGGGCTGGTCTTCAGGTGAGATATCGCTATCCAGTACGTTTGAAGCCGGGCATCGTCCCGGCTTTTTTTATTATAATTTCAGTAAAGAGATCCCGATCAGAGGAGGTAAAGATCTATGAAGACGAAAGAATTTGATAAAGCGTTTGATGAAGGAAAGGATGTTACCGTTTACCTTGATTTGAGTAAGGCCCGACGCATAAAACAGCAGCATAAACGTGTGAATGTCGATTTTCCGGTATGGATGATCGACTCGCTCGATAAAGAGGCAACACGGCTTGGCGTTTCGCGACAGTCCGTGATAAAGGTCTGGCTTGCCGAGCGGCTTCAGCAACAGAAGGGATGAACAATCATTGATTCCGCCGTAACTCATCAGTTCGATAGTTCATATACGAAGTTCCCTGCCGACGCCTGACAGGAAGATGAGGCTTATTGTCAAGGAGATCGTGCTTCCGGTGCTGTAATAGAAATTCTGAAAGTCTACTCCTGTCCTTATGCTCTCCAGAAACTCTACGGTCGGAATGATGTTATGGGGATTAAAACTGCGGCTACAACGGAGGCTTTGCTGGATGTAATCGACGACTTCAGTGCCAGAGTCGGGAAGAGCATCTCTCTCATACATCGACAACCGGGCATCGTCCCGGCTTTTTTTATGTGCGGCAGGAATAAAACCACAAGGATTACTTTCCCGTGGCAATGAATTGCCATTTTCCGTTCTGTTCCGGCAAAATCCGGAAAAATATCTATACTTCTTTCATTCGATCTATAAAGGGGATCTCGAAAAAGTGTCGTGAGCGCCCGGAGATTTCAAGCTCCTTAAGGAGCGCGAGTATAAAAGCACGGACGGAGCGGAGAAACCGGAGTGTACACGTAGTACATGAGGATTTCGATCCCGACTTGTCGGGACAACGCAACAATCCGGGTGCGGAATAACTTTTTCAAGGTGCCCTAAACAAAATCCGAGCCGTTGAAAACCCGTCACACCATAATAGAAGGCGACAGCAGGCAGATGAATCTGCTGCCGGACAGTTCGGTGCACCTTGTCATTACCTCGCCGCCCTATTGGCAACTCAAGGACTACGGGACGGAGAACCAGATCGGATTTCACGACAGCTATGAGAGCTACATCAACAATCTGAATCTTGTCTGGAGCGAGTGTGAAAGGCTTCTTCACCGTGTCTTAACTGACCATATTGCCATTTAAATTATTTGTTCAAGCTAAATGCTTGAGCTATACGTTGTGAAACCGCATAATCAATAATGCTTTTACATGTTGGGTTAAGTGCATGAAATTTTATTATTCGCCCGAAATCCATAGGGCCAAATTCGATAAAAAGCTTTCCAAATAACTCATCAGCAAATGATGAAGAAATAACATTTACATTTGACATATCAATTCGTATTGGACGGCCATCTGTCTGCTTTAAGAGATTCATAATCAATGTTCGCATTCTTTCGCCTGTTATTCTATTTCCAAAACTCGATGCAAAATCTCTTAATGTAAATGTCGATTCATCCGAATTATCACTCTCAAAATTAGTTTCGAATATATCAATAGGCTTATGGCCCCATAGAGCTTTTGGTAAGTCAATTTCTCTATCAGTATCGAATTGTAATTCTACTATAGTGCCGCAGACAGGAGGAAAATTTTTTTGTGGTTCTACCTTCCCATTCAATACGCGAACACGACCTTGACCAGAAGTTAAAGCAAACATGCCCCTGCTAACTTGAGCTATAGCAATTGATCCAGCAAGTCCATTGCCCTGTCCAAAGTCCGGTTTGCTTGTTACCCCTTTTCTGATTGCAAGCTCAATTGATTCAATGTCATTTCGTACATTATACTTTTCGCTGATGGTCTTAGGAATGCCAACCCCTCTGTCGCAGATCACCATTGCCAATCTGTGTTGTTCTCGGAATGTACTGACTTGAATCCAGCCAGGTGCACCACCGGCATGAACAAGAATATTTCCTGCCAATTCATTAATTGCCCATTCAAATGCTTGAGGTACCCCAGACGCGAAAACAAGCTGCTGTAGACATATATTGACAGCCTTGTTAACAAGATTGTTTAATTGGTTATCATCACTGAAACGATGAAGTGCTAAGTGAGTGCCGGATCCTGAGTCATCGAAAATACTATATATATTTGGGTTTAAATAATGCAGCCACGAATTTGAGAAAAATAGTGACATCACTTCACTATTCCTTGGAGGAATAATCTCAAAGTCAACACCTAAATTTCTGTACGCAGCGACTTCAGCAATAATTGGAACAATTCCGTTAGGGTATGCTTTTTCAGTATCTGAAAAATCAAGCTGTAATTCAGAGTATCCTCGTTGAGAAACAGCATTATACAGGGCTTTTCGGAAATCGATTGTCGCTGCCCAATCGATTTTATGACTAAATACTATGCGAGATTCAATTCGATTAACGCTTCGCGGTCGATTAGGCATGGTTGCTCCAATAATACAGGGTTATTATGATGCATTCATATAATGCGTTAGCGACAATAAGATAATACATGCATTTGCACTTCTTTAAAAGGTAAAAAGTGCATACTATCAACTTGTATATTTAAGCTGCGGTCAGTCGGTACAGATGCCTTTGGAAGTCAATGAACGTCGAAAGAATCCTGTCTGTGCCGCCAAGTATCGCAACGGCATCCGGAAGCGCCTGATACTTGAGCTGCAGAAGGTGCGGCAGCTTTTCCTGATCGAGTTCCCCGACCCCGGATTCTATGTATTTGGAAAGCACGAATTCGACAAACTCTTTCTGTTTCTCGTCCAATCCATAATAGATGCTCACCTGGGCTTCCTCAACCCTTGCTGCACGAGGTCTCGCTTTTAAAGTCGATTTTCTACCGGCATGTTCTACCCGAACACCGCTCCGGATTGTTTGATGAATTCTATGAAGTTCGTGCACGGAACGCCAACATCATCCATTGCGCAGACTGCAGGAATCTTCCGTTTAGCCGGAATATCAGGCGGGTTTTGCTGCCGCCCTTCCTCCGAGACCAGTCCGACATTACTGACGACTGCTGTAGCGATAATAAGGATATCGTTTTCGCCTACACCCCTTGTATGATAATTGTCAGCTGTAATACCGAGAAGGCGCTTGATCTTTAATGCCTCCTGGACAATAGCGTTCGTAATTTCAATCAGTTCAGTATTTGCATCTCTGAGCCATGCTGCACATTCGGGAGCTTTATTGCCAACTTCATCATATGCAACGCGTGACAGAACCAACTGTTTCTCCGCAAACTGCTCGGCAAGCCATACCCATAACCCGGGGAACTGCCGGATCGGGTAATTATCCCAGGCATAGATAATGGAGGATGCGTCAACGACCAGCATAGAAATGCTCCAGACTGTGCAAATCCCTGATTCTGATGCTGTCGAGATAACTGCTTGCCTTTGTCAGGGTTATCTGGCGAGCGTTCAGGGCATCCAGCACTGTCCGCACGTAGATGTCACCAAAAACGTGTATCGGTTCACGATGGCGGTATAAACGGGATCCTTTGCCTTGTTGTGTTACAATCAACGCTGCCTGCCACTGCCTGTATGCTGCATACTCGCGTTGTGGCAGGCGGCCGGCATCGAGTAATCGACGCAGAATCACCTCGCAACTCACACCCCATGCCTTGCAGTGCTTGTCAAGCCAGACGTCGAACTGAGAGACCTCTTCAGGTCGTTCGGCGTCATTGATCAGTGCAAGAAAATTATCCGGTACCAGCAGAAGACCTGCAAAAGAGTTGGCATCGCGCTCTCTGCCATGGGGAGAGTCAAGGTCGAAGTTGTCATCAATAGAACTGCTCTTGTGCAGAAGCAAATGAGCCAATTCATGCATGAGCGTGAACGTTTGCCTCCGCTCAGAAGCCTGTTTCCTGACAACAATCACCGGACAATCGGGCTCATACAGGGTAAACCCGATAATCGGGCTCTCTTTCGGAATCTGCCACTTTCCAGTGTAACCATTACTCCGAAAGACCAGAATACCTTTTGCCTCAACGGCAGTCCGATAAGAGTTAAAATCATTGCAGTCACCAAGCCCAAGCCATACGCGAACCGTGCGGGCTGCTTCAGGGAGGGTCTTTTCGTGCAAATCCGGTGGAGTGAATCGTATCCTTTCCGTTTCATCCATATCTTCAAGCAGACCGAGATAGACTTCCCTCTGTTTTTCCACCCGCTCAATAATTTTTTTAAGCTCCGGCGTAACCTCCGGCTTCTGGTTGGTCAGCGTTCGAAACTGCGTCGTATGAACCTGTGCAGCATCAACCGGGCCTTCCTCCAGAAAAAACAGTACTCCGCGACCAAAAAAGTCCGCCACCTTGCGCAACTGGTTGAAGGTGATGCCATCTTCGCCGGCCATCACCCGCTCGATGCTGCCTGGCGCTATGCCAAGCGCAGCAGCAAGCTCATCCGGCGTTATACCATAATCGGCACAACACCAGAGAATACGCTCCGGATTGATGGACTGAATACGCTCCATATCTATACCAACTCATTATATTTTAACGACATCCGGCAGGTTGCCGGTAGAAGCATGAAATGACAAGGTTTTTTATACCCCTGCAAAAAATGATCGTAAAATTACGGGGAGATGAAATCACAAACCGATTACGCAATATAGAGAGTTCCCGGCAACAAGCGAACATAAGAAGTAAATCACAACAGCAGCTGTTTCTCTGTCATTTATGAGAACTGTTTCCTCTTACCGATACTCATTTATGAAAATTCGTTAAATTTGAAAAGTAATCTTGCATTCAGACCCGGGAGAACCGATGACAACAGCAGAAAAAATATACCGGGCGGTGAAAGATCTGCCGGAACCGATGCTTCATGAGGTGCTGGTCCAATTCCATCACGTCAGTTGTCCCGTACACTTCCATTACTTGAAGAGTGATGAGCCTGTCTTTTGACAATCAGTCAGCGATCAATTACGCAATACTGGTGTCGAACCGGTTGCATATCGGAAAAACGGTAAGTACCGAGGATGCCCGGATAGCAGCTATTGCCCTAACGAACAATCTTGTGCTTGTCACCCGAAACACAAAAGATTTTCTCGAAATTGACGGCCTGACACTGGTGAATCCCTGGGAAATAACTTGACGCAATGCGATTTTTTCCCGGACGGCAAAGGTTCCCGCATCTTTGCCGATGACGAGAACAGGAAAATATCGTTTCGAGCAGGTCTTGCGGGATTGCTTAATGATCTGGAGCGGGGCGTCTGTCCAGGATTTCAGCGGAGGGGAACCAGGTACTGATTCGCCGGTTCGATGTTGTCGATAAGTATGCGCAGTTGTGAGCGTCCTGTATTCCCTGGACGTATAAACGTCAGGAGGCTGCCTAAAGACAGCCTCCCGAGACTCGTGCAGTGCGCCAGATGCTACATCGTAAGAATAACCCTGGCAGCAGAGATCTGTGACTCCCGATCCTTGATCAGGTATTCTCTTCTAACCGCCTCTAACTGCTTGTTCATTCTGATGATAGCATCAATGTGTTCTTTCTTGTCAAGAGTGGTTACCTTGCCCTCCTGCTCAAGTTTTGCATTGATAACCGCTGTTTTGCTGATTTTTTTTATCATTTCTCAAACGCTTTGAGGTTGTGGATGATTTTCAGACAATTTACTCAGGCATGGGAATGAGACGATCCAGTCCGGTTTGCACAAGAAAGATTTTCTGCATAAATCCGTAGATGTCCACGCCGCATTTGTCGCAGACGCGGAATGCACTTGCCATATCCCGGTTATTAGCCATGGCTTCTTTTTCCGTGTACGTTGGTTGTCCGGTTTCGAGGTTGACATAGTTCCGGAAATCGTCATCAGGATGAAGGTTGACGCCGCTACGGATCACGGTTCCGGCAAATTCCGCAACATCATCAAGGTTCTCGATTCTCATTGTTATCTCCTGTTTCATTGGTTCAGGATAGCGGATGTAACTGTGTTTTCATTATCAGGGTTACTTCCTTTTCTGTACAGTGTCAAGAATTGCGTCCTTTCCTTTTTCGGAATACATGATGGTCCGTCCAAAAATCATGTAATGTTCAGGGGTCTTCAGTTTTGGCTGATACTCGTATTTTCCTGATTTTCTTCCTGTTCGCATGTTGAAGAGGGTTTGCCTGCTGAGCCCCGAAAGACTCATTATTTCTGCTTCCGTATAGTTTTTTTCTTCGCCCATTGATGTTGCAGGTGTCAGTCGGCTGTTTTTCCTGCCGATGGTGGCAGATAGGCGTCATTGAAAAGCGTATAACCTGCTTTTTCCAGCAGCGGGAGTTCATGTTCCCTTGCGCCGATGACCTTGTTGATGAGTACGGCAGGGTACGTTTGGCCCTTTTCTCTGGTACTGTTGATCAGGGTATAATCCCGGTTGTCCAGGGCTGCTGATGCGTTTCTGTCTTCATTGAGGGTTCTTCCAAATGCAAGTAAGCGCACTGCTTCAATAAAGTCCGCTTCAACAGCATCCATGTCGCCCCGCATTCCGAGATATTCCCGGTCATAACGTTCTTCAATCCGGTATTTGCTGATGGCAAGAGAGAGATCGAGGTCACCTGTTTCAATGGCCAGATCCTCGATACCGTCAACGAGATCTCCGAACGTCGTTTCAGGCTCGTTTTCGTAGTGGTAAAGAAGTTCGGCTATCAGCTGAGCAGTTGACGGCTTTTTCATGGCTTTTCAGTTTTGTGACGCTGATGTAATGGCTTTTTTGTACACGCAAGGATTACTTATATAGTAACGCTTTTGTTTACAATATGCAAACAAAATAAATGCATTTACAGGGCTCTTGAGGCAAGTGATCTGATTGCCTAACTCACCTGACAGCTCCGAAAGAGAGTAATAGTGGCTATAAACAAATTCTCATGGGTGAAGAGTAGAGCAGACTGACCTTAAGAAAATGACCTGAACGTCAGAAGGTCACCAAAAAATCAATGGCTAAAAAAATGCACAACCGCCGGGTGGTGCTGAACCGCCTGCTCGATGTGACCGATACCAGTTATACCCTGACGACGCTTTCCTGCGCCGCATCTGTGCTTGGGGGAAAATTCCGGATTAAGCTGACTCCCTGAATCTTCTAAACAGGCTATTTGAAGCCTTATTCAAAATGGAACCTTGAAATACAGGGAATTTCACCAAAAGGTTAGACAAACATCCAAAAATCGTTTCTATGCGTATATCTAAAAGTTACTTCACTTACAAAACAACGTTATATAATGGCTGTTCCTTGAGTTAGCTCCAGCAAGGCACAATAGATAGCATCCTGAGTTAAAATATATGGAGGACACCGTAGTGTCACCCATAGAAAAGGAGGATGTTATGCAAACCGAAGCTGAAAGACCGGCCTTGTATCGGCAATTACGAACCGATATTAGAGGTTCTGAGCATCATCTGATTGTCGGACTCGATATTGCCAAAGAGAAGCATCATGCTTTTTTCGGTACGGCTGCCGGATGGGTGCTTTGCAAGCAGTTCACCTTCAGCCCAGTGCGCCCTCCCCTCACAGAAACTCTTCGAAATAGTCGAGATCATTTTTGAAAATCTCTTCGAGCGATTTCAAGATGGCACGTGATGGATCATACAGGGCAAACCGCATTGAGGCTATGGGCTTTGTTCCTTTTCTGTCAAAATAGCGCTTGCCAATCAGGGATACATGATTCGCCTCAAACAGAACGTTTTGAAGATAACTCTATGGCCTCCATGCCGTCCGTCAGGGTAACCGGCTACTCCTTCACCCGCCGAAACGCTTTCCAGGTATCGAGAAACAGGGTCAGGTGCGCCGAACCGTTCCCGATCTCCTGCTGAAGGAGGTCTTCCAGAAGATGCTCTTCGTGCACAAATTCAACTTCATTCAGCATTCCGGAAAACCAGGCGGTTCTCAGCCATACCAGGTAAGTGGAAAGCGCATCGAACTGATTGTACTCGACGATTTTCCTGATGTCGCCAGAGCGCCACAGTTCGATCACGTCAGCACCATCGATGCCCATCTTGCCTGGAATTCCAAGTGAAGATGCCAATTCGTGGAGCGAAGGCATCGCTTTTCCATAACCACCGACCAGATCCTTCAGATCGATGGTATAATCGCTATATCGGCTGAAGTAATCTGTACCTTCCCAAGGCTTTTCCGGACGATGGCAGAAGGTCGGCGCCGTTACCCGGTTCGCCAATGCCCTCTGGTAGAGGATCGGCAGATCGGCGTTTGACGAATTGAACCCGACAAGCTGTGCTCTTGATTTCCCGACGCCTTCCAGAAACTGCCGGATGATTTCCCCTTCCGCTTCCTCACCCGCTTTGAGTCGAGGGAACGAAACGAGCTTGAGACTTACTTCATCACGTACCATTTTTCGAACCACAGCCGAAATGGAGACGACTCTGCACATCACCGTTTTTAAATAAGGACGAGGATCCTCAGATGTAGCGCCGCCCTCTCGCCACATGACCTCAAGCACCTCAGCGTCAGAGACCGTATCCGGCACCTTGTAAATCCGTCTGCCCGACGCCGGATCAGGAACCCATTCGACATCGAAAACAACTACGTTATCTGTGATGAACTTGTACATTGTAACTCCTCAGTTTAGAACGTCAGCCATCAACCAAAGCATAAGACACGGCACCGACTGTGTATCGATCAAGGCATAGTTTTGTCAAATTGTTGTACATCAGCTTACGAGTAAACCAATCTCGCGGATAAACCTTGTAGGAGACTGAGCGTTTTTGTTGACAGATGAGAAAATCCACAGGGCCCTTTCAGCACGGGTCATGGCTACGTAGAAAAGCCGCCGGGCTTCCTCCAACCCTGCATTAGATAGTGGATTATAATAATTGTAATAAGGTACAAGACCGTCGTGCGCATAGATGATCGCCACAGCTTCAAATTCCCGGCCTTTGGCACTGTGCATTGTCATAAGTTTCATGTTCTCACGAGGATCAGCGAGAATACCGAGATCAGCAAGCAGCATATTGGTAACATCAATGTTCTGATCTCTCATTTCTGCGATCATCTCATTACAAGACTCAGTAAGACCCCCTTTGTAGCTCACAGGAATTATTTCCTCTTCGATAAGAATTTCTTCAAAGGCAGGGGCGACAGCATGTAACCACTCGACAGCCCCCTCATAGGTCTGCCGCAAAATTTCACCCTGGCGCATCAAACGGTGCACTACCCTCATGCCGTGATAAGAAAATATCCGAAAGGAAGCCCTGCCAGACAGTTCGCTTGCTATCATAAAGAGTTCCTTTTCCGTCCGATACAGTATTTCCGGATCACTACTCTCAAGGTAAGCGCAGACCTGTTCAGCAATTCTGCCAAGCAAGTACTTGCGCTTATATGGTCTAGCGCCTGGGCCAACAACGGGAATACCGTATTCACGAAGCTGTTTGCCAAGCGGACTCAGGACAAACCAATTCTGTGCGAGGATAGCCGTATGGCTATAACCGATCTCATTTGCCTCAAGGAAGGGCAAGAAATAGTCAGTAATTGCCGAAAAGCTGTCCTGCGTATGTTCGTAAAATACTGAGGGATCAATGGCGGTTGCATTGCTGGTCGAAACCATTGGCGGATAACGCGCAATAAGCCGTTCGGCATGTTCCACAAGTGGCAGAGTTGCTCTGAAATTGCCCGACAAAGGAAATCCTTTCGCGCCAATCTCTTGCGAGAATGCCTCCATCAACTTCCGATCTGCACCTGCAAAGCTATAGATTGATTGCTCTGGATCACCGACAAGAAAAAATATCGTGTGGCCCACGTCGTGGATTCGGCTCAAAATCTCTACCTGAAGAGCGGAAGTGTCCTGAAACTCATCGACCAGTATGTAGGCAAAGCGGCAGGATAGGTTGTGGGCTATTGATGGATTGTCGCGAACAAGCCGGTAAGAGTGGTAAACAATATTGCAAAAATCAATATATCCCCGGCCTTGCAGTTCATCCCAAAAGGCAAAGGCTGCTTCATCCGGTATGTTAATGGAGATCGGTGTACCATCAGGCCTGCGTCCGAGCATTTCAAACATTGAACAAGCAGAGGCATTTAAACCATAGCGGTCACAAATCTCTTTAACAATCTCGCGATACACATCATGGTCGGAAGGCAAAATCATGTAGCCATCTTTATAAGCCTCCGTCATCCAGTGGTATTTG
Source organism: Chlorobiota bacterium (assembly GCA_016866305.1). Lineage (GTDB taxonomy): Bacteria > Bacteroidota > Chlorobiia > Chlorobiales > Chlorobiaceae > Chlorobium. Next base: position 2,025 of record VGMX01000009.1, on the reverse strand, counting down.
CCGAGAATATTCGTCTGACAGAAGGCATGAATGGTGGACACCTCGTAACAACCTTCACTCGTGACCGCCCCGCTTGCCCGGATTCTGTTCTCTATCTCATGGACTGCTGTGTTGGTGTAGGTAATACACGCCACCTTGCGCGGGGTTCCGGAGAGTTCGTCAATACACCTTAGCACCTTGGCAATGATGGTGCGGGTCTTTCCACTACCTGGACAAGCGGTAATAACTGTATGGCCCAAATGTTGAACCGCGTTTCTTTGCTGTCCAGTCAGCTTCATTCATCCTCCATTATCCACTCGACAGCCTCTCGAATGTATTTCGGCAGACTGAACGTACGATCTGTGTATTTCGAGGCAATTTGCGCAAATCGTGACTTACCGCAGCGCTCGGCACTCGCGAGCGTCTTCTCACGCAATGGCGCAAGCGTTTGCTGAATCACGTCATCGTCAGTCACTGTATCCAAGTCAGTAATTCCTTTTTCGAAAGCTTCAACAGCGTTCGGGTAATTGCACTCGCCCAAAGCTGCGAGCAACATGGGCAATGTACCTTTCACCGTCATCGCCCTTTCAAATGTTACAGGACATTTGAAAACTTTTAAGAATTCATTCGAACCAAACTCATCATCACTAACTTCGATGGGGTCATCCTCATACGTTCCCTCCTCGCACTCCTCAATGGCAAGATCACCATCAGTGATGATCACACATTTCTTTCGTAGCGCATCAGGCCCAAACAACTTTGCATAGGTCTTAAAGTGTTTGCCGAAAATTGGCACGACAGATATACCGTAACGGTCGAGATCAATATTCATGACTGATTTGACGAGGGCTGGTATCAAAAACAACTCGGAAGGCCCTTCGACAAGAATCAGCTTGCGAGCATATAGAAGAATAGATCGTGTCGCTTCGAGAAAGCGATTTAGATCAGCAGTTTCAGAATCACTCAGTCCTGCTGCCTCTTTGAGTGTACAACCGCTCGATGATGATCCTCGCTCAGTCGTTAAGGTTATATAAGATTCCAGAGGAGCATGCGAACTGATGTGGGTGCTATGGGTAGTGAGTATCGACTGAAAGGACTTGTCTGCAAGGGATCTGTAAAGCACACGCTGGAGCTGCGGATGCAAATGGGCTTCGGGCTCTTCGATCAGCAGGAGCTGCCCAGAGGCTCGTGCTGCCTCTGCCCTCCGCTCGAAATACTCGAGGATCATGCTGATGTAGAGGATATTATTAAGCCCTAAACCGTTTCGACCTGGCTCGAAATCACTGATGGCGCTATTTGAAAGAAGGATCTTTAGTGAGCGAGATATCGACGTAAAGCTTGGCTCGGACATGCCGAGCTTGAGCCCCATTTCGTGCGCTTCGCCCGAGGTGTTGGAGAAGGCATTCTTGATTGCCATCCCAGCGGCTTCAATAGTTGGTTGCTTTTCAATGGCAGAGTTTGCCTCCTGTAGAATTGAAACGAGCGCCTCTTTTTCTGTGTCATCGAACTTACTAACGCCGAGCACACGGCCCAAGGGAGATTCATAAGAATTGCGAAGGCTGCTCTTTACGTCCCGTAGCGCAGGCAGATACTCGATATGGAAGGCCTGAAGATCACCAAAGCGAAGTGCCCCTCCAAGATCCTCATCCCAAGCGACCGTAGTGGGGTCTGCTGCACCACCTCCCGTGAGTTCGTAATGGTAGTCCTCGGATAGAGAAAGCCCCGCAGGATCACGATCCCCATTTTCGATCTCCTCACGTACCTCACGGCGCGGCCTGAAACGGTAGTGAATACGCGCCAAATCCTCTTTTACCTCACAACTCCCAAATAAAGCCGTGTCATTAATTGAATTCTTGTAGCCTACAAATTCAACAGAAATGAGAACTTGGTTGGGTTTCTCAAAATCTTCCTCTGCATGAATGTCATGAGGAAGCAGGGCTCGGTAAGAAGAGGAAAGATTAGTGTCGATAGCGAGCCGAAGTGCGTGTAGCAAATTGGTCTTTCCAGAGTTATTCTCCCCAATGACGCATGTCACTCCATCCTGGA
>VGMX01000008.1 GCA_016866305.1 Chlorobiota bacterium | reverse complement strand
ACAAGAGCGAACCACTCCCTGGCCTGCGCGTCGGGCGTTTTCTCCTGCTCCCAGTGGATGAAACTGGCGATATCCCTTACACCGACCCTGCCGGTACCCGGAAAATCAATGAGCCTTGTATCACCGAGTCTCCAGAGCTGGGGCTGGCGCACACTCCCTTTTTCCGGATGGTCGTATGCAACGGGAGGAAAAACAGCATCGAGAGAACGTCCCCGCCACTCCTCTTCGGGTACGGTTATGCACGCAGCATACTCCCCGGACGGTTTCAGCCCGGCACATGCAGCAGCAAGCACCAGCGGCCGCCCGAACATGTCGGCGCCATACTCTCCGGGTAAACCGGTAAAACCTGTCACAACAGTACCGCTGGCGATCCCGATACCGGGACTGAAGCCCGGCTCGTCGTTTTCACCAAGTATCCTTGAAGCCAGCAGGGCGTCGAGAAACGGATCCGGGGAACCGAATGCACCGGAAAACAGCATGACATGCGCATGGCCGGCAAACCGCTCGACGATGCAGAAACGCTCCTTTTCAAGATGCCGGTGGATCCAGCAGAGAAACATGTTCTGATAGATCAGGAGTTCAGCAGGATCGAGTTCAAGCGAAAGCCTTGCAAATCCGGGAATGCTCATGTAGAGAACCGTACCATCGACTTCAAGCCCTTTGACGGCAAATGGCCCTGTCAGCCTGTCCTCGATTTCGACATCGACGGTCAACGGCTGGGAAAGCAGCAGGTCGGCTATGGTATTGAACGTATGAGGTGTTTTCACGAAGAGTGCCGGAACTGGTTCATAATAACAAGTTTTTTTCCATCCGCTCCCGCCGTTACTTGAAATGTATCCGGTGAAAGAGTATATAGAAAATAGCCCATAAAACACGCAAAAACCAAAGCGCCATCTGTTCTGTTCATTCCTGCCCGATGTTCAAACCAAAGTTCTTCAGCGTTCTTTCCGAGATCACCCCCCGGCAGTTATCGAAGGATGTCGTTGCCGGCGTTCTTGTCGGCATCGTCGCTCTTCCCCTGGCCATTTGCATTTGCGATCGCTTCGGGAGTATCGCCTGAAAAAGGACTTATCACTGCCATCATCGCCGCTGCCCTTCTTGTCCGCTTCGCCGGGCTCGAGGTCGCTACAATCGAGTCGCGGTTCGGGGACATTCCCTCTGCCCTTCCCGCCCTGACGGTTCCTGAAGTGGATTTCGCCACCGTCAGGCAGCTTGTCATGCCGGCAACCACGATAGCCCTGCTTGGTGCCATTGAAGCCCTGCTCTCCGCAGTCGTCGCCGACGGCATGATCGGCAGCCGTCACAAATCGAACATGGAGCTCGTGGCGCAAGGGATGGCAAACATTATTACACCGCTCTTCGGTGGAATTCCGGTCACAGGAGCCATCGCACGCACGGCAACCAACGTGAAGAACGGCGGCAGAACCCCTGTGGCGGGCATCGTGCACGCCCTGACCCTGCTCGGCATCATGCTTCTCTTCGGCGGATGGGCGAAACTTATTCCCATGCCCACACTTGCAGCGATCCTGATTGTGGTGGCATGGAACATGAGCGAACACCATGTTTTCCGTCAGTTCCTGAAAAGCCCGCGAAGCGACGTCATCGTGCTCCTGACAACGTTCTGGCTGACAGTCGTATTCGACCTGACCATAGCCATCGAAATCGGTATGCTCCTGGCCGTCATCCTTTTCATGCAGCACATGGCCGGTATTGCCAATGTCGATGTCATCACCGGCGAATTGAAGGACCGGGAGGAAGAGGACGACCCGAATACCATTGTCACCAGAAGCGTGCCGGACGGAGTGGAAGTGTTTGAAATCAGCGGCGCCATGTTCTTCGGAGCTGCATCGAAGTTCAAGGATGCCATGCATATCGTCGAAAAGAAACCCGCAATCCGCATCATCCGGATGAGAAAAGTTCTCACCATCGATGCGACAGGACTCAACATGCTGGGCGAACTGCTTGCCGACTGCAGAAAAACCGGAATCCGGCTCATCCTCTCGGGAGTGCATGCACAACCGCTCTTTGCCATGCAGCAGTACGGCATCTTCGATGAAATCGGCGAGGAAAACATTTTCGGGCACATCGACGATGCGCTCGACCGTGCTCGGGAGATTCTCGACCTCCCGAAAACCGGCAGAACGCAGCACTCCGTCCCTTCCGTCAAGCGGGAAAGCACGGAACAGCAATCAGAGATCAGGCTGGACAGACAATAAAAACCGCAAGGGGGGCAAAAGGATCCGGGTCCCGATGGGTTCTTCTGCCGACCCGTTCCTGCGCCTCCCGTCTCAGGAAGGGCGCAACCGGCTCCTGATTTGCTTTACTCCTTGCTGCTGTATGTGCGGATACTTGCAACCGTCTTCATATCGTAATAAGTGTTCACTGCGGAACCGTCACCTGAATCTTCGGTCACCCGGAGAAAAAGATCACTGATGAACAGAACGGCCTCCTCATAGATCTTGCCTTCATTGATCTGCAACCTGACTCCCTTGCGGATTTTCCTCGACATGGTGCCATGCAGCGGCACCGAAGCATATTCGAGAACCTTTTCCCACGCCTGCATGCTCCCCTCTGCCATACCCTTCTCCTTACGTTACGTTTTTACAAAAAAACAAATAAACTTAATTTATATTGTAAAATTGTGAATATAACTTAAATATTAAGAAAATTAAAATATTCAACCTTATCATTACAACCATATCCCGACAACCATGGCGATCATACAGTTTTTTGAAAAACCGGGATGCCGGAACAATACGAGACAGAAAGCCATGCTGGAACTTGCCGGTCATAGCGTCGAAACGGTAAATCTTCTTGAACACCCCTGGTCTGAAGATGAGCTGGAGGACTTTCTCGGCACCAAACCGGTGACTGAATGGTTCAATCCGGCAGCCTCCTCGGTAAAATCAGGGAAAACCGACCCGTATACCTATGGCCGGAAAGAAGTGCTGAGAGAGATGGCAAGGAATCCTGTCCTCATCAAGCACCCGCTGATGAAAATCGGGAACCACCGCATACAGGGATTCGACATGGCACTGCTCAGAACGCTCGTCGGCCTGTCTGCGCTTCCCGGAGCCGAAGCGGTTTTCAATTCGATGAAAATGACCGATATGGACACCTGTCCCCATATTGCAACCTTTAGGAATCACTGACCCATGGAACAAACCTTGCGCCCACTTGGAACCATCATGCAACTGCTTGAAGAGCTCGGTCATGAAGTGACCTATGCATACGAAGACCTTGTTTTTGTCAACCACAGCGATTTTCTGCTGCAGTTCGGAGAAACCGGTTCAGTGCTGAATCTGTTCTTCAACAGCGAATGCCCGAAAAGAGAAGCCGATCTCATCGAGGAGAGCCTTATCCCTGCTGCGGACAGAAAAGGACTTTCCATCACGACGAAAGGGCGATATACGATCAACGAGCAGCCCGACGAAAACCTGCAGATCCGGTTTTTCGATTTCTGAGCTGAAGGAACCTCGGGTGCAGAAACGGAAAACCGGAAAAAGGCTCCTGAAGAAGCAACACCGAAGGAACCATTTCGATCCGGAAACCCTTGTATGAAGAACGACAAAAGGCGCTTTCGGCAGCCGGCAGCAAGAAGCCGGACTGAAGGGGCCGTTCCAGCAGTTTCAGGATTATGACAACGTGGTACGACAATCTCGAGAAACCTCCTTTCACACCTCCGAAATCGGTGTTCGGGCCAGTATGGACGGTTCTGTACATCTTCATTTTTACAGCACTGGCCGTCTATTTCCTCTCTCCGGAAAAAACCAACCTGCTGCAGGTCACCCCGGTACTGCTGGTGCATTTCGCAGCAAGCTTCAGCTGGACGAGACTGTTTTTCGGACAGAAGAAAATCCTTGCCGCACTCCTTGACCTCCTTCTCATCGACATCACCCTCATCGTGGTGATCATCCTGTTTTTCCAGGTCAGCCCCCTTGCCGGATCGCTTCTCCTGCCCTACCTCTGCTGGGGACTTTTCGCGGCATATCTCAACTGGGAAATCTATCGTCTCAACCCTGAAAAAAAATAACAACCGGACATCCTCAATGAACCGTAAACCCCATGAAATATTCTGAAGCCAGGCAAGGACGCATCTTTGTGATCCGGCTCGAGGACAGTGAAACCGTCCATGAACAGCTTGAGCAATTCGCACGGGAGCACTCGATAGAGCGTGCTCAGATCATCATCATTGGTGGAGCCGACAAAGGAAGCAGGCTTGTTGTCGGCCCGGAAGAGAGCCGCGCACTGCCGGTGAAGCCCATGACCCACGAGTTGTATGATGCACATGAAATAACCGGGACAGGTACCATCTTCCCCGACGATACCGGAAACCCGGTAGTGCATCTGCACATGGCGTGCGGCCGCGAGGAAAATACCGTGACCGGCTGCATTCGCAACGGCGTCAGGGTGTGGCATGTCATGGAGGTAATCCTGACCGAACTGCTTGAAAATACCGCCACCCGTCAACCGGATCCGCTGACCGGCTTCAAGCTGCTGGTGCCGTAGAGGGATTCACAGGAAAGGATTCTCGAAAAACGGCAGGCCAAGCGATCCGGCGAGCGCCCGATGCGTGATATTGCCGTTCCAGACATTCAGCCCGTCGGCAAGTCCCGGCATCATGATCATCGCGCTTTCCAGGCCAAGATCGGCGATACGCCTGATATAGGAGAGCGTCGCCCCGCTGAGCGCCTCGGTGGAAGTTCTCGGATATGCTGCGGGCATGTTACTGACGCAGTAATGGATGATCCCCTCTTCGACAAACACAGGCGCAGCGTGGGTTGTTGCCCTCGACGTCTCGAAACAGCCTCCCTGATCAATCGAGATATCCACGAAAACCGCTCCTTTTTTCACCGCCGAGAGCATGCTTCGGGTAATCAGCTTCGGAGCGGCAGCACCGGGTACAAGCACGGCGCCAACAAGCAGATCGACCGATCCAAGCTGTTCATCGATATGCTGTTCCGTCGAATACAGGGTATGCACCTGGGGGGGAAGGGACGACTCAAGGTAACGCATGCGTTCCTGGTCGAGTTCGAGCACCGTGACATCCGCACCGCAGGCCGCCGCACCCCTTGCTGCCGGCATACCTGCCGACCCGCCGCCCAGAATGACGACTCTTGCGGGCAATACGCCGGGAACACCACCCAGCAATATACCTTCCCCTCCATGCTGGTGGGCAAGGTAATAGCCACCCATCAGCACGCTCATCTTGCCGGCAATCTCGCTCATGGGAGCAAGGAGCGGCAGCCGCCCGGCATCCTGGACAGTCTCATAGGCGATTGCGGTGACCCCGGTGGCGAGCAGTGCCCCGGAAAGCTCGGCATTGCCGGCAAGATGCAGAAAGGTAAAGAGAATCTGATCCTTGCGAAAAAAAGCATACTCCTCGACAAGCGGCTCCTTGACCTTCACTACCAGTTCGCTGCACCAGACCTCTTCCGGACTGTCCGAAATGACTGCGCCGGCCCTGCGATATTTGTCATCACTGAAACCACTGCACTCACCCGCACCGCTCTCTACCATCACCCGGTGCCCGCCGCTTACCAGATGCCGGACTCCTGACGGCGTACAGGACACCCTGGTTTCCAGAGGTTTGATCTCTTTGGGAACGCCGATATGCATTGGTTGAAACGTGAAATTCAAAAAAGGCCTCTTTCCCTGAAGGTACAAAGAAAACGGGATGACTGATCCCTCCCGTCCGTTTTTTTTTGAAACGTCCGATGCCTATTTTCCGGAAACCGGACGCTGCCGCTCCGGCTGGCCGTTACCGGAAAGAGGACCGGAAAAAGGCCGGGACACCGGGCAAGCAATCGACATGATCATGCCGTACGTTTTTCTTTATGAAATCTCCTGGTGGCTTCTGCTCGGCGCAGCCATTGTTGCTGCAGCAGTGCCGTCACTCCTCAGACCGTTCAGGAAAGTCACGTCCATTCTGGCCGCAGCCCTGTGGGCATCCGCGACCTCGCTGATGTGGCTTCATCATGGTGCTGCAACTGCGCTTGCCGGCGCACTGGTCTCGTTGTGTACAGGAATTGTGGTTTTTGTCGTAACCATCTTTTTTTCCGGGCTTGACCTGATGGCGAAAAGACGCTACCGTTAGAAGGAACGGAGACATCATGCATCGATCAATCGCCGGCCGGAGAGGAAGAGTGGCTGACATGCAGGAAAAGATTCACCCCCAGCGGTTCGCTGAAAACATGGACATGCCTGTCTGAAACACCCGCAGCCCTTGCCAGATCGACAAGCTCTTCTTCGTTTCTGTGGTACAGGAACCACTTCCCGAACAGTTCCATATATTTTCTCGTCGGATTCTTTCTCGAAAAATTACCGATCACAAGAGTCCCTTCGGGCTTGAGATAGGCGCGCAATTTTCCAAGCAGGAAAACAAATTTCCGGTCATCGAGATAATCAAACAAACCTGCGGACCAGATGATATCATACTCCCTGTCCGGGGTGAACCTGAAGATGTTTTTCTGTAAAAACCTGATCCTGTCAAGATAGGGTGCACATAACTCCTGCGCATAGGCAATGGAATCCCTGTCATAATCAATACAGTCAAAAGAGGTCCGGGAATCGGAATTTTCCTGAAAAAACTCCAGCATGTCCCTGCCGGGACCGCTTCCGACATTCAGGACATGCATCCCCTCCTTGAACTGTGCGGAAGAGACCAGGGTATCGAGAAAGAACTTTTTCCTGTTCCTGACGGCAATCGGCGCTTCCTGGGCATGAAAAAACTCATCCCATTTGCGGAACTCCTCTTTACCGGACTTCCATTTCCTGTAGATTCTGTCAATGATCTCGTAATCGCCGGAATACCCGTGAGGTTTATGAAACGCAAATCCCTGCATGGTTTCAACAGAAAGAACCGGAAAGATGATATCGAGAAAATCACTGTACTGTATGGATGCTGAAGGGTGATCCAGAAGAGTTCCGATACGCTCAATCTCGACATGCAAGGCATGATAATCCGATTTTTCAGGGCCTTTTTTTTCCACCAGCTGTTTTATAAAGTCCACAAACCGTACTCCTTTCTACAATTACAGAATACATCCACAAAGCAAAAACCGTAAAAACCGGTTCGTCAGGCCATCAAACAAACAGATGCGTTCCTTGTCCGCAACAGCAAAAAAAACCGCATCCGGACCAGTGAACCCTCAAGCAGGATCGCTTTGTTCATGACGATTCACTTGTCTCCGTTCCTGTTCTTGCCCACTGTCCGATTTTTTTCATCAGCAGGAGATTGTCAACCGGCTTTTGAAGATAGTCATTCATACCGGCGTCCAGCGCTTTTTTTATCTCCCGTTCGTCCTGTTCGCCGCTGAGTCCTATGATTGGAATATCCCGGCACCCGATGGTATGATCATTGCGGATTTTCCTGGTTGTTTCAAGACCGTCAAGCCCGGGCATCTGAATATCCATAAGGATTAGGTCACAGATGGAACCGCTGTCCCTGAGATGAGCAATCGCTCCTCCGCCCGAGGCGGCCTCGATGATGGTGATATCAAATTTTTCAAGCACCCATTTGAGCGACATCCTCATGACATTCGTATCATCGACAAGCATTACCCTCAGACCTGAATAAGCCGGATTACCGTTGAAAGGAGTGCCGCTTAAAACCGAAGCGAGTTTATGGATCAGTTCGAATTCCCGGACAGGTTTGGTAATCAAACCCTGCATGCCGACTTTTTCTATTTTCGCGCTGGCTATATAGGATGGCATGGAAGTATAGCCGATGATCGGCATATCGAGGGACAGCACTCCCGCCTTTCCGGCCCGGATCGCCTCTGCGGCCTCGTAACCGTTCAGCACAGGCATGTTCAGATTCATCAGCACAGCGTCGTAGCGCTGCCGCCGCAACATCTCTATGGCCTCCTGCCCGTCAGCAGCCTCATCGACAGCGGTCCGGAACGGCTCCAGATAACGTATGGCCATTTCCCTGTCGGAAAACTCGTCGTCAACCAGGAGAATGCGTTTGTCGAGAAAAATCGGAGCATGACGGGAGATGGTCTGTTTTCTGTACTCGGCAAGTTCCTGATCGTTGACTTCCGGAAAGGTCAGCATGAACTCGGTATACTCGCCCTGCACCGAATCACAGACGATATCTCCGCCAAAAGCCCGCATTACACGCTTGCAGTAGGCAAGACCCAGACCGGTTCCTCCTTTTTTCCCCGATGTGAAAAAGGCTTCGAAAAGCCGGCACAGGTTTTCCGGAGGTATTCCGGGACCGGTGTCGCGCACATACACCCGGTTCTGCTTTCCCCCCCTCTGGATGCGGATGGAAATCCGTGCATGCGGTAAGGGGCGTATAAAATAAAATGCATTGATGATCAGATTGAAGAGTACGAAAACATAGAGGGTTTCATCGACTTTTATGACAAAGTCCTCACCATGTTCAAAGGAGAGTTTTTCCCGTCCGGTGTCGGATTCATAACCGTATTCATCAAGAGCCTTGCGGGTAACCGCAACACAGGAGCAATAGGTGAACGTCGAGGTATCAATCGAGGTATTTTTCACCTCGTTGAGAAGCATGTCGATGATCTGCACCCCACGGTTTACGGCCATCTTCCCCTGCGCGACACTCTGATAGACCCTGTTGAGACTCTCAGGGGAAATGTATTCGGCGATTTTCTGCTGATGTTCGACAGGCAGTTCGTGCAAAATCTTTTCGAAACTGAACTTGACCTGACCCAGTGGATTGCGCATCTCATGGGCTATGCTTGCGGCGAGCATCTGCAACGCCGTGTTTTTTTCCTGGGCGACAATACCCTTGATATTGCTCAGACTGAAAACATAGCCGGCGAAAATCGAAAAGACAGCCACAATTGAATACTGGAAAACATTGAACTGTGGACTGAGCTCGATTGCCGGAGGCAGCAGCCAGAAAACCACAAAAGCCATGACAACCCCGACGAGCAGATCGAAAAGAAACATCATGAAATTCGGCACGAAGGACATCAGCACGAAAATCATGAAAATCTCCCAGTTCAGCCAGGGCTCCTCAACATTGTTCTTGAGCAGAAACAGGGTAATGATGAACGGGAGCACATAGATCAGCATGAGATGCCAGTAATACACGAAATATTTGCCGAGAAAGTCGGGATTTTTCAGCTTGAAAAGCACTCCTATACAGAGCGCAACGCCGACGAGACGCACCGGCAGGTTTTCCCACTTATTGTGCAGCAGATACTTGTATACGAAAAAGAGCATGAAGTGACCGGTAGCCCCGATAAGGGATGCTGCGATGATATTGAAGCGCGAGATCTGGGTTCCTTGACGGAAGGACGAACGGATATACTGTACAAGGGTCATACTGCGGGGGCGTTCATTATCAATTGTAAAAAGAGGCTGTCGACACACACCTTCCGGAGCAGATGCTCCCGGATCACATCAGGAGAGGAATTCCCGGGTTCTGTACCGTTACTGGCGCAAGCACCTTGAAAAAGGCCGGAAACATTGAAACAGTAACAGAATCAAATAAAAAAAGATACAGCGTTATTGCCCTGTTCCGGCATAGCGCCAGAGAAAAAAGAGAAGATGGGAGTGACGAAAAAAAATACGAATTATTTCGTCCACTTAAAAGGGGTTTCTGTACCGGACACAAAATCTTTTGCAACTCCTCAAACGCAAGAACCAGCTCCTGGGGGATACCGCAATGCGCCTCCTGCGACCCTCAGGCTGTGACCCATCGGGGAATGTATTGCCATGCCGATTTCAGTTCCCGGTCATGTTCGCGCCACAACGGATCATGACAGTCAAGCAGCTCTCTGAACGACCGGGAATGATCCAGATGAACCGTGTGGCACAACTCGTGCAGCATGACCGATTCCGAAAGCCGGTAAGGCAGAAAAAGAAGGTTCGAATTCAGCGATATAACACCTTTCGACGAGCAGCTTCCCCAGCGTGATTTCTGCATGCGGATGGCAGCCTTTTCGAAACGGAACGCATTTCCCCTCGCAAGTTCATGCAGTATCGGCAGAAGCTCACGGCCGGCTTTCCTCCGGAGCCAGAGCCGGAGACCCGACCTGCAGAGGTCAGGATTCGATGTCCGGCCGCTCAGCACAAGTTCCCGCCCTGAAGCCTCAATGGCCTGAACCCGGCGGCAGGTATCCTGCTCGCGGTACGAAACCCTCCATTGTTCACCGGTGCAGTGAAAGATAATGGATTCGGGCAGCAATGCCCTGCATGCCGCATCCATTGCGGCATTGACCCGCTCGATCCTTGCTTCAGCCGCGGCGATCCAGGCGCGATGAAGAAAGAGCAGTTCCTCGATGCGCTTCATTGGATACCAGCAGGGAACCACGACATGAAGACCTTCATGCGGCACCATTTTCAGTCGGGGATGAACCGCCCTTGAACTCACCCTGAGCGTATAGAAAAGCCCGGGCACGGAAACGCTCCGGCGCCATGAGCCTGCGTCTGGAGATCTCTTCATGGTTCTTGCACTATGGGACATCCATTGTCAATGCTTGCGGCCGCATGCCCGTCATGCCGCGCCGGGCCGCAAACAACACCCATTCATCACAAGATCATGCGCATTGCATTTCAATGCAAGATTTTTTTATTACACTGTTGTGCATGCGGAAGGATAATTTTCAAGAGAACATTGCGGATCAATGCGCATTTCACGAAAAATAGAGATCGATTACGGCCATACGCTGCCCAACAGTTTTTCATTCTGCAATCAGCTCCATGGTCACCGGGGCGTGGTGGTCGCCACTGTTGAAGGAGTGCCTGTCGACCGGCAGGGAGACGGCGAGGAAGGCATGGTAATGGACTTCAAGTTCCTGAAGGAGATCATGATTCACCATATTCATGACGTGCTCGACCACGGATTCGCGGTCTGGAAGGAGGATACTGAGGATCTGGACTTCATCCTGAAACGCAATTCAAGGGTTCTGGTCACCGATGAACCACCCACTGCAGAATGCCTTGCAAAATGGGCATTCAACCAGATACGCCACCGGTTGCCCGACGGAGTAACGCTCAGGGAAGTCCGCTGGCATGAAACGCCGAACAACTGGGCCGATTATGACGGAAAGCCTTAAAAACAGCGCCGGCGCCAAGGCACATGCCTCAATTCTCCGCATCGTCCCGGCTCCGGATGAACCGGTACAACAGAAAACCTCCTACGAATAAACACCAGACTGAAACAGCAAAGAGATCATTGAAGACAGGAGCGGACATGGCAGGGGATAAGCGAAAAGGGTTTCTGAAATAGTGCAGTAAATATACCGATTTCTGACCGGGAAAAAAGGTGATTTTTACAGTAATCACATTTTCCCTTACGACGCATTTCCCGCAATGATCCTGACACCGGCCAACCGGAGGAATGTGCCGTATGATCAGGAAGGTATCCAGTAAACCTCTCCGGCCTGTTCGACTGAATCGAACAGGCCGCTCGAGAAAAGATCCTGCAGGGTACGCTCGGCAAGCTCCCGGTCACCGGAAAAACGGGCCAGCAATGCAGCACGCAGTTCCCTCTCCTGAACAGGATGCCGCGACACGATAGCCGTGACGGCTTCGAGCAGATCGACAACGCCACCGAGATCCATACCCCCTTTTACGGGGTGAACAACGGGAGCCACCGCTGACAGGATGCTGACGGCGCGCTCGATGCGCTCTGTGTCCGGCAGGGAAACCTGCTGTTCTGGGGCAGGTCTGGTCGGAAGAACCAGGTGAACCATGTCGGGGTCCACCTGCTGCATCGCTTCGGAAAGTGCAAGCAGAGCATCGTCGGAATCGTTCATTCCTTTCAGCAGCATGACTTCCACCCAAAGCTTCCCCTTGTACTCCCTGCGGAACGCAATCAGCCCGTCAAGATGCGGGCGAAAGCTGAACCCCGGAGCAGGTCGGTCGATGCGCAAGTACAATTCTTCTGAACCGGCATTCAGCGAAGGCAGCACGGCGTCAGCCTGCAGCAGCTCTCGGCGCACTTCCGGCAGATAGAGCAACGATCCGTTCGTGATGACGGCGACGGGAATGGCGGTAATCTTCTTCACCTCCCCGATCAGGCGTCCGATCCCCTTGTAAAGCAGGGTTTCCCCCGATCCGACAAAGGTTATCCAGTCGATATGCGAACCTGCCTGCAACGCCTGGCGGATTTCCCGGAGAATCTCTTCAGGGGAATAGAACTCTCGCCGCTCCGTCACATACTCACGGGTTTTACCGAGCTGGCAGTACACACAGTTCCAGGTACAGCTTTTCATCGGCAGCAGGTCCACGCCGAGTGACTGCCCGAGCCGTTTGGACGACACCGGACCGAAGACGTGCTGCATTGCGGAACCTTCGCGTTTCCTGTCGAGCGGCATCTCCGTCAAACCTCCCCTGCAGCCTGCAATTCGGCTATTTTCGCTTCACACTCGGCCTCGAACGCTTCCTTCGAGATGCGCGGAAGGACAAGACTTGATACGCTGAACGCCACGATTTCCAGAAGGAAAATACCGGTATAGGCCCACATGTGGTTGCCGGAAAGGCTGTAGACCGCGTCGCGAATAACACCCGCACCGGAGTGACCGAGGAAAATCGCGAGACTCTGGGCGGTGCCCCAGAGACCGATATAGATGCCGCTGCGTCCGGCGGTCATGTTCATCATCATGGAAATATTGGACACGCTTGCCGCACCCAGACCGATGCCGGTCACCACAAGCGCGACGCGAAGCAGGGTCTGGTCAAGCGTGAAACCTGCAGCGATGATCATGCCGAAACCGACTGCCCCGAACGCATTGCCGATATGCGCTCCCCGCTTGAACCCGATGCGCGAGAGGAAAAAGCCCACCAGCAGCATGAAAACAAGCTGGGTGCCTCCCATGGTTGGCTTGAACAGCTTTGTGGTGTCGGAAACCGTCATGCCGAAGACCTCGGCGCCGAAAGGATCCATGACCACTTCGTTTGCGAAAAGCGCGAAAATGGAGATGAAGATGTAAAAAGCGAACTGCAGGGTTTTCGGGGACGAAGAGAGCAGACGGATCGACTGTGCGAAGGTGATGCTGTGCTTCTCCTTGCCCCTGCCGGCCTCCGTATTGCGGCGCTCGACACCGATAACCGCAAGCAAACCCGTGCAGAGAGCGATCACGCCACCGATTTCCGCCACCTGCATGAGCCGTTCCGGGGTGAAAACCTTCAGATAGGAACCGATGGTCCAGTTCGAGATGATTGCCGTGAGCACCATAAGCGTCCAGCTCGCCCCGGTGATCTTGCCGATATGCTCCTCCGGCACGATGTCCGCGATCAGGGCATAGTAGGCCGTGGTGGCCACCTGCAGGCCAAAACCAAACAGCAGGAAAATGAAGCAGAGCTTCCACAGGCCGATATCGGTGAAAAGGGTCGGCAGCATCTCGGAAAAGGCCGTACCGCCGACCTGCACCTCGTAGGCCGCCGCAGGCGAGAGCACGAAGGAGGCGATGCAGCTCACCAGCCCGAGAAGGATGTAGGGGGTCCGGCGATAGCCCAGAATGCTTTTCCGGTCGGAAAGATTGCCGATCCAGACCTTGACGCCGAAAATGGCAAGCAATTCCTTGAGGCTGATGAGGCCGAGTGCGATCGTCGCCGGAAGCAGCAGTTCCTTGATCATGACCCGGTTCAGGATATCCTGGACGAAGCCGAGCATGATGCCGAAACCCATCTGGAACAGCGAAAGGCGGATCAGGTTGAAGGTCTTCATGGCATATCGATATGACTTGTTGGCATCACAAAGGCCTTAATTTACATAAATCCCGGTCTCGAACAAGCAATCCGCCGTCCTGCACTGCTTGTAATTCAGGGGGTTTTTCTTTATCCTGCAAGCAACAGGATCATCTTGGGGGTGCTGCGTGTTCCGGCAACGAACACCGGCTGAGATCAAACCCTTGTAACTTGATGCAGGTAATACTGACGCAAGAAAAGATGAAGCTTTTGTTTTCTCCCGGCAGACGCTTCTTCTTTGACTTTCCCTTGCGGCACGGTCCCGTTTTTTTCGACGTGTAACCCACTGCCATGAACACTTTTTCAGAAAACATCTTTTGCCCGGAGCACCGCATGTACGGAAACGCTTCGGAAAAAACCCGTACGAAGGGCTGCCTGCATCCGATAGAAGTCGGCATGAGAACCGTGAAACTATCCAGAAGCTACACCTGCCGCGGCATTGAGTTCCTGTCCGTTCCGCTCTACGACACCAGCGGCCCCTATTCCGATCCCGCCGTCACGGTTGACCCTGAACGGGGCATCGATCCCGTGCGGGACCGGTGGAACTTCAACACCGGAAAAACCGAGACCTGCCCCGAAACCGGAGCGGCTTCCTCAAGGGGAAGAATTGCACTGCGGGCGAAAACCGGGGAATCCATTACGCAGCTCGCCTATGCCCGAAATAGAGTGATCACGCCGGAAATGGAGTATGTGGCCATCCGTGAAAACCAGTTGCTGGAAGCGTGGATAGCCGGTTTTTCCATCGGCGGAAAAACCTTCAGACCGCATACACCGGAATTCGTGCGCGATGAAGTGGCTGCCGGAAGGGCCATCATCCCGGCCAACATCAACCACCCGGAACTCGAACCGATGATCATCGGCCGGAACTTCAGGGTAAAGATCAACGCCAACATCGGAAACTCCGCGCTCGGTTCGTCCATCGAAGAGGAGGTGGAAAAAGCGGTGTGGGCCTGCCGGTGGGGAGCCGATACGGTGATGGACCTCAGCACCGGAGCCGGCATCCACCGGACCCGTGAATGGATCCTGCGCAACTCGCCGGTACCCGTCGGCACCGTGCCGATGTACCAGGCGCTTGAAAAAGCTGAAGGAGTTGCCGAAAACCTCACCTGGGAGCTGTTCCGCGACACGCTTGTCGAACAGGCGCTGCAGGGGGTGGATTACTTCACCATCCATGCGGGTATCCTGCAGGAGCACCTGCCCGCCGCCCACCGGCGCACGACAGGCATCGTCTCGCGCGGAGGATCGATCATGGCGCGCTGGATCAAGGCACACAACACGGAAAACTTCCTTTTCACGCATTTCGACGAGATATGCGACATTCTCGGGGCTTACGACATTGCGATTTCGCTGGGCGATGCCCTGCGGCCGGGCTGCATAGCCGATGCAAACGACCATGCGCAGTTCGGCGAGCTGAAGGTGCTCGGCGAGCTCACACTGCGGGCGTGGGAGCGCGATGTGCAGGTGATGATCGAGGGGCCGGGCCATGTGCCCTTCAACCTTGTTGAAGAAAACATGCGCAAACAGCTCGAACTCTGCCACGAAGCCCCTTTCTACACGCTCGGGCCGCTCACTACCGACATTGCAGCCGGTTACGACCACATCAACTCTGCTATCGGAGGCACGCTGATTGCTGCACTCGGCTGTTCGATGCTCTGCTACGTCACACCGAAAGAGCACCTCGGCCTGCCTGACCGCAACGATGTGCGCGAAGGCGTGGTTGCCCACAAGGTGGCTGCGCACGCCGCAGACCTTGCCAAAGGCACTCCAGTGGCATGGCTGCAGGACGAGCTGATGAGCCGTGCCCGTTACGCCTTTGCCTGGGAAGACCAGTTCAGCCTCTCGATCGACCCGGTAAAGGCGCGGGAGTTGCACTCGGCAAGCATGGCCGCCAGCGGACAGATGGAAGAAAATCCGGACTATTGCACCATGTGCGGACCGGACTTCTGCTCCATGAAACGCTCGCAGGGAAAATAAAGCCCGTGAACAGAAAAAGGTGCCCTTGCGGAGCACCTTTTTCTGCAATCAAGCATCATGAGCCGCTTGCTGTCAGCAGGCAGCCCTGACGATAGCGGCAAAATCGGCTGCGTTGAGGCTCGCCCCGCCGATGAGCCCGCCATCGATATCCGGCATGGCAAACAGCTCCGCAGCGTTCGAAGGCTTCACGCTGCCACCGTACTGGATGCGCAGCCCTTCGGCCGCTTCGGCTCCATAAAGCTCGCCGACCGTTTTGCGAATCAGCGCATGCACCTCCTGAGCCTGCTCCGAGGTGGCTGTCTTGCCGGTACCGATAGCCCATACCGGTTCGTAGGCAAGCACCAGATCAGCAATTCCGGCAATACCTCCCAGACCGGCGCGTACCTGACGGGTCACCACGTCGCCGGTTATGCCTCCTTCGCGCTCATCGAAGGTTTCACCCACGCAGAGGATTACCTTGAGCCCTTCCTGAAGGGCTTTGGAAACCTTTCGGTTGACGACAGCATCGGTTTCACCGAAAAGCTGGCGCCGCTCGGAATGGCCGATAATGACGTGGCTGCACCCTGCGGCAAGCAGCATCCGTGCCGAGACTTCACCGGTGTATGCTCCGTCGTTTTCGAAATGGCAGTTCTGTGCGGCAAGAAAGAGCGGGCTCGATTCCAGCGCTCCGGCAGTTTCGGCAAGGGCCACGAAGTTCGGGGCAACGCCAACCTCACAACCGCAGAACCCCGCACCTATTTCGGCGAGCACCGCCGAAACGAGGTCGCGCGACTCGGCGACGGTAAGATTCATCTTCCAGTTGCCGGCAACAATGTTTCTGCGTTTCATACGGTGTTCAGTAATCGGTTATATCAGTAATCGGTTATAATCTCGTCATAGATCCTGTCGATCTCGGTGAGAGTGAAAGAGTGTTTGCCTTTGCGGGCATCCCTGAGCTCGATGTCGTTCTGGCCGACCGAGGTCACGACGCCATGCCACACGCGCAGTTCCCTTGTGACGAGGTTGACCTCCCGGTTCACGAGAGCCTGGTTGCCCCCGATCTGGGCCGGGCGGTAGATGATCTGACGTTTACCCATAAGTAAGCGATGGTTGGTTGAACAAGCTCCTGAATATAACAAAAGCCGGGTTTTTCCCGAGCCATTAAATTTGGCGATACCTCGCCCGTATGAG
The DNA here is from genome assembly GCA_016866305.1 of Chlorobiota bacterium. Classification (GTDB taxonomy): domain Bacteria; phylum Bacteroidota; class Chlorobiia; order Chlorobiales; family Chlorobiaceae; genus Chlorobium. Next base: position 68,119 of record VGMX01000008.1, on the reverse strand, counting down.
TAAAAAACCCTGCATTCCAACAAGCGGGAATGCAGGGCAATGGCTTTGCTGATGTTCAGGCATGAAACCTGAACCGGAACTCACTTCACGAAAATATCGAGAATCTCGTAGTGCAGCTCGCCCTTGGGTACAATGATCCGCACCTTGTCACCTACGGTCTTGCCGATCAGCGAACGTCCAACCGGAGAGCGCACCGATATTTTTCCGAGGTCGGAATCGGCCTCCTCGGACGAGACGAGCGTGTATTCGATCACTTCATCATCAGCCTGCAGGTTCCTGAGTTTCACCGAGGTGAGAATGTACACCTTGTCGGTCTTGATCTGCTTGGGATCGAGGATGGTTGCCGTGGAAAGCTTGTTTTCGAGGTCGGCAATACGGGCTTCGGTCTGCGACTGCTCCTCCCTTGCGGCATCGTACTCGGCGTTTTCGCTCAGATCGCCATGAGAGCGGGCTTCGGCGATTTTTTCCAGAACTTCCTTTCTGGTTTGATGAACCAACACGTGCAGCTCTTCCTTGAGCCTGTTGTATCCATCTCTGGTCAGGTAAATTCTGTCACTCATGATACATGCTTCTAATTGTTAGCGTAAATGGATCGTCTGCAGGCCCTTTTCTGCAGGTTCAAGGTAAAAACGGTTCGAGCGGCGCCGGCAGGTGAAACGGCAACAAAAAAAGTAAAGTCAGCGGCCCCCGGCTGACTTTACTTCATTCAATGTACAACTCTGAATGCTTCAGGGCAAGAAACTTTTACACATTGAACGCGAAATACACCTTGCTGCCTCGTCGGTCAACAAGCAGCAGGAGCAGTTCCCCGCTCCTGACCTTCTTCATTACCGCCGCATACTGCGCAAAGGAGTTCATCGGCTGCTTGTTGACCGATACGATCACGTCTCCCGAACGCAGTCCGGCCCTGAACGCATTGCTCGACTGATCGATACCCGTGACCAGTACCTTGCCGGCACCCGGCTGCACCTTGAACTGCAGAGCGAGCTGCGGCGTGAGTTCCTGCGAACGGAAACCGAACGCCTCACTGCTCTGCGACGGCTGCGGCGGCGCAGGCAGAGCGGCGGCAACTTCCTGCGACGGCTGTTCTTCGAGACGCACCGTAAAAACCTTTACCTCGCCATCACGCAGAATCCCGATTCTTGCCGTCGATCCCGGCGAGAGGCCGGCGATGACGTTACGCAGTTCGACACTCGAAACGGCCTTTCTGTCGTTGAAATTCACGATCACGTCTCCCGTCCGGATACCTGCCTTCGCTGCAGGGCTTCCCGCAACCACGGTTCCCACAAGCACGCCCTGGCCAGGCTGCAACTGCAGCCCCGCGGCAATATTCTCGTCGATATCCTGAATGCTCACACCGAGGTATCCGCGGCTCACCTTGCCTTTGGTGATGAGCGACGTCAGTACTTTCCGGGCCATATTCGAGGGCACGGCGAACCCGATGCCTTCGAAGCCGCCGGTCCGGCTGGCGATTGCGGTGTTGATACCGACCAGTTCGCCGTTGATGTTCACCAGCGGACCTCCGGAGTTGCCGGGATTGATGGCCGCGTCGGTCTGGATGAAATCCTCATAGTCTGCAAGGCCTACATTCGAGCGGCCGATTGCGCTCACGATGCCCTGCGTCACGGTACGAGCGAGGCTTTCTCCGAGCGGACTGCCGATGGCGATGACCCATTCTCCAACGCGAAGCCGATCACTGTCGCCGATCAGGATCGGTCTCAGGTTCTGCGCATTGACCCTGATCACCGCCAGGTCGGTTTTCGGGTCGGTGCCGATGATTTTTGCATCGAGTTTCCGGTTATCGGAGGTACGGACGTACACCGCATCAGCCTTGTCGATAACATGGTTGTTGGTAAGAATGTAACCGTCGGAGGTGACGATCACCCCGGAACCCAGGCCTCGCTGCACCTCCTTGCGGGTGCCGTTCGAACCGCCTCCCCGTGGCGTGCCGAAGAAATCATCGAAAGGATTGCGCCCGAAAAACTCGAACGGACTGATGGTACGGCGGCTCACGCTCTTCTCGGTGAAAATGGTCACCACCGAAGGAGTCGCGGATTCGGCGATCCGTACGAACGTCTCGTTGAAGTCCCGGAGCGTCTGGACGGGAGTGTTCTCGAAATTGTTTTTTGCCGTCGCATAGTTCGGCTTGCTTGTGAAGGTGAACCCGCCGTCTCGTCCGGAAAAACCGAATTCGATATTGGCGAAAACCAGTCCACCCAGGGCAACTCCCGCAAGAAGCAGGAGCAGATACTTCATTCTGTTTCCGTTCTTTTTCATGGTTCGTTTATGTTTGGGTATCAGGTATCATAATGCCTCGATGTTTTCGACGGCCGTCAGGCCCGCCCGCATCTTGTTCATGGTCTCTTCATATTCGCTCTCGGGCTTCGAATCGGCCACGATGCCGCCCGCAGCCTGAAAATAGATGGTGTCCTGCCTGACAACCATGGTACGTATGGCAATGGCCGTCGTGAGATTTCCCCTGAAATCCAGGTAGCCGACCGCGCCACCGTACAGTCCGCGCTTCTCCTGTTCGAGTTCGTAAATGATCTCCATCGCGCGCACTTTCGGCGCCCCGGTCAGGGTGCCCGCGGGAAAGCATGACCAGAAGGCATCCATGGTACCGAGATCGTCGCGCAGTTGGCCGCGAACATTGCTGACGATGTGCATGACGTGCGAATACTTTTCGATGATCATCATCTCGTTGGTCTCGACCGTGCCGACCTTGGCGATCCTGCCGATGTCATTCCGGCTCAGATCGATCAGCATGAGGTGCTCGGCGCACTCCTTCTCATCGGCCAGAAGCTCCCGGGCAATCAGTCGGTCCTCTTCGTACGTGCTTCCGCGCCTCCTCGTGCCGGCGATCGGACGGGTATCGACAATTCGGCGCCCCTGATCGTCATGCTGCACCTTCACCAGCAGTTCGGGAGAGGAACCCACGATCTTCGCTTCGGGAAGCTCGAAATAGTAAAGATAGGGCGAGGGATTGACGGTCCTCAGCATCCGGTAGACGTCAAACGGACGGGTATGAAGCCGACGGCGCAGCCGCTGGGAAATCTGCACCTGGAAAATGTCGCCGGCAAGAATGTACTCCTTGGCTTTTTCAACCTTGGCAAGGTACTCCTCCCTCGTGGTGTTGGAAAGCACCTCGGCAGGCTTTTCGGGCATCAGCACCACCTCGTCGCGTCCGAGCGGTCGCAGCATCTGTTCTGCGATGGCATCGAGCCGTGATTCAGCTTCGCAGCGGTCGTTCTCGTCGAGATGGTTCGTGACGATGAAAACCTTGCGCATGATGTTGTCGAACACCACAAGCGTATTGCAGAAAAGCAGTACAATGTCATCCATGCCCGAAGGATCGGGCATGGATGGCTCGGGAATCCTCTCGACGAGATGCATGGCGTCGTAGCTGAAGTAACCGAAAACGCCGGAGGTGATCATGCGGGGTGTGCCGTTCTTCCGGCCCGGCAGTTCTGTCGTATCAAACTCGGCAAGACACCGGTCGATGGCGTCCCTGAGACCGGACGCATTTGCTGCGGTAATCTTCAGGTTGCTGAAACGGTCATTGAACACCTCTAAGGAAACATCGCTCCCCACGGATCCCCTGAGCACGGCAACGGGATCGATGGCTATGTAGGAAAACCGGGCAAGCAGTTCCTCTCCTTCAACCGATTCAAGCAGGCATGAAAACGGGCGTTGCAGCTTGAGATAGACTGATACGGGGGTCTCGGTATCGGCATGCACCTCCCTGATGAGCGGTTTGAGAACAAACGAAGGCATCCGCGGCTGTATTGACATAAGTAAAGGGTACTGTGTTTTGTGCATCTCTATCGACCCGTTCCTCAATGGCCTGATCGCAGTGGTCAACAGAGACGCCTTATCAATGAATTTGCCTGTAATAAAGAGAAAAAATTGTATCATAAAAAACAATACCGGCATGCCGCTGTACGCCACCGAATTGTCATCATGATCCTCCGTTCACCCGAATACACCCTCAAACCGGCTTTCTGGCTGAAAGCACTTCTTCTCTCCCCCGGCATGCTTTTCCTTTTCGGCTACCTCGGCATCTATTTTGCCGCTTCGATGTGTATGAACGGCGCATTCAAACAGGAGCTTCAGCAGCGCTACCCCCTTTCAGGAGAAAACACCCATACCATCACAATCGGGTCGATCCGTCCGGATTTCAGCATGAAAGCCATCACGCTCAGCCGGATCGTGCTGACCCCGACCAAAAACTGTCCGGCCACAGAGCGGCGTCACGTGAGGCTCAAAAAGATCGACATGGCTGTTCCGGAGCTTGAAAAAACGCTGTTCAGCAGCCGGAGGCTCCGGGAATCCGCATCGCTTGTCTGCAGCAGGATCCGGGAGGAGGAGCGGAAGGTTCAGTGAACCATCATGCCGGTGCGCTGCCACCTGACCGATGCAAGTTTTCCTATCGGATCAAGCAGCAGGGAGTGTCCTGTATCCCACGACCAGTAGACCATAATGGCCCTGCCGACGATATCCTTTGCAGGAAGAAACCCCCAGTAACGACTGTCGAGGCTGTTGTCGCGGTTGTCACCCATGGCAAAATAGTAATTGTCCTGCACCGTGTACTGTTTTGCCGGAACGCCGTCCACATAGACCTGATCGCCCCTGAGCGATATATCATGCCCCTCGTCTGCCACAAGTGAACTGTAAAGCTGATAGGTCTTTGCGGTAAGCCCGATCACGTCGCCCCTGCGTGGTATGCGCAGCGGCCCGTAATGATCCTTGTTGAAATTTGAAAACCCCGGAAAAATCTGAAAATCCGCTGCACCTGCCGGCATTTTCTGGCCGATAAACTGCGCATGTTCGGGCAACGGCGTTGGCTTGCCGTTCACATAGAGCATCTGGTCCCTGATTTCAAGGGTATCTCCGCTGATCGCCACACACCGCTTGATATAGTTCAGTGAACGGTCCTTGGGAAACTTGAAGACGATGACGTCGCCCCGTTTGACGGAATCGACCCTGGGAAGACGATAATCGGTAAAGGGCACTTTCGCACCGTACACGTATTTGTTCACGAAAAGAAAATCGCCGGCAAGCAGCGTGTTTTCCATCGAACCGGTGGGGATCCTGTATGATTCAACGACAAATATCCTCAGAATGGTGGCAAAAATGGCCGCTATCACGAGCGCGTCGAACCACTCCTTCGACTGTTTCTTCACCGGTTTTTCCTGCTGGTTGTTCAAAATGAAAACTGATTATAAGGTTTTACGGATACACACTTTGACGTTCTTTCCCATCCGCAGTACATGGTTCAGTCCATTGCTTTGACGCTCTTTTTTTCCTGTTCCGGCGAATTTTCATCGGGAACCGGAAAAAGCCCCTTGCTCCTGACTCCCGGCATCGACCTTCCGGCACTCACCTCTTCCGGCTCACGGCAAACCGCTTGCTGTTCCCCTGCTCCTTACTCATCAATATTGAGAATGGCAAGGAACGCCTCCTGCGGCACCTCGACCCTGCCGACCTGCTTCATGCGCTTCTTGCCCTCCTTCTGCTTTTCAAGCAGCTTGCGCTTGCGGCTGATATCGCCTCCATAGCATTTGGCAAGCACGTTCTTGCGCATGGCCGAAATGGTCTCCCTCGAAATGACCCGGCTGCCGATGGCCGCCTGGATGGCCACTTCGTACATCTGCTTGGGAATGATGCCTTTGAGCTTCTGACAGAGCTTGCGACCCCACTCGTACGCTTTCGAACGGTGCACGATAATCGAGAGCGCATCGACCGGCTCTCCGTTGAGCAGCACGTCGAGCTTGACCAGGTCGGACTCACGATAGCCGGTATATTCGTAGTCCATCGAGGCGTACCCCTTGGAAATGGACTTGAGCTTGTCGTGAAAGTCGAAAACGATTTCGGCAAGCGGAAACTCGAAATGCATATTCACCCTGGTGCTGTCGAGATAGTCGGTGTTCCGGTACTCGCCCCTGCGCTCCATGCCGAGTTTCATGATATTGCCGATGTACTCCGAGAGCGTGATGATCTGCATGCTCACATAGGGTTCCTCGACGTGGCCGATCCTCGATGTTTCCGGCATCTTCGATGGGTTGTCCACAACCGCCATATCGGAATTCGTCATGATGACACGGTACTCCACATTCGGAACCGTGGTGATGATGTTGACATTGTACTCGCGCTCCAGCCTTTCCTGGATGATCTCCATGTGCAGGAGTCCGAGAAAACCGCAACGGAAACCGAAGCCGAGTGCAACCGAGGTTTCAGGAGTGTAGACCAGCGAGGCGTCGTTCAGGGAAAGTTTTTCAAGCGATTCGCGCAGATCCTCGAACTCGTTCGAGTTTACGGGGTAGAGCCCGCTGTACACCATCGGCTTTACATCCTTGTAGCCGGAAAGTGGCGCTGCGGCGGGAGTATCGGCAAGAGTGACGGTATCGCCCACCTTGGCGTCCTTGACATCCTTGATGGAGCAGATCAGGTAACCCACGTTGCCCGAAGCAAGCTCCTCTTTCGGCTGCCGCTTCAGACTCATGGTGCCGATCTCGTCGGCTGTATAGAGTTTGTCGTTGGCAAAGAATTTCACCCGGTCACCCTTGCGCAACACGCCGTCCACGATCCTGAGGTACACAACAGCTCCACGATACGGATCAAAGACCGAATCGAAGATAAGCGCCCGCAAAGGAAGATGCTTGTTATCTTCCGGAGCAGGAATACGCATGATGATGGCTGCCATGAGCTCGTCGACACCGGTGCCTGCCTTTGCTGAAACCTGAAGAATATCCTCACGGTCGATACCGATCAGGTCGATAATCTGCGAGGCCACTCCCTCGACATCCGAAGAGGGCAGGTCGATCTTGTTGATGACCGGAATGATCTCGAGCCCGGCCTCGATGGCGAGATACAGGTTTGCGATGGTTTGCGCCTCAACGCCCTGGGTGGCGTCCACAACAAGCAGCGCACCTTCGCAGGCCGCCAGCGAGCGGGACACCTCGTAGCTGAAATCGACGTGCCCCGGCGTATCGATAAGGTTCAGGATGTACTCCTCGCCCCCGGCCTTCTGGTATTTCATCTGTACGGCATGGCTCTTGATGGTAATGCCCCGTTCCTTTTCCAGCTCCATGTCATCGAGCACCTGCGCAGAACTCATCTGGGTGCGATCAAGCGTATGGGTCACTTCGAGCAGCCTGTCGGCAAGGGTGGATTTACCATGATCGATATGTGCAATGATGCAGAAGTTGCGCGTGTGGCTCACTTCCGAAGAGGGCTGGGACATAAAAAAAACTTTTTATTTCATCGGTTTGCATGATGACCCTTTCCGTTGTCCCGTGGGCTCATCAACGGGAAGAGGCATCAGTATTTCAAGGTGGGAATATACGAAATAAAGCGATGGCATGACAATTACGAGAGGACAAGAGGAGAGGGGTACTCCTCCTGGCGGAAACCCCTGAGAAATTCTGACGCATCCATTATCTTCTTGCCCTCGAGCTGCAACTGCAGCACCTCGATCCAGCCATCAAGGGTACCGACAAGGAACCTGCCCTCATGGATCAGCACCCTGCCGGGCTCGCAGGACCCGGCGCCGGAGGCGGCGCCGCAGGGCACGGCCCTGAAAATCTTCAGGACCCTTTCTCCAATCGTTGTCCAGGCCGAAGGCTTCATGGCCAGTCCCCTGACAAAGCAGCTGACCGCTGCCGCAGGCGTGTTCCACCGGATGCGGGTGTTCTCCCTGGTGAGCTTCGGAGCTCTGGAGGCAAAACGGTCATCCTGGGTACGGAGAACGACATTCCCGGCGACGATCTTCCGAAGGGTCTCGACAACCAGCTCCGCCCCGGCAAGGGCGAGCTTTCCTGCAAGCATGGTGGCGTTGTCGTCCGGAGCAATCGCAAGCTCCTGCATGAGAATGATGTTGCCGGTATCGACCTTCTCCTGCAGAAAAAAGGTGGTCACGCCGGTCACCGATTCACCCCGGATGATGGCCCAGTTGACGGGGGCCGCGCCCCTGTAGGCCGGCAGCAGCGAAGCGTGCAGGTTGAAAGCGCCGAGACGCGCCAGGGTATAGACCGCTGCCGGAAGAATGCGGAAGGCTGCGACAACGATCACGTCAGGCATTACCGAAGCGACCGTGGCGGCAAACTCCGGATCGGAAGGATCATCGGTTTCATAGACGGGAAGGCCGAGTTCAAGTGCGGCCCGCTTGAGCGGCGTGGGTTCCGGGGGAGTGCTCTTTTTCCGGCGCGGCTTGTCTTTTCCGGTAACGACAAGTACGATATCGAATCCCTGATCATCGTTTGCAATTCGCTGCAGGGCGGGAACCGCAAAATCAGGGGTTCCCATAAACACGATTCTCATGAACGGTCTGAGACAGGAAACAGTTGGAAATGCTGCACAGTCATTATGCCTGCGCTACCGCTACCGGAGCCGAAGCAACCGGATATGAAGCGCTGAACCGGCCGGAAACCAGGGCGTCGAGATCTTTTTTCGCTCTCCTCATCTCCCTTTTCTTCAGCCGGTCGACAAAGAGCCTCCCCTCAAGATGATCGATCTCGTGCTGCAGCACCCTGGCAAACATGCCGGAGAATTCTCCGGTGCGTTCCTCGAAATGCTCATCCCTGTATTGAAGATTGATCGTAGCCGGACGAACCACGTCGCCCTGTACACCGGGAAGACTCAGACACCCCTCCTCCATTGCAAGATACCCTCCTCCGGAAGCGATGATGCGGGGATTGATCACCACCATGGGCTTTGCCCCCGCATACTCCTTCATGCAGGAAATATCGACCACAAGCAACTGCAGCGAACGCCCGACCTGCGGAGCGGCAAGGCCGATTCCCGGAGCATTGTACATGGTTTCAAACATGCTGCCGACCAGTTCCTCGATATCGGCATCAACCCCTTCGATCGGGAGCGCTTTCCTGTGAAGAACCTCGTCACTGTAAAGAGTAATCGGCACGATCATGGTATATGGATTCCGGTCTGTGGATTCCGGTCTGTGTTGAGAACAAAACTCTTTTCCCGAACCGCGGAAAAAAACAAAAAGTTGCGAAGGTTCCCGGCGGAAAGGAAATAACGGTTTTCCGGCGGAAAACTGCAAAAAAAAGATGACCGGCTGAGCCCCCGGAGCGGCCAGCCTGCTGATTTGCTTTACTATCGGTGCTAATTTCTTAAATTTGCTGTTACTGTATTATAAAGATGATTTCGCGCGGGATGCCCGTGACCGGCCCTGTCGGAGAATCGCAACCGGATTTTCCGGTATTCATACAACCCGTACCCTCGTGCAACGCAATGACGCAACAGCTCTCACAAAACCGGAAGGAAAACAGCGAACGACTCGTCCAGGCCGAGACGCTTTTCAAGGCTTACATGAAGGAACACGGGATGCGGTGCACAACCGAACGGCTTGTTGTGCTGAGGGAGCTTTACCGGTCGGGCAGTCATCTCGATGCCGATGAAATCTTTGTCAGGCTGAAAAAAAAGGGGGTGAGCATATCAAGGGCAACGGTTTATCACACGCTCGACCTGCTTTTGAAATGCCATCTGGTCACCAAAATCGATCTCGGCCACAAACATACGCACTACGAAAAATCGCACGGTGTGGCCAACCACCTGCACATCATCTGCGAACAGTGCGGCAAAGTGGTTGAAGTCACCAGCGACGAGCTTGCGGAACTGCTCGTAAAGCTCTGCCTGCACAACGGGTTCGAACTGGAAAGTTTCAGCCTCCAGGTTTTCGGAAAATGCGCGGTTGAAACCTGCGAATGCCGCCTTGCAAAATAACAGGGCACTCTATCCATCTCTCTTTCCCCCGGAAAAGGGACGCGGCAGGTTTTTCAGGGGAATCTTTTTCAGCGCTTTTTCCATCTGCTCTCGAACAGGAACCACATCGAACCTGATCCTGCCCGGAAGTCTGAGCTCGTGAAACTCGACCGGCTCATCACCGCCTCCGGTCTGGACAGGATAAATCATGATGAAACTGTTTTTCTCAAAATACCTCCCGAGATAGGAAGGGATTTTCAACATTCGCGAATGCCATGAACGGTGGTGCCTGCGGCTCATGACCACCACAAGGTTGTCGTCGTTGCGGATCTCTTTTGCAAGACCTGAAAAATCGTCGAGGTTTCTGAATATCTTGTAATCCGCATTGGGAAAACTCGCGCCATGATGTTCCTTGAGATATCCCATGGTCTGGGTCGCACCGTAGAAAACCAGCTTAGAACCAGTGTTGCTCACCATGGCGGACAACCGATCTTTCCATAACAGAAAACCCTCCTCATGTTCCGCCCCTTGCGGAATGACCGCAAGGGTACGCTTGATGGTGGCAAGCGGCTGGACCGGCTTGTAGATGAAAATCGTGACATCCGGATTGGCGGAAAGCATTTCCGACAGGTTTCCGAAAAAGAAATCAAGGGTTTGCCCGGAAGGAAATCCGAAAATGATATCGGTGATACGCTTTTCCTTGACAACACCGGCAATTCCGTTGGAAACGCTGCTGTCGTAACGGACGATACCGGTCAGCAGGTTATCGGTGGAAGCCGCCGTCATGACGGCTTTCTCGATCAGTTTCCCGGCATGCTTTTCAGCTTCGTCTCCGGCTGTGGATGCGCTGTGGGCGACATGAAGCGCAAACAAGCCGTTGAGGTTCTGTCGGGATTTCACCGTCACCCCGAGATTCACCAGTTCTTCAACGTTTTCAGGTTCATTGAGAGGAATGAGAATTCTTTCGGACGGATGGGTCGGTTCAGCATCGGCAGGAATCCCCGGGTTTCCTGCCGCAGCGATATTCTGGGCACCTTTCTCCCCGATAAGGGATGCAAGCGTACAGGTCACGAGAATGAAAAGAATCGTACCGTTCAGCACGCTTTCGTCAAGCAATCGCACCGGTGCTCCGTCGAGAGTATAGCCTGTTATGATATTGTAGCCTATCAGGACGGTAGCGATGGCGACAGCTGCATGAGCGCTGATCAAACCGAAAACAAGCCGCCTCTGATCGATTGAAAAGCCGTAAATCTTCTGGGTGATCCATGCTGAAGCGTATTTGGCCACGGTAGCAGCAACGATGATGACCAGTGCCACCCTGATGGTGGCAATATCCTTGAAAAAAGCCCTGAAATCGATCAGCATGCCCACCCCGATCAGAAAAAAAGGGATGAAGATCGCATCCCCGACAAACCGCACCCGGTTCATGAGCGCTGATGTGTTCGGTATGAGCCGGTTCAGGGCGAGTCCGCCGAGAAATGCTCCGATGATGGCTTCAACGCCGGCAGCTTCGGCAAGGAATGCCGCAAGAAAAACCATGGCAAGCACAAAAAGGTACTGCAGGACGCTGTCGTCGAATCGCTTGAAAAACCACCTCGTGATGACCGGGAAAAACAGCAGCACGATACAACTGAATATGGTTATGCCGACAAGCAGGCGTATCCAGAAAACCGGAGTGATTTCTCCGGTTGAACTTCCGGCCACGACCGCAAGCACGAGCAGGGCAAGCGTGTCGGTGATCATGGTGCCGCCTACGGCAATGTTGACCGCCCGATCCTTGGAAATGCCGAGACGGCTGACGATGGGATAGACGATAAGTGTATGAGACGCGAAGATACTGCCGATAAGCACCGAGGAGAGCAAGGAAAAATGGAGCACGTAGAGCGCGACAAAAATACCGAGCAATTCCGAAATGAGAAAGGTGTAGAAACCGAATAGAATGCTGCGACCGCTGTTTTTCTTGAAATCGGCCACATCGATCTCCAGGCCCGCCAGAAACATGATATAGAGCAGGCCTACCGTTCCGAAGAGCACGATGCTGCTGTCGCGCAGCATGAGATTCAGGCCGTGCGGTCCGACAACCGCTCCCGCGATGATGAGGCTGATGAGGCTCGGAATTTTAAGCCGCTTGAGAAAAAAGGGAACGAAAAGAATGATGAACAGGATAAGCGAAAACTGCAGAACAGGATTCTTCAGTGGCAGCGTTATCTCCGTAAGGCCGGTTAACAACATGGATTCGACTGTCTGCAGGTTCATGGTACGTGTGCTGGCAGGAAAACCGGACGGCTGGCCTGCATTGCTGTACCGGAAAATAGCTATAACTTCGGGTGAATAAAAAAAACCGCTTCACGACAGGACGAAGAGAAACCGGTTCCCGCAATGATGACTGATGATCAGCCCTGTCTTTACGGGAATATTTCCCGATTTTCGTTATTATCGGCTCAGGAGCACCGGATTTGTCCAAGAGAGGAACAGGCAGGAGAGCCATGAAGCAGAGCAACCCCATCTACAGTAAAATAGTCGTCAAGGTCGGCACGAATGTCATCACCGACCGTGAGGGTCGTCTTGACCTCGACATTCTCGGAAAACTCACCTCCGAGATCGCCGAACTGCACCGGAAAGGGGTGCAGGTGATCCTGGTCTCGTCGGGGGCCGTCGGAGCCGGACGGTCGATCGTGAACATTACCGGTACGCTCTCTCCCGTCGCCACCAGACAGGTGCTGGCGGCGACGGGACAGATCAGGCTGATCAACACCTATTCGACGTTTTTCGCGGCCTACGGGCTGCTGACCGCACAGATTCTCGTCACCAAGGGGGATTTCAGCGACCGGTTGCACTACCTGAACATGAGAACCTGCTTCAGCTCACTGCTGCAGCAGAACATCATCCCGGTGGTTAACGAGAACGATGCGGTATCGGTAACCGAGCTGATGTTCACCGACAATGATGAACTTTCCGGGCTTATCGCTTCGATGATGCACGTCGAAGGTTATATCATTCTCTCCCATGTGGACGGCCTCTTCGACCTGAAAACCGGAAGGGGGCTCGTCAGGCAGATCGCCCCTTCGGAGAAGCATTTCCACCAGTACATCACTCCGGGGAAATCGGAATTCGGGCGGGGAGGCATGCTGACGAAATGTCATATCGCCCAGAAACTCTCGAAACTCGGCATCACCGTGCATATCGCCAACGGCAAGACTCCGGGAATACTGCATGCCATCCTGAACGGCGAGGGTCCGGGAACGACATTCCTTCCCGAAAAGCCCACCTACGGGCCGAAGCGGTGGATTGCACACAGCGAAGGCATGGAGAAAGGTGCGGTTACCGTCAATGATGGCGCCCGTATCGCGCTCGTGGCGGGAAAACGGGCAAACAGCCTTCTGCCTGTCGGTATCGAATCGGTACAGGGAACCTTTTTCAAGGGCGATATCATCAAGGTTTGCGGTCCGGACGGTACAATACTGGGGTACGGAATGGCGCAGTACAGCGCTGAAAAAACCCGCACGCTGGCTGGACTGAAAGGACAGAAACCATTGATCCATTACGACTATCTGTATATTATCCAGTAAAATTCTTCCCGCCGCTCCGGGAGGGCGGCCCGCCTTCGGCGGCTTTTGTTAACCTTTTCAGATTGGACTGCACCGATGCAGGAAACCCTTACAGGCCTTTTCAGGGCTGCCCGCCAGGCAAGCCGCGATCTCGTCACGCTCGATGAAACCACCATCAATGCCGTACTGCTCGATCTTGCCGACTCCATTCCCTCGGCAACTCCATCGATACTCGAGGCGAACAGGAGGGATCTCGACCGGATGAATCCTGACGATCCCATGTACGACCGGCTGCTCCTCGACGCAAAACGGCTGGAAACCATAGCCGGGGACATCCGCAATGTCGCATCCCTCTCCTCTCCGCTCGATCTCGTGCTGGAACAGCGCAGACTGCCTAACGGGCTGGAGCTGAAAAAAGCCACCGTACCGATCGGCGTGATCGGCATCATTTACGAGGCGCGACCAAATGTCACCTTCGATGTGTTCGCGCTCTGCCTGAAATCCGGCAACGCAACGATCCTCAAAGGAGGCAGCGATGCTCACGAGTCGAACACGGCTATCGCACGATGCATCAGAAGCGTGATCGAGCAGCACCGGCTGAACCCCGATACGCTCACCCTTCTGCCATCGGAGCGTGAAGCCGCGGGCGCTCTGCTCAATGCCGTGGAGTACATCGACATGATCATTCCAAGAGGCAGCCAGAAACTCATCGATTTCGTGCGCCTGAATGCGAAGGTTCCGGTCATAGAAACCGGTGCGGGCATCGTGCATACCTACATCGACAGGACAGCCGATGTGCAGATGGCTGCCGATATCGTCTTCAACGCCAAGACCCGTCGTCCGAGCGTCTGCAACGCACTCGATACGCTGCTCGTTCACGCCGGACGGCTCGATGACCTTCCTGCCATAATCGGGCCTCTGGCTGAAAGAATGGTGATCATCTACGCCGATGAGGACGCATACGCGAAACTGCTGGGCTCCTATCCGGAAACCCTGATCGAAAGGGCTGCCCCTGAACATTTCGGTACGGAGTTTCTTTCGCTGAGGCTTTCGGTGAAAACCGTCCTGTCACTCGAGGAAGCGCTGGACCATATCGCCCGGTACAGTTCACGACACAGTGAAGCCATCGTCACCGAAGATCCCGCGGTAAAAGCCTCGTTCCTCAAACAGGTCGATGCCGCGGCGGTCTATGCCAACACCTCGACGGCCTTCACCGACGGAGCGCAGTTCGGTCTTGGCGCCGAAATCGGTATCAGCACGCAGAAACTGCATGCGCGCGGCCCGATGGGGCTCAGGGAACTGACCAGCTACAAGTGGATTATCGAAGGAAACGGTCAAACCAGACCGGTGTAAGTCATGCTGCTCGAAACAAGAGATATCAGAAAGTCCTACACCCTGCCGGGACAAGCCCCGATCCCCATTCTCAGGGGGATCGACCTCACAATCAGAGCAGGAGAACTGCTCACGGTCATAGGCGCTTCCGGAAGCGGCAAGACCACGCTGCTCAACCTGCTCGGCACCCTCGACACTCCGGACGGCGGCGAGATCGTGTTCGAGGAAATGCCGCTCTTCCGGAACGGGAAATACCTCTTTTCGCAGAAAAAGCTCGCTGCATTCCGTAACCGGAAAATCGGTTTCGTATTCCAGTTCCATCACCTGCTATCCGATTTCACCGCCCTTGAGAATGTTGCCCTGCCGGAGTTCATCGCCACGGGAAAACTACCGCCGGCAAAAAAACGCGCAGCAACCCTGCTTGCGGAACTCGGCCTGAAAGAACGCCTGGAGCACCTGCCCTCGGAGCTTTCAGGTGGCGAACAGCAGCGGGTGGCGATTGCCCGGGCTCTCATGAACGATCCGAAGCTCATCCTCGCCGACGAGCCGAGCGGCAACCTCGACAGCCGGAACAGCCGCATGCTCTACGAACTGATGGCCGCCCTGTCGAGCGAGCGGCGGACATCCTTCGTGATCGTCACGCATAACGAGGAGTATGCATCGATGGCAGACCGATGCCTGCACATGCAGGACGGCCTGCTGCATGAATGTCCGGCCCCATAAGTCAACCCTTACCTTATGCAGAAACAGGAACCACTCCACAGGATCGGCCCGGTTCAACTGGCCCCGTCGATTCTCCCCCGGCACGGCTGGACTTTTCTCTTCTCGGCGTTCTTCTCAATCGGCCTGGTCACCTTCGTCTCGATCGGACAGGCTTACATCCTTAACGAAAACCTGAAAATACCGCTATCGGAACAGGGCACCGTCAGCGGCGATCTGGTTTTCTGGACGGAAATCGTGACATTGCTCTTTTTCATTCCTGCCGGGGTGCTCATGGACCGGTTCGGGCGCAAGCAGATTTTCTCCGGAGGATTCGTCCTTGTAGCACTTGCCTATGCTCTCTATCCGACAGCATCTTCGGTCGGTGAGCTCACGGTTTACAGAATGATCTATGCCCTGGGAATCGTCGCCGTTACCGGAGCGCTCTCAACCGTCATGGTCGATTATCCCGTCGAGCGCTCGCGCGGCAAGCTCATTGCCTTCACCGGATTTCTCAACGGTCTGGGAATCGTGACGCTCAACCAGTTTTTCGGAGCCCTGCCGCACCGGCTTACCGAGGGGGGCATGAGCGGAACCGATGCCGGTCTCTATACCCATCTCGGCATTGCCGGCATTTCACTGGTCTGTGCAATAGTGGTCGGTGTGGGACTCAAAAGCGGAACACCGGTCAGAAGAGAGGAACGCCCTCCCTTGCAGAAACTGCTTGTCAGCGGCATCAGCTCCATGAAAAACCCGAGAATCGTGCTCTCGTATGCAGCTGCATTCGTAGCCAGAGGCGATCAGTCCATCATCGGAACCTTCCTGCCCCTCTGGGGCACCACCGCAGGCATAGCCATGGGCATGGATCCAGCTGAAGCCGTCAAAAAGGGCACCCTTATCTTTATCATCTCACAGGCGGCCGCACTGCTCTGGGCTCCGGTGATCGGACCGGTCATCGACAGGATGAACCGCGTCAGCGCCCTGGTGCTCTGCATGGCGCTTGCCAGTGCGGGCTACCTCTCTCTGGGACTCATCGGCAATCCGCACGAACCGGCCTCGCTTCTGTTTTTCGTGCTTCTCGGCATCGGCCAGATCAGCTCCTTTCTCGGAGCGCAGTCGCTTATCGGTCAGGAAGCCCCGAAAGCCGAAAGAGGATCGGTTATCGGCATGTTCAACATCAGCGGAGCAATCGGCATTCTCATCATCACCACAGCAGGGGGAAGGCTGTTCGACGGCATGAGCCCGAAAGCGCCATTTATCGTCGTCGGCACCATCAACCTGCTGGTCATGCTGGCGGGAATTTTTGTAAGAATCCATGCGCCGGGAAAAGCGGCGGGAGGGGAGATGACGCACTGAAGCCCTTTCTATGCACTCCCCCCAGAGATGCCCGCGTACTGCCTGACGGCTCTCCCGGAGCATCATCAGCACTTCAGACAGAGGCGGCTATGACCGAACAGATGCGTTCGATCTCCGCCTCCTTCAAATAGGGATGCATGGGCAGGGAGAACACCCTCCGGCTCATCTCCTCGGAGACCGGAAAATCCCCTTCACGATACCCGAGAAAAGCGAACGCTTTCTGCAGGTGCAGCGAAATCCTGTAGTAGATCACCGATGGAATACCCTCCCCTGCAAGCCGCTCCATGATCTTTGCCCGCTGCTCTTCGCCCGTGGCGAGCACGGAGTATTGCGCCCATGCGGAAACACATCCTTCGGAAACGGCCGGCGTGACAAGTTTTTCCCCGAGCCGTGAGCTGTAGGCGGCGGCAACCCGCTGGCGTGCATCGAGTTCCTCGTCAAAAATCATGAGCTTTTCAAGCAGCACTGCGGCCTGTATCGAGTCAAGTCTCCCGTTGATGCCGATACGGTCGTTACGGTACTTGTCGGCTCCGCTGCCGTGCACCCTGACCGAACGCAGCAGCCGGTCGAGATCCTCGTCGTCGGTAAAGACCGCACCTCCGTCCCCGTAACACCCAAGCGGCTTTGCCGGGAAAAAAGAGGTGGCGGCGGCAAGGCCGAAGCTGCCCGCGCGCCTGCCCCGATAAGCAGAACCGAAACTCTGTGCGGCATCTTCAAGCACCCAGATACCTTCGGCAGCGGCAATCTCGTCGAGCGCGTCATAGTCTGCGGGAAGTCCGAACAGATCGACCGGGATCATGGCCTTCGGTCTGAGCCCCCTCTCCCTTGCCTGCCGCACTGCAGCGGCGATGCCGGCAGGATCAATATTGAAAGTCTCCGGGACAATATCGACAAAAACCGGTGTCGCTCCCGCAAGACTGATGACCTCCGCAGTGGCGATAAAGGTGAAAGGCGTTGTGATGACTGCATCGCCTGGGCCTATACCTTTGGCCATGAGCGGCATGAGCAGCGCATCGGTGCCGGATGAGCAGGAGACGCAGAAACGGGTGCCGGCATAGCGGGCAAGTTGCGACTCCAGTTCACCGACCTCGGGGCCCATGATGTACTGGCCATGGTCCAGAATCGCCTCGAAGCGTTGCAGCAAGGAGGTGCGGATACGGTTTTTCTGGGATATCAGATCAATGAATTGCATTGGGTCGGGAATTTGCGTGTTGGAGAGTACCCCGGTCGACCGGGACCGGGCGCACCCGGAAGAGTGGGTATAATAAAGATTGCTCCGCTCTTTTCAGCATCTGATACGATTTTCCCCCTGCAGAACGGCTTTCCCGGCCTCTCCCTCCGGCTTATGCCTGTGTCCGCTTGTGACCGAAAAGCATTTTCTGTATATAAAACCAGTGCATATCACAGGAAAAAACCGTTTCACTCCATGAGCTCCATCTACTTTCTCGGAATCGGCGGCACCGCAATGGCTTCGGTAGCCGTCGCCCTGTCCCATTCGGGCCATGCCGTCAGCGGGTCCGACACCGGACTCTACCCCCCCATGAGCAGCTACCTTGACACGCACAACATCCGGTATTTCTCGGGATTTTCCGAAAAGAACATCGAGCGGGCGATTCCCGACCTCGTGGTTGTCGGCAATGCCGTGAGCAGGGGAAACTGCGAACTCGAATACGCGCTCGAGCACCGTCTCGAACTCATCTCGATGCCCGAACTCGTGCGAAGGGAGCTTATTTCAGGCAATACCTCGATGGTGGTGACGGGAACCCATGGAAAAACCACGACCACCTCCCTTCTGTCCTGGCTTCTCGATTACGGGGGGCTGAAACCGGGATTTCTCATCGGAGGGATTCCCGAAAACTTCTCGCTCGGCTGCCGTGCTTCAGGAATGCGCGAACAGGGATTTTTCGTGACCGAAGGAGACGAATACGACACGGCGTTTTTCGACAAGCGCAGCAAATTCATGCTCTACCGTCCCGACATTGCCATCGTCAACAATATCGAGTTCGATCATGCCGACATCTTCGACTCGCTTGACGAGATCAAAAAAAGTTTCCGGCGTTTCGTCAACCTCATTCCCCGCAATGGAGCCCTTCTGGTCAACGGAGATGACCCTGCCGCCTGTGGGGTTGCATCCGGGGCGCTCTGCCCGGTCGAACGGTTCGGGTTCGGGGAGCAATGCGACTGGTCTGCCCGCGACATCTCCTGCGGCGGTGATCTGACGACCTTCACCATCCTGTATCGTGGAGATCCCGGGGAAACGCTCAGCGTACCGCTCTTCGGCAGCCACAACGTCATGAACACCCTTGCCGCGGTGGCAGCCGCACGGCATGCGGGAGTCACCATGGAAAGCATTTCAAGGGCACTGCCGCTTTTCAGACGGCCGAAGCGTCGCATGGAGATCACCGGAGGGTTGCGCTCCGGGATAACCCTTGTCGAGGATTTCGCCCACCACCCAACAGCAATACGGGCAACCCTCGATGCGGTAGCCGCACTCTACCCCGGACGACGGATCGTGGCGTGTTTCGAACCGCGATCGAACACCACGACAAGAAACATCTTCCAGAACGAACTCGCCCGGTGTTTCGAGCCGGCATCGGTGGTGGTGATGGGCAAGGTGCACCGCCCTGAACGGTACCTCCCGGAAGAACAGCTCGACACGGCCCTGCTCGCACGGGAGCTGCAGATCCGGAACAAAACCGTTTTTCTGGCCGGAACCGGTACGGAACCCTATCCGCAGGATATCCTGGACTTTTTTTCAGGAGCCCTCAGGAATGACGATGTGGTGGTCATGATGAGCAACGGCAGTTTCAGCAATCTGAAATCACTTTTTCTCGACAATTTTGGTTAATATTTGTTTTGATATTATATCTTGTCTGATATTTTTCAGCGCAGATACAGTAACAGCAAGCAAACTCAATCCAAATACTCACCCGCTCTTATGGCAAAAGTAAAAGTAGGCATTAACGGATTCGGCAGGATCGGACGACTGGTGCTCCGCCAGGCCATGAATAACCCGAAATTCGAAATTGTTGCAATCAACGACCTCTGCGATACCAAAACCCTTGCACATCTGCTCAAGTACGACTCGACCCACAAAAAATTCCAGGGCGAGGTTTCTGTCGAGGGCGACAATATCATCGTCAACGGCCGTACCATCAACATTTCCGCACAGAGAGACCCTGCACAGCTTCCCTGGCAGGCGCTCGGATGTGACCTCGTGGTTGAATCGACAGGTAT
This sequence comes from Chlorobiota bacterium, assembly GCA_016866305.1. GTDB lineage: Bacteria > Bacteroidota > Chlorobiia > Chlorobiales > Chlorobiaceae > Chlorobium. The sequence continues at coordinate 48,224 of VGMX01000008.1, read as the reverse complement.
CTTCACCAGCCGTGAGGCTGCCGCCAAGCATATCGCAGCCGGCGCAAAAAAAGTGATCATCTCCGCTCCGGCCAAGGACAGGATCGATGCGACCATCGTGCTGGGAGTCAACGAAAACGCCATCACCGGCAACGAAGAGATCGTCTCAAATGCAAGCTGCACAACCAACTGTCTGGCCCCGATGGTGAAAGTACTGCAGGACACCTTCGGCATCACCAAAGGATTCATGACAACAGTGCACGCCTATACAAACGACCAGAACATCCTCGATCTGCCGCACAAGGATCTCCGCCGCGCACGTTCCGCCGCGTTGTCGATCATTCCGACCAGCACCGGAGCCGCGAAAGCCATTGGAGAAGTGATTCCGGAACTCTCCGGAAAACTCGACGGTTTCGCCATGCGCGTCCCGGTACCTGACGGTTCGGTCACCGATCTTACCGCCATTCTCGACCGCGAGGCCACGAAAGCCGAGATCAACGCGGCAATGAAGGCGGCCGCCGAAGGCCCCATGAAGGGATATCTCGACTACTGCGAGGACCCGGTGGTCTCCCAGGACATTGTCGGCAACGCCCACTCCTGTATTTTCGACTCGCTGCTGACCATGAGCGCCGGAAACATGGTGAAGGTCGTCGGCTGGTACGACAACGAGCTTGGTTATTCGACCAGGGTTGTCGATCTGCTTGAAATCTATGCAGACTTCGTGTAACCGGCTACGTCAGCTTTCGGTAAAACCTGTGGAGGGCGGAAAAGCGCCCTCCTTTTTTTTCCTGCAGGAAACTCCTTCGCATTCTCCTTCCACCCCGATTAGCGTTTTTTCAGCGAATGTGTTATTATTGCTGAATGTTCAAATCAACGCACACCACTCTTTCCACATGACGAATTCAACGCAGCAGCAGATGAGGGCTATTATCCTCTACGACAGCCGTTCCTCCGGCGGTTCCACCGACCGGCTTATCGATGCCATAGGAATGGAACTTGCTGAAACCGGCGCTTACGTCGAAAAAGCCCGCTGCAAGGCAACCGGCGATTACAGTTTCCTGCAGGATTTCGATGTCGTCATCATGGGTGCTCCGATCTACTATCTTCTGGTCTCTTCGCAGCTTCTCGGAGCACTGATCCAGAGCAACCTGAAAAAACACCTCAAACGCAAGAAAATCGCGCTCTTTCTCACCTGCGGCAGCCCCGAACCCATGGCTACCCTGCTCTATCTTCCACAGCTGAAAATGCATCTTTTCCGGAACAGGATTCTTGCCGAAAGGATTTTCGCTCCGCAGCAGGCTTCGGACCCGGAGGTGATCGAATCGTTCGTCGAAGAGCTCACCGAAGCTTACAAAAAGGATACCAGGCGGCGAAACGCGGCGATGCAGTGGACCGATGAGGCGATCGAACTGCTCGACTCCGTACCCTCATTTTTCCGCAACAGGATCAAGATCGCAACCGAAGAGTACGCAGAAGAGATGGGCTACCGGGAGATCACTCTCGATGTGGCCGAGGAGGCAAAAGCCGAAACCGGCGGTCTGTGAACCATCAGGAAACAATGAAAACAGGAAGCCGGCATGAAGCCGGCGTCCTGCCTTCCCTCCTGAAACCTGCTCTGTGCCCGTCAACTGAAGATGTCGCGGGCTTTTTCAAAAAAACTCCTTTCCTCCCGGTCGCTGTTTCCGGATGGCGAAAAAGCCCCCGATTTCTTCAGTTCCCTGAGCAGTTCCTTGTCCTGGTGCGACAGATCCTTCGGAACGTACACATTGACCCTGACAAGCTGGTCGCCCCTTCCGGATCCTCTCAGATGGCCGATGCCGTGTCCGGCAATGCGCAGCATGGTGTCAGGCTGGGTAGCCGCGGGAATGGTCAGCTTCACTGCTCCGTCCAGTGTGGGCACATCGATTTTGGTACCCATGACAAGGTCCGGATAACTGACTGAAAGATCGAAGATCACGTCGTTGCCGTTACGTCTGAACAGCTCGTGCGGCTTCTCCTCGATCACCACGATAAGGTCACCGGGAGCCCCGCCTCTCGGTCCGGCGTTACCCTGCCCCCTGAGCGTCAGGTAATTGCCGTCCTGCACACCGGCCGGTACGGTAACCTTCACGGTAACCTCACCCTGCTTGATGCCTTCACCGTAACAGGAGGTACAGCGATCCTTCACGACCCGGCCTTCCCCTCCGCAGGTCGGACACGCGGTGATATTGACAAACTGTCCGAACATGGTTTTCGATGCCTGGCGAACCTCACCGGAACCGTGACAGGTCTGGCAGGTTTCGGTCGCCCCGGTTTTCGATCCACTGCCGTTGCACTCCTTGCAGGGCATCTGCTTCTTGATTTTCAGGGTTTTCTCGACCCCCCTGGCGATCTCCTCAAGCGTCAGCTTGAGCCTGATTTTCAGATCCGTGCCGGGAATGCCTGCCGATGCCCTGCTGCGCCTTCCGCCGCCGGCTCCACCGAACACCTCCTCGAATCCGAAAGGCGCTCCGCCTCCACGCGACCGTCCGCCGCCGAACATGTCGTTGAAAGCGCTGAAAATATCGCTGAAGTCATTCACGCCGGCGCCGTAGGCGCCTCCCGCTCCGGAAGCCGCCGAAGAGCCAACGCCGGCATGGCCGAACTGGTCGTAACGACGGCGCTTGTCGTCGTTGCTGAGCACTTCGTACGCTTCGTTCACCTCTTTGAAGTGCTCCTCGGCGTCCTTGTTGTCGGGGTTTTTATCCGGATGATACTGGAGCGCCAGCTTCCGGTACGCTTTCTTTATTTCATCCTTCGATGCCGAACGGCTCACGCCCAGCACCTCATAAAAATCTTTCTTCATGGTTCAGCTTCACATGCCGTCAAAATTTGAAAAAACTTCACGCTTCGTACACCTTGCCCTATTTTGCCACGATAACCCTTGCATGCCGGATCACCCGTTCGCCGAGAAGATAGCCGGTCTGGTACTCCTCGACAATGATTTCAGGCTCGGTGCCCGGAACCTCGATCATTGAAATCGCCTCATGGAAATGCACATCGAGCTTGCGGCCGACCGACTCGATTTCCGAAACGCCTTTGCCTGCAAGCCACTTATCGAAATTCCGCTTCAGCAGTTCCACTCCGTCAATATAGGGTTTCGCCTCGGCGGTAATTTCAAGAATATGCGGGGCATTCAGAAGCACGCGCTTGAGATCGTCGACCAGGGGAAGCAGCTCCCTGATCGTATTTTCAAGGGCCTTCGTGCCGGCCTGCTGGGACTCACGCTCCTTGATCTTCCTGAAATTCTCGAACTCGGCTGCACGGCGCAGCAATTCGTCACGGAATTTGTCGAGCTGCTCTCTCTGGGCGGAGAGTTCCGCTTCGAGTTCAGCGATTCTTGCATTCTGCTGCGCTGATTCATCCTGAAGAGCAGCGGAGGGTCCCCGATCGGCTCCCTCGGTGCAGGCACTCCCCGGTTCGGAAGCGGCCTGTTGAACGTTTTCCTGTGCATGCAAATCCTGGTCGGCAGATACTTTTTTTCTCATAAACATGAAATACTTTTTAATAATAACAGGTTACGTGACATCGGACAATGTTGCCGACAGGCAGTCGGCCATATAGTTCAGTACGCGCACGGCGTGCTCATAATCCATCCTTGTCGGGCCAAGAATACCAAGCTTGCCGACCATTTCCCCGACATAATACGGAGTTGAGACGATGGTCAGTTCTCCGGCGTTTCGTTCGCAGTTCTCCCTGCCGATGCTGATCGAAACATCCATCCTTCGCCGGGGTTCGACGGCTTCAGTCTCCACAGAAGCCCGTTCGACGAGTTTTGCAACGCTGATTTTATCCTCGATCATCGAGATGAGGTCACGCACCTTTTCAGGCTGCTTGAACTCCGGCTGGTCTACAATATACTCGGCTCCGGAAATATACAGCCTCTCGATAAGCGGTGTCTCATCAAAAATCTCCCCGGAAGAACGGATAACCCTTTCGATAAGCGGCGTATCGAAGGAGCCGCCGCCGAGCCTCGCGGCGATGCTTCTTCTGATCTCGGCAAGCGTCAGGCCGGAAAGCCGCTCGTTGAGAACGTCGGTAACCTGATCGACAGTCTGGCGCGAAACCTCGATATCGAGCTCCATAACGATGGTCCTCAGAAACAGGGAGCGGATCGAAAGAATCACCATCATCCTCGACGAACTGAGCAGCACCATGTCGAGTTTTTCGAACACAGCGTTTGAGAAAGCCGGAGAGACGACCACACTGAGCTGGCGCGATATGCTGCCAAGCACCCTTGCAGCCGAAAGCAGCACATCCGATGAGGTTCCCTTGCGTTCGGAATTGATCTGTCCGAAATCAGCGTCGATCCTGCGTTTTTCCTCCTCATGGATGCGCTGCACCTTCATGATCAGATCGACATAGCAGCGATAACCCTTGTCGGTCGGAACCCTGCCGGCCGAGGTATGCGGCTGGCTGATATACCCCTCATCCTCGAGATCGGCCATCACATTGCGGATGGAGGCATCCGACAGACCGAGGTTGTAGTTCCTCGCAATATATCTCGACCCAACCGGAGCGGCAGAAATAATATAGGACTGGATGATGATACCCAGCACCTGCCTTTCCCGAAGGGTAAGTTCACGAGAGTCCATGAGACTGCAAACATTCGTTGTTGTTCCTGCTGCCGGAGCCCGGAACCGTTGTAAAATTTCAGTCCGCCCCCTTAAGGACAGGCAACTTGTAGTATACGAACACCGCACAAAACCATCAAGAGCCGCAATGACCGAAAAAACGCCTTCGTGCAGAAGGCCCTTCGTGAGAAGGGCGGCAGTCGGACGGAAAATATCGTGAATGGTAACGCAAGGCGCAGGCAATAAATTTCAGGCAGCCCGTCTGCCGCAGACGATCCGGTCATGGCCGGCATAATCTTTCATGACCGACATATCGCCGAACCCTTCCGATTCAAGTATGCCGCACACCTTTCGTGCTCCGTCGGCGTGAATTTCAAGAGCGAGCACGCCGTCGGGTTTCAGCATCAACGAGGATGCCCTGGCGATCGCGAGGTACGAAGCTGTGCCTCCGGGGGTGATGAGCGCCTCTTTCGGTTCGAAACGCCGAACCTCCTGCTGCAGCCCTTTCCACTCCTCCTCCGCAATATAGGGCGGATTGGAGACAATCACATCGAACGCGCCCTGAAAGCGCGAGGGCAGCTCCGGATCGAACAGATCGGCCAGGAAAAAATCGATGCGTTCAAGCACACCGTGCACAAGGGCGTTGGATCGAGCGACATCAAGGGCCGGAGCAGAGCAGTCAAGAGCCGAAAGGCGAAGAAACGGCAGCAGCAGGGCGAGGGTAACCGAGATACAGCCGCTTCCCGTTCCGATGTCGAGCGCCCTGAAATCACAGCCGGGAACCTGCTCTTTGAGGGCGCGGAGAAGCCCGGCGACATGCTCCACCAGCAGCTCGGTTTCCGGCCTCGGAATCAGGACCCGCTCATCGACAGCATAGGGTTTGCCGTAAAAAAACTGTTCGCCGGTGATATACTGCACCGGACGGCCTTCAAGTCGCTGCCGGCAGAGTTCCCGAAAGCGTGCAAGCTCATGGCCGGAAACCGGCCGGTCATGATTCAGGTACAGCCAGAGCCGTTGTTCACCGTACAGATGCGCCAGGAGCATTTCCGCACTCAGGCGGGGCTCATCGACCCGTTTGCCGGCAAAATAATCGGAGGTCGTCTTCAGGAGATCGACAATTCGCCACTCCCTTTCCCTTTCTGTCACCATGGAGCAATCAAATGGTAAAACCTGATAAAAAAATCCAGCCCGTGTCGGGATCCCTCCCGCAAAAAAATCGATGCCGGCAAGTTCCGGCAGGCAGCTTTGAAATTTATTCGTTAGCTTCAGGGTTGTGATGCCTGTTCAACGGGAAGATACCAATTAATGAATCATTAGCTGACGTTACGATGAAAAAAGCCCTGATGCGCATACCGCTGCTCCTCTGCTGCCTGCTGTTTTCCGCCGAAGCCATGGCTTCCGGAAAGTTCACCGGTCTTTTGGACATGATACTGAAAACACCTGGCGGAAATGCCGATGTCACCTACTATTTCGGAAACGGTGCACAGCGTATGGACATGGTCATGACCATGAAGAAAATACCTGAACCGCTTAAAACCAGCCTCATAACCAGAGCGGGGCGACCCGACGAAGCCATCCTGATCAACCATGAGACGAAAAACTACAGTTTCATCAATCTGAGAACCGCCGCCGAGAACGCGACGCTGCTTGATTTCGACGGCAACTACACCCTGAAGCGGCTTGGCGGGACCGTCGTCAAAGGGTACCAGTGCGAACATATCAGCCTCACGAGCACAACCGAAACGCTCGAACTGTGGGTCACCGGTGACATTGGTGATTTCTCGACCTTCAGCATCCTGCAGTCTCAGAACCCGAGACTCTCGAACACCTCCCTGGCCCGCACGCTCAGGGAGGGCGGTATCGAGGGATTGCCGGTAAAGATCGTTCAGCGCAACGCCAACGGGCTCTACACCATGGAACTGCAGACCGTGCAACGAGGGAAACCCGCCTCTTCGGTATTCGGCGTGCCCAAAGGGTACACGAAAAAAGACATGAACCGCAAGCCCGTCAGCAGCAAAGAGAAGGAACATCTGCGAAACCTCATGGAACAAGTGAGAAAGTTTGATGAGTAGGTTGTATATTTCCCGCCTTTATCCGATTCACTCAACCAGAACAAAGCACCGTGGCAGACACCATCACTTCCCGAAGCAAGGATTACTCCCAGTGGTATATCGATCTTGTCCGTTCAGCAAAGCTTGCCGATTATTCAGATGTACGCGGCTGCATGGTCATCAGGCCGAACGGCTATGCGATCTGGGAAAAAATGCAGGCGGCCCTTGACCGGATGTTCAAGGAAACCGGCCATGTGAACGCGTACTTTCCGCTCTTCATTCCCGAAAGCTATATCGCCAAGGAAGCCGAGCATATCGAGGGCTTCGCTCCGGAATGTGCAGTGGTGACCCACGGCGGCGGTGAGGAACTTGCCGAAAAACTCTACGTGCGCCCAACCTCCGAAACCATCATCTGGGCATCCTACAAGAAATGGATCCAGTCCTACCGCGATCTGCCAATCCTGATCAACCAGTGGGCGAACGTGGTTCGCTGGGAGATGAGAACCCGCCTTTTCCTGCGCACTGCAGAATTTCTCTGGCAGGAAGGCCATACCGCGCACGCTTCCAGGGAAGAGGCTTCCGAGGAGGTCCTGCGCATGATCTCGATCTACAAGAAGTTCGCCGAGGAGTACATGGCCATGCCGGTCATCATGGGCAGGAAGACCGACAGCGAGAAGTTCGCCGGCGCGGACGAGACCTACTGCATCGAAGCCATGATGCAGGATGGCAAGGCCCTGCAGGCCGGCACATCGCACCATCTCGGTCAGAATTTTGCCCGGGCGTTCGACTGCCAGTTCCAGACCAAGGAAGGAAAGCTCGACTACGTCTGGGCCACCAGCTGGGGTGTATCGACCAGATTGATCGGAGCATTGATCATGGCGCATTCCGATGATCGTGGTCTGGTGCTTCCACCGAAACTCGCAGCACGCCAGGTGGTGATCATTCCGATTCTCCGCGGCGACAAGGCTGCAGTGCTCGAAAAGGCCGAGGAGATTGCCTGTTTCCTGAAAAAGCACGGCATACCCGCATTCGTCGACAGCAGTGAGCAGAACTCTCCGGGCTGGAAGTTCGCCGAATATGAACTGCAGGGAATTCCGCTGAGAATCGAACTCGGCCCGAGAGACATTGCAGAAAAGAAGTGCATTGTCGCCAGACGCGACACACTCGAAAAAACCGAGCTTGCGCTTGACGACACCCTGCCTTTCGAGATCAGTGAAATTCTCAACACCATCCAGCAGAACCTGTTCGACCGGGCGCTCTCTTTCCGGAATGAAAATACCAGAGAGGTAACCAGCTACGAGGAATTCAGGACAGCCCTTGAGAACGGATTCGTCATCGCGCACTGGGACGGCACGGCAGAAACCGAAGCGAAAATCAAGGAGGAAACCAGAGCCACCATCAGGGTGATTCCCGAAGAGGAAGAGTACATTGCGAGGTACCGGATGGACGAACCGGGAAGCTGTATCTTCTCCGGAAAACCCTCAATCCGCAAGGTAGTGTTCGCGAAAGCCTACTGAGCAAAAGGAAAACACACACCCCTGCTCCAAAGGCAGCTCATGCCGGACAAACAGCAGGGGTATGCATCGAAGAGAGATCATGCCTCACTGAAAAATTCCTTCAGGCCCGAATCGTCGGGCTTCATGGTCTTGTCGCCCTTGTTCCAGTTTGCGGGGCACACCTCGCCGAACTCCTCGGTAAACTGCAGCGCATCAATCATCCTCAGCACCTCGTCCACATTCCTGCCAAGCCCGAGGTCGTTGACCACCTGGTGACGGACAACGCCCTCCCGGTCGATCAGGAAAAGACCTCTGAGCGATACTCCGGCCCCCTCGGCAAGCACGTCGTAATCCGTGGAAACGGTTTTATTGATATCGGAAAGCAGGGTATAGGTCACTCCTTCGATGCCGCCGAGTTTTTTCGGTGTTCTCAGCCAGGCATGATGCGAGAACTTCGAGTCCACCGAACAGCCGATCACTTCGACATTGCGCTTTTTGAATTCGTCGAGCTTCTCCTGGAACGCATGCAGCTCCGTCGGACAGACGAAGGTAAAATCGAGCGGGTAGAAAAACAGCACCACATATTTGCCCCGGTAATCCGAAAGCTTGCACGAGTCGACGAACTGGGAACCGCCGGTTACCGCCTCCACATTGAATTCAGGGGCCTTCCGGCCAACAAGTACGCTCATGGCAATCTCCTTTGTTATTTTGATTGTTCAGACATTACAACCTGTTCATGATGGCCCCGCGATAATACAGGACTATTTTAGTCCAATATAAAAGTTTTGCCGGAACAAAAAAACACCCGGGGCAAACTCGCTGTTTTTTTGTGTTATTCATTCGTATCTTGTTGTCTGACAGATTGTTACACGAACCCCACGAAAACATGCAATCTTTTTTCAATTTTCAGGCATACCGCACCGGATACCGTCAGGAGATTCTTGCCGGCATTACCACGTTCTTCACACTCTCCTACATCATCATCGTCAACCCGGCGATCCTTGCCGCCGCGGGTGTTCCGAAAGGCGCCTCGATGACCGCAACCATCCTTACCGCGGTGTTCGGAACCTTTCTGATGGCGGTCTATGCAAAAAGACCCTTTGCCGTTGCTCCCTATATGGGTGAAAACGCTTTTATTGCCTATACCGTTGTCAAAACCATGGGGTATTCCTGGCAGACCGCCATGGCGGCCATTTTCATCAGCGGCGTGCTGTTCACCCTCCTGACGCTCGGGGGACTGCGCCAGTGGCTTGCCGGGGCGATTCCCGGTTCGCTCAAACACAGCTTTTCGGTGGGCATAGGACTGTTTCTCGCATTTCTCGGACTCAACGACATGGGGGTTGTCGCACTCGGAGTCCCTGGCGCACCGGTAAAACTCGGCAACCTTGCCCATCCGGAAGTGCTCATCAGCATGGGGGGATTGCTCATAATAACGATACTGCTGGTCCAGCGCGTTACCGGAGCCGTTCTTATCGGCATTGCCGCCACGACGGCGGCGTTGATCGCATTCGGCTTCGTCCCGTTGCCTTCTGCGATCATGAGCCCTCCTCCCTCGATGGAGCCGATATTCATGAACATCGACATTCCGGGTGCACTGACCTGGGGGTTCGCCGGCGTCATTGCCACCACGCTGGTCATGGATTTCGTCGATACCATGGGAACGCTCTTCGGTCTGTCGTCGAGGGCAGGACTGCTCGATACAGACGACAATCTCCCGGAAATCGAGAAACCCATGCTCGTCGATGCGCTTGCAACCATTGCCGCATCGCTTCTCGGCACGACAACGGCCGGAGTCTATATCGAATCGGCAGCCGGTATCGAACAGGGGGGGAAAACCGGCTTTACGGCACTGGTCGTCGCCACGCTGTTCCTGCTCGCACTTTTTTTTGCGCCTGTCCTGACCATCGTACCTGCCTATGCCTATGGACCTGCGCTGGTGACGGTCGGCATGTTCATGCTGCAGTCGGTCACCCGTCTTGATTTCAATGACTACAGCGAACTGTTTCCTGCATTTCTTACCATTGTGCTGATTATCTTTACCTACAATATCGGCGTCGGTATCACAGCGGGGTTCATCGGCTATACCGCAATAAGAATGCTCTGCGGAAGAATCCGGGAGATACATCCGGGAATGTGGATTCTGGTGTTGCTCTCGCTGACCTTCTATATCTTCTATCCATACCACTGAAACCGGAACAGCCATGCTGCAAGCAACCATAAGAATAGCGCAAACCGGCAGCGTGCTTGCCAACTTCAGCGAGAACCTCGAACGGCACTGCGCGATCATCGAAGAGGCCATAAGGGACGGGGCCGATGCCGTTGCGTTTCCGGAGCTTTCGCTGACCGGCTACAATGTGCAGGATGCAGCGCAGGACATAGCCATGCACATAGATGACCCGAAGCTCGACCCCTTGAGAAAGCTGAGCCGGAACATCTGCATCATCTGTGGCGGCATAGAACTGAGCGACGACTACGGCGTGTACAATTCGGCATTCATGTTCGAAGACGGCAGCGGGCAGAGCATCCACCGCAAGATCTACCTGCCGACCTACGGCATGTTCGAGGAACTCCGCTATTTTTCCGCAGGCCAGCATATCCGAACCGTGAACTCGAAACGCCTGGGAAGGATCGGGGTGGCCATCTGCGAGGATTTCTGGCATGTCTCGGTCCCATACCTGCTGGCCCATCAGGGGGCGAAAATGCTGTTCGCACTGATGTCGAGCCCGCTACGCATGTCGCCCGGCAGCGGAACTCCGGCAATCGTTTCGCAATGGCAGACCATTGCCGAAACCTATGCCTTCCTCTTCAGTACCTTTGTAGCGTGCGTCAACCGCACCGGCAACGAAGACAGTTTTACCTACTGGGGAAACTCCTCGCTAACCGGACCGGACGGCAGGGGTATTGCGGCAGCGCAGCTCTTCCGGGAAGAGCTGCTCGATGTGGCGGTGGACTTCACCGAGGTGAAGCGGACACGGCTGAATTCATCGCACTTTCTGGACGAAGACCTCCGGCTGTTTTCATCCGAGCTTCAGCATATCGTCGGCAGGTGCAGAACGGATTGAACCGCTATGGCTCCATGGCAAAACCCGGAGGGGTGAGGGTTGCCCGGTATCCTTTGCCCTGCATGGCTTCCACGGCGGCACGTGCTCCATCCGGACTGTCAAAAAAGCCGAATACCGCCGACCCGCTCCCTGAAAGCGAGGCATGGAACCCCCCTGCATCGAGCAGATCCCGCTTGACCGTTTTTACCGCCGGATAGTGATCGAACACTGCCGGTTCGAAATCGTTTTCAAAAACGCCGAGTACGGAGCGGTCCCCCTCCAGACAGAGGCGTTCGACGGAACGCTTCAGATCGGGCACCTCGCGCCCGAAACGGGCATAGAAATGTTTGTAGGCCCAGACCGTTGAGATGTGCTCTTCGGGAAATACCGTGACGACGTAAAAAGGCAGGGTGCGACCGAGATCCTCGAGCTCGTCCCCGATGCCTCGGGCAAACGCCAGGCCTTTCATTTCGAGAAAGTACGGCACATCCGCCCCGAGCTTCACGGCCAGTGCATGCAGGTCTGAAACGGAAGCCCTGACGTTCCAGAAAGTATTGAGCGTCCTGAGCACGGTTGCCGCATCGCTGCTGCCGCCTCCGAGACCCGCGCCGAAAGGAATCCGTTTGTCGAGGGTCATGGTGACGCCCGCAGTGATACCGGCAGAATCCCGGAGAATTTTGGCGGCCTTCAGGCAGAGATTGTCCTCATCGACAGGCAGGGCTGGATCCGTACAACGCATGGCAAGCGCGTCCGACTCCTCAAACCCGATGGTATCCGACCAGTCTACCGGAGCGAAAATCGTTTCAAGGGTGTGGTATCCGTCTGTCCTTTTAGCGGTGATCAGAAGGCCAAGGTTGATTTTCGCAAATGATTTCACTGAAAAAGCGCTCATGGAGAGGTATGATTTGAAGGAAAAAATAAAATATTTGTCATATTGGCTCTATAAGCGGTGTTACCTGAAGCGGTATCACACTCCAACCATTCCAGCGTGAACACGATGCCCCGTTTGCACACATCCGCCCGAATATGCATCATGATGCTTCCTGCAGTGCTCTTGATTCCGCAGATGGTTTCCGGCGCCGCTCGGGTATCCTATACGCCGCAGATCCTGCAGCATGTGCATGAAGATAAGGTTTATTTGTTAGAAAGTCTTCGAAAGAACCTGACCATTCCTTCCGAAAAACTCGTGGTCGATGCCCTGCTTTCGGAAGACGGGCCACAAGCCGCTTATCTCTACAGAAAACAGCTTGCCGATTATCCTGATCCGACACTCGACGAAATCAGCCGCTCAAGACTTTCGTCCTACCAGTTCGCGCTTAACCAGCCCCTCGCATTTCCGGAGGTTGTTCCGCAAATGACCGCCCCCCCTGCTCCCGGCAGACCTTCAGGTTCAGTTCCGGAAAAACCGGAAACAGCAAAGCAGACGCCCCCCCCTCCTCCGGCTGAGCGGCCGGTACCGGTTCCGGAAGCAGGCAGCTATACCCTGCAGTTCGGCAGCTTCGGCAGCCGGGACAACGCAGAAAAACTTGTTTCCCGGCTTTCGGGATACGGTCCGGTAACGATCATCCAGCAGGGAGGCATGCACAAGGTCCGGCTTCAGAAAACATGGCGCACCGAAGAGGATGCCAAAAATGCCGGAAGTTCGATCCCCTTCAGCTCGATTCCCGTACCTCTGCGGTAAACGACAACGAAAAAGCACACCGTTTTCATGAAAACCGCAAGAGAAAAGAATGACCTTCTCGGCCAGTCGGGCGTCATATCGGAACTGAGGGAACTCGCCCTTCAGGTGGCGGAAACCGACATTACGATTCTTATCACCGGAGAAACCGGCTCGGGAAAGGAGGTGCTGGCGCGTTTCATTCACGATCACAGCCGGAGATCGGGCAGAAATTTCATTCCCGTCAATTGCGGAGCCATTCCCTCGGGTCTTCTGGAAGCGGAACTATTCGGACATGAAAAAGGCTCCTTTACCGGAGCGGTGCAGGCACGCAAGGGGTATTTCGAAAGCGCTGACAGGGGTACGATCTTTCTTGACGAAATCGGGGAAATGCCGCCGGAAACACAGGTAAAATTCCTCCGGGTGCTTGAAACCGGTGAATTTCAGCGGGTTGGCTCTTCGGAAACCGTTTATTCGGACGCCCGCGTCATCGCGGCAACCAACAGGAACCTCTACCAGCGGGTAGCTGAAAACCATTTCCGTGAAGATCTCTACTACCGGCTCAGAAGCGTTGAGTTGCAGCTTCCCCCGCTCCGCGAGCGGGGACGGGACATCCTGCTCCTCACGGAACATTTCGTTCGCGATTCGGAAAAGAGGCACGGTATAACGTTCGAGGGATTTACGACTGAAGCGGTCGAAATCCTGTTGCGGTATCCCTGGCCAGGCAACGTGCGGGAACTGAGAAACCTCGTGGATTCCCTGCTGGTGCTGGAAAAGGGCCGGAAAATAACGGTGGAAATCCTTGAAAAGCATCTCGTCCAGCGAAGCCGGCACAAAAGCCTGGTGCATGATCCGTCGAAGTCGGAACAACAGGAACTGCAGCTTATCTACAGCAGCATCATCCAGCTCCGCCAGGAGATGGCTGAAATCCGGCAGTTGCTGCAGATGCTGCTTCACAGTCGCACCCAACACCCTCCCCTTCTGCTTCCAGGCCCCGCATCAGGAATGCCTGCCGTGCCGGAGCCGTCCAAAACCGCAGACGCTCCGATAAAGGAAACCGGCGATCAACAGCCGGCGCCCTCGCTGGAGGAGATGGAGAGAAAAACCATTCTTGAAACCCTTCAGGCCAACAACGGCAACAAGCGGCAGACCGCAAAGGTCCTCGGCATCACCGAACGGACACTGTACCGCAAGATCAAGACCTACGAAATCCGCTGAGCAGGCAGCCGCTCCCCGGAACACATCAGTTCCTCCGGGAATTCCCGCCGAAAAATGCAGATACAATGAGCGCCGCCGACAGTACGGAAAGCACTTTCGGAAAGAGGTCGGGATATCGCGTGTAGAAGGTCAGCCGGTTTTCGAGCGGCACATCGGCGGCAAGCGTCCGCTCCTCCCACCAGGGAATTTCCCTGTACACCCTCCCGAACCGGTCGATGAAGGCGGTAATGCCGGTATTGGCGCACCGGGCCAGGGCGCGCCGGTTCTCGATACAACGCAGTTTCGCGATTGCCGCATGCTGGTAGGGTCCGTACGAGGTGGCGTACCAGCCGTCATTGGTGACCAGCGTGAGGAACTCGGCCCCGTTACGGACAAATTCCGAAACAAGACCGGGAAAGATCGACTCGTAGCAGATGAGGTTGGCGGTTTTAACCCTGCCGTTGCTGCGGGAATCGAATTCCATGATTGTGGAGCGGGTACCCTTGCCCCAGCTGGTGATGCCGGCCAGAGAAAAAGTGAACCGGTCGAGCCAGGGAAAATACTCCACATAGGGTACCCGTTCCGCGAAAGGCACCAGACGGATCTTGTGGTAGATCTGCGGTTTGCGGAAATCCGGCGTCAGCAGCATCGATGCGTTGTAGGTCTGGAAAAAGCGACTGCTGGTACTGTCGTATTTCGCTCTTCCGCTTTTCACTTCTGCCGAATCCGGGTGGTAATACTCGATATCCGAAAAACCGCTCAGCAGCGAAACCCTCCACTCCCTGAGCGAAAGGCGCAGGGACTGCAGATAACCGGAATAGGTGCTGTCGAGAATCTGGAAGGGTATGGCGGTTTCAGGCCAGATCACCAGTTCGGGAGCATCCTGCAGCACGGTCCTGCTGGTCAGCAGGTAATGGATCTCCATAATATCGGCAATGTTGTAGCGCTGCCATTTCCGGAAAGGATCGATATCCGGCTGCACAAGGGCAACCCTCACCGAACCGCTGGTATCGGCTCCCGCACGAGGATCGCGGAAAACAGCCCACGCATAGAGCAGCGGTGCAACGACGAGCACCGTCATGGCGACGAGCAGACGACGGGGTACGGCGCCCCGGCGCTTTTCCGACCAGACAAGCACGGCAAGAACATTGAAAGATAGAAGCCAGAAACTGATCCCCCAGACACCGGTAATGTCGGCATACTGAATCATGCCGGTCAGATGGGCCTGGGAGTTTCCCAGAGTGAGCCAGCCAAGGGAAAGATCCTGCTGCATATAGGCCCATTCCCAGGCCGTCCAGAAAAACGGCAGCGAAAAAAGCGCGGGACGGAATCCTTTCCGGCGCTTCACCAGCAAAAAGGCAATAAAAGGAGCCGTCAGGAAAAACGACTGTGCAAGAATGGTAAGCAGTCCCCCCGGCAGGGTTGCCAGACACACCCACCAGAGAGTGATCGACGAGAAAATCAGCATGCAGAACCATACCTTCCGGTATGCCTTTGCGAAAGACTCCTCCTCCTGCAGCGAAAGAAGCAGCGGCGCCAGTGCGATCCATGCAAGAAGTTCAAGACGAATGAACGGGTAGGACGGAAAGGATATTCCGAGAAGCACGCCGCCAAGAAGCGGCAGAAGAGAAAACCCCGGACGGGAGCGACGGTTCTCCGGAAGTTTGTCAGTCATGGAATTTCAGCGTTTTTCAGGAAATACGAACTGCAGCTGTCAGTATACGTTATTTCATGCAATGCTGCAGAACCGGAGATATATTTTCCTTTAATTATTGATTTTTATTCTTTAAATTTATTTCAAGCTGTTATTTAACAGGAATCAACTCCGGGTGTTTCCTGAAAATATCCAATTTCAACGCCACCAGAAAAAGGAGAAATCATTATGGCTCTTTTCGGCACAAAAGACACCACAACCGCCCATTCGGATTACGAGATTATTCTCGAGGGTGGTTCGAGCTCATGGGGAAAGGTAAAAGGCCGTGCAAAGGTAAACGTACCTCCGGCAAGTCCGCTGCTCCCTGCTGACTGTAACGTCAAGATCAATGTCAAGCCTCTCGACCCTGCCAAGGAGTTCGTACGCTTTTCCGCAGTGATCGAGTCGATTGTCGACAGTACCAAGAACAAGTTGGTTGTCGAGGCCGATATCGCCAATGAAACCAAGGAAAGAAGAATCTGCGTAGGCGAAGGCTCCGTCTCTGTCGGAGACTTCTCTCACGCCTTCTCCTTCGAAGGCTCGGTCGTCAACATGTACTACTACCGTTCCGACGCTGTCCGCAGAAACGTCCCCAACCCGATCTACATGCAGGGTCGCCAGTTCCATGACATCATCATGAAAGTGCCGCTCGACAACAACGATGTGATCGACACCTGGGAAGGCACCGTCAAAGCGATATCGAGCACCGGAACTTTCAACGACTGGATTCGTGATTTCTGGTTCATCGGACCTGCATTTACCGCACTGAACGAAGGCGGACAGAGAATCTCGAAAATCGAAGTCAACAGCATTGGAACCCAGGGCAGCGACAAAGGGCCTGTCGGGGTGACAAGGTGGCGCTTCTCCCACGGCGGTTCCGGTGTTGTGGATTCCATCTCCCGCTGGATGGAACTCTTCCCGTCGGACAAACTGAACCGGCCGGCATCGGTTGAAGCCGGTTTCCGTTCGGATTCACAGGGTATCGAGGTGAAGGTTGACGGCGAATTCCCCGGCGTATCGGTTGATGCCGGCGGCGGTCTCCGCAGAATTCTCAACCACCCGCTCATTCCGCTGGTTCACCACGGCATGGTCGGCAAGTTCAACGACTTCACCGTTGACACCCAGCTCAAGATCGTCCTTCCGAAAGGGTACAAGATCCGCTATGCAGCCCCTCAGTTCCGTTCGCAGAATCTCGAGGAGTATCGCTGGAGCGGCGGTGCTTACGCCCGCTGGGTCGAGCACGTCTGCAAAGGCGGTTGCGGCCAGTTTGAAGTGCTGTACGCACAGTAGGCGGTGCACAGTCATAATAAAAAGAGGCTGTCTCAGAAGCAACACTGAGACAGCCTCTTTTTATTGGTACGGGTTATCGGAACACCCAGACCGGTCAAGGTTGTCCGGAGAATCCGCTCACCGCTCACAATCTTCACCCCAGCATCTGCAGAAGCTCCTCCACCTCGTCACGGATTTCCAGCAGCAGAAGACGCCGACGATCATCCACGACCGAATTCCTTTTCTGTTCCCGCTCGATCTGTTTCTGCAGCCTGAGAATTTCAGAGGTCTTCCGGTCGGCAGCACTCTCCTGCAGAGCGCCACTGACCAATTCACTGGCCTTGCCCAGCTTGTACCCCTTGTCGTACACCAGCTCCTTGATATTGAGCACCATGGCGATATCACGGTTGGTATACCTTCGGTTGCTCCGTGTATCACGGGCCGGATTCAGCTCTGTAAAAAAACTTTCCCAGTAGCGCAGGAGATATGCCGGCACACCGGCTATTCGGCTCACCTCCCCTATCGAATAGTAGCTCTTCTGTGTTTCGAACGGCATAATCTTCAACCTTTCGTGAAATTGTGTTGCACCTCTTCTTTATTTTATACATTACAACCGCAAGAACAAAAAAACACCGGATGAAAAATCTGCTCGCGCTGAAACCCTATCTTCTCAGGTACAAGCGCCATCTCAGTGAAGGATTCGTCTATATCATCCTCACCAACATCTTTGCCGTAACAGGTCCCCGTTACATCGGCAAGGCCGTTGACGCCATGCAGGGCCCGTTCAGGATGGAGGAGATTGCGGCCGAAGCATCCCTGTATGTTCTTTTTGCGCTCCTGAGCGGTTTTTTTCTGTTTCTTGTACGCCAGAAAATCATTGTCACATCGCGTCATATCGAATATGATCTGAAAAATGACTATTACCGGCACCTGCAACGGCTTCCCCGCAGTTTTTACGACAGGACAAGCACCGGAGAGCTGATCTCAAGGGGTACCAATGACCTCAATGCCGTCCGCGATTTTCTCGGCCCCGGCATCATGTACTCCATCAATACCTTTTTCAGGCTGTTTTTTGCCATCATCGCCATGCTGACACTCTCGCCGTTACTGACGGTTTTTGCCCTGCTTCCAGCCCCGCTGCTCAGTTACTCGGTCTACCGGGTAGGACGTTCGATGCAGAAACGCTCGAAAAGCATCCAGGAAAGCTATGCGGAAATCACCAATCTGGTGCAGGAAAACCTTACAGGCATTCGGGTCGTGAAAAGCTATACAAGGGAGCCGTTCGAAATCGAACGCTTCGAACAGCTCAACCTCGACTACTATCGGAAAAACCTCGCTCTCGGCAAACTGCAGGCACTTTTTTTCGCAATGCTGACGGCGATGACGGCATTTTCTCTCATACCGGTGATCTGGATCGGCGGCGCCGGTGTCATTCGGGGCGAGATGACGATCGGAGGCATCGCACAGTTTATCGTCTATGTCACCATGCTGAGCTGGCCGATCATCTCCATCGGGTGGGTAACCAGCATCATCCAGAAAGCATCTTCAGCACAGGCCAGACTGAACGAGATTTTCAGCACGGTTCCCGACATACCGCCCGAAGAGGCTTCTCCCGGCTCCGGGAAAACAGGCCCTTCATCCGTCCGGGGAGAAATTGCCTTCAGGAATGTCTCGTTCAGTTACCCTTCACTGCCTGAAAAACCGGTGCTGGAAAACCTCTGCTTTACGGCTGAAGCGGGATCGAAAATCGCGTTTGTCGGGGCGACCGGTTCGGGAAAGACCACGCTGGTCAGTCTCATCCCCCGCCTTTACGATGTCTCTTCGGGAGCTGTGCTGCTTGACGGCACAGACATCAGAAACATACCGCTTCAAAGCCTTCGCAAAGAGATCGGATTTGTCCCGCAGAACAACTTCCTTTTTTCCGATACCATCGAACACAATATCGGCTATGGTATGGAGGGGCCGGCAGATCCGGAACAGGTGATTCGCGCATCGCACATAGCCATGCTCCATGACGATGTCGCCGGTTTTCCCGATCAGTATGAGACCATGCTCGGAGAAAAAGGGATCAATCTTTCGGGTGGGCAGAAGCAGCGCGCCTGTATTGCGCGCGCAGTTGCACGAAACCCGAAAGTGCTGGTACTCGATGACGCTCTTTCAGCGGTCGATACGGCAACGGAAGCCTCGATTATCGATGCCCTCCTGCAGGAGCTGCCGGAAACAACCATGATTCTCATCAGTCACCGGATCTCTACCGTAAAGAACTGCGACCGGATCTTCGTGCTCAGCGACGGTGCGATCAGCGAAGAGGGAACGCACGAGGAACTGCTGCAGCGCAACGGCTTGTACACCGGACTCTACAACCAGCAACTGCTCGAAGACGAAATTCTCGCCATCAGTTGAACGGAGCCTGCCGCAGCTTACCGAGCTGGCGAAGGAGATCCTTTCGGGCTGTACCGTACATGTGCACGTAAAGCAGATTGAACATCAGTACGGCGGAACGAAGCCGGGGAGCCCGCATGGCGCGCTTCAGGGCATTGCGGAAGGTAAAGACCCGTCCGGTCAGTGCAGTATAGCTTGGAATGAACGCTTCGAGGGTGATCTGCCTTGGCCTGTAGAGCATCTCCTGACCCCATGAAAACCGGAAAGCATCGTGATCATCCGGCGAGTGAAGCAGACGGCCTTCAAGCGCAAGCCGGTCGAACACCCCTGTTCCGGGAATCGGCCGCAGAAGATTGATCCCCGGAACGTCGATACCGGTCTCCTCAATGAACTCCTCGAGCCTCCCGGGCATGTCGAGCGTATCGCCGTCAAGCCCGTAAATGAAACTGCCATAGACACAGATGCCCGCCTCGCGAATGGTTCTGATGCAGGCCGCCTGACGGATGGCCGGGTTGTGAAACTTCTGATGGGCATGATTGCTGCCGTCGGCAAGGCTCTCGATGCCCACAAGCAGCGCACCGCAGCCGGAACGGGCGAACGCATCGAGCAGGCGGGGCTTTTCACCGAGGGCCGTGGTCGCCTGACCTACCCAGCTGATGCCGAAAGGGATAAGCTCACGGAAAAGTTTTTCGGCATAGTGCTCGTCGGCATTGATGGTATCATCCAGAAAGAAAAAAATCCTTTTGTCCTCCCTGAGAAAGGCTTCAACCTCTCGAAGCACAGCAGGAATTGCCCGATGGCGAAGCCTGTGGCCGTTCATGACATGCACATTGCAGAAATCGCAGCTGTAGGGGCACCCTCTGGTGGTCTGCACCACATTGGTGGTGAAATAGCTCCCGATATCGAGCGCGCTCTTGCCGACAGGCCGTTCAACCGTCAGATCGGGAAATGAGGTAACCCGGTACTCGTCCCTGAGATCACCGCATCGAAGATCTTCAAGCACCTCACGCCAGATGTCGTCAGCCTCTCCGATTACCAGCGCATCGCCATGATCGCGACATCGCTCGGGAAAAATGGTCACGTAGGGCCCCCCAAGCACCACCGTTATGCCTTTCTCGCGGAGCATGCGCGCAAGCTCGAAAGCGGGTTTCACCGCTCCTGTCTGAACGCTGATGCCGGCCATGTCCCAGTGCCTGTCGAGGGGAAGGCGCTCAAAACGCAGATCGCAGATACTCTGGGTGACTCCGGAAACCTGCACCGAGCTGAGAATCATGAGGGAAAGCGGTGGAATGGCAAACTGGGCACGCTTGATGACGTTGCTCAGGACGCTTTCTTTCAGGGAGCCGAGCAACCCGGGTCCTGCCGAAGCGTTGTCGAGAGAAGCGGTGCCGTCGACACCGCCCTGCGCCTGGATGAAAATCAGCAACACAGACTTGCCGCTCATCGTGCATCCTCCGGGGGCCTCACCAGATCCTGCAGTTTTTTCAGCTCGAGCAGCGCCTCGATCGGCGTCATGCGATCGGTATCGATCTGCTCCATGGCCTTGCGCAGCCGGTTGTCGACCTCCTCGAAAAGACTTATCTGCATGCTTTTCCGAACCGGTTCCTGAACGTCGGGGACATCGATATCCCGACGCTCCATGCCGGAAAGGATCTCCCTTGCCCGGGTGATCACCGCCGCAGGCATTCCCGCCATGCGGGCAACCTCGATGCCATAACTGTTGTCCGAGGCCCCTCTGACGATCTTGCGGAGAAAAACCACCCGGTCGGCAGTTTCGATCACCGTGGCGTTATAGTTCACGATACCAGGGAAACGGGTTTCCAGTTCAGCAAGCTCATGGTAGTGGGTGGCAAAGAGCGTTCGGGCGCCGATCTGCCGGTGAATATACTCACCTATCGACCAGGCGATCGACAACCCGTCATAGGTACTCGTCCCCCTGCCGATCTCGTCGAGCAGAAGCAGACTTTTCGATGTGGCGTTGTTCAGGATGGCGGCAGCTTCGTTCATTTCGACAAGAAAGGTACTTTCTCCGGACGCAAGGTTGTCGGAAGCTCCGACCCTGGTGAAAATCCGGTCGACGATGCCGATCTCGGCCTTGTCGGCCGGCACGAAACTTCCGGCCTGTGCCAGCAGCACGATCAGACCGGTCTGCCGCAGAAAAGAGCTTTTTCCGGCCATGTTCGGACCGGTGATCATGAGCATGCGCTGCTTTTCGTCAAACCGGCAATCGTTGGCAACATAGGGCTCATCGGCCGGCATGATGCGTTCAAGCACCGGATGCCGTCCGTTAACGATCAGAAGACCGGCATGGGCGTCTATTGCCGGTTTGCAGTAACCATATTCACCGGCACAGATGGCAAATGAAAGCAGACAATCGATCTCTGCAACCAGGGCGGCATTCTCCTGAATGGAGGCGGCATGGTCGGCGATCTTGCGGCAAAGTTCCTGAAAAAGCTGCTGTTCAAGCAGAAGGCTCCGCTCCTCGGCATTGAGAATCCGCTCTTCATACTCCTTCAGTAAAGGAATGGTATAGCGCTCGGCATTCACCAGGGTCTGCTTCTTTTCGTAATAGGGCGGCACCCTGTCGAGATTGGCTTTGCTGATTTCGATATAGTAGCCGAACACCCGGTTGAACTGCACCTTGAGCGAGGAGATCGAGGTGCGTACGCGTTCCTCCTGCTGAATCTCCAGGAGCCGCTCCCTGGCTGTCGATGCCGTTCCCCGCAGGGAGTCGAGTTCATTATGGTAACCCTCGCGGATGTACCCTCCGTCCCGCATCGATACACCCGCATCGGGATCGATTGCCCTGTCGACAAGTGCGGCAAGCTCGGGAAGCGGTCTCAGCGCGCTTTCGAGCGTCACCAGGCGCCGGGAAACCGCACCCTCCAGCAAGGCTTTCAGACGGGGAATCACGGCAAGTGCTGCACCGAGCTGACGGACCTCGCGAGGAATGGTGCGCAGGGTTGCTATCCTTGCAAGCACCCGTTCGAGATCGCTGATTTCAGCGATCAGCTCACCGGCACCCTCTCTGAGCGACTTCACGCTGCCGAGTTCCTCGACGGCATCCTGCCGCAAGATGATAGCGGAAGCCTTCAGCAGCGGACGCTGAAGCCACTGCCGGATCAGCCTCGCTCCCATAGGGTTTCGGGTACGGTCAATCACCTGCAGGAGACTGCCGCTGGGTGAACCATCCTGCATCGAGGAGACAATCTCAAGATTTCTTTTCGTCTGCAGGTCAAGCATCATGTACTCCTCGCTCTGCAGGGCGCTGATGCGGGTGATATACTGGAGGCTGCTCTGCCGCGTCTCCTCGAGATAGTGCAGGATAACGCCCGCCGCAACCCTGCCGGCAACCTGGTTGTGAATGCCGAATCCCTTGAGGGAGTGGGTCTTGAACTGGCGGGCCAGCATTTCTCCGGCATGATCTTCACGAAACAGCCACTCATCGAGCACTGTCAGTGCCGTTCCGGAAGGCAAAGCGCTGCGGAGCATTTCCAGACGCTCGCGATCGGCAGCAGAGACCAGCAGTTCGGCAGGATGCAGGGAGCGCAGGAAATCCGTTGCCCCGTCCGGCGGCAGTTCGACGATTCTGAACTCCGCAGTCGTAACATCGATAAATGCCGCACCGCAGAGCAACCGGCGGCCCGAGCGGAGAAAGACAAGCGCACAGAGAAAATTGTTCTGACGGTCATCGAGAATGGTATCGCTGTAGGTAACGCCGGGGGTAATGATATCGGTTATCTCCCTGCGGACGATTCCCTTCGCTGTGGCGGGGTCCTCTACCTGGTCGCACACCGCGACCTTGTATCCCCGCTTCACCAGCCTTGCGATATACCCCTCGCTCGCATGATGCGGAAAACCCGCCATGGGAATCTCTGCCGAGGAGCCGTTCGAGCGCCTGGTCAGAACAATATTCAACACAGCGGATACTTCGCGGGCATCGTCGAAAAAGGTCTCGTAAAAATCACCCACCCTGAACAGGAGCAGATAATCGGGATAACGTTCCTTGACTTCCAGGTACTGGCGCATCATGGGAGAATGCTCTTTCGGAGTAACGCTTTTCGCACTCATACCTTCTCGTTGTCATGACAAATTGACCGTTGAAACCGGCGTGCCCCGGAAAACCGGAAGCCGGTGTTCCTGAAGCTACTGCAGAAGCCGGGAATAAACAAGCCGGCAACACACCGGCCTTGACAACGAGCATCCTTCGCCCTATCTTGAAGCATCGTGTGCGTCAACATCAGCCGTATTTGCCGATATGAATTACCATGCCGTTCTGCTTTTCCTGCACACCACCTGTTTCGCCGCCTGGTTCGGCACTATTCTCGCTTCGTTTTTTCTGCTGAAAACACTGGAATCGAGACTGACCGGCACTGCGCCGAGGGCTGCAGAAGATGCGCTGCTGCTGCGGGAATTCATCAAACGCGAAACGAAGGTCGCCGATGTGGCCTTTATCGGTGTGGTGGCCTCAGGCATTCTGCTTGCGTCGTTTTACCACGGCTGGACCTGGTGGATCGGCCTGAAATCCCTTCTCATCATGCTGCAGGTGGCGCTCACCATGGGGTACATTGTACGCTCAATCCAGCCACTCGGCTATCCCTGTTCACCGGAAGCGTTCCGGAACTGGTACAGACTGTTCGCCATCTCCCTCACCATGTTCGCCCTGGTGCTTTTCGTAACGTTTTTTCTGCTTTGATCCTGAAGTAATGGCCCAAACTATTTGATCCTGAGAGAATGTTTGACTATATTCAAGACCTTTATCACTAAACCATACGAGCAAGATGCAGGCGCTGATCAAGATTTCCGATAAACAGTATCTGGTTAAACAGGGTGACAAGCTTTTCGTCCCGAAGCAGAAAGCCGAAATCGGCGCAACCCTCGAAGTAACATCCATTGCGGCAATCGACGGGGACAATACCGCTTTGGAGTCCTCAAAAACCGTGCAGGTCAAGATTCTTGATCATGTCAAGGACGAGAAGGTTGTCGTGTTCAAGAAAAAACGCAGGAAACGCTACCAGTCAAGAAACGGGCACCGTCAGCAGATGACCCGCATCGAAGTGGTATCACTCTGAAAAACCTGTCAGGATTGCTAACGTTAATTATTTATCATTATGGCTCATAAAAAAGGCGGCGGATCGACCAAAAACGGACGGGACAGCAACCCGAAATATCTCGGTGTCAAGGCGGCAGGCGGATCGACCGTTGCAGCGGGCACCATTATTGTCAGACAGAGAGGCACCGTGATCAAACCCGGAAACAACGCCGGAATCGGTCGCGACCACACCATTTTTTCACTTGTTGACGGTGTTGTAACCTTCCGCAACGGCCGAAACAACAAAAAACACGTGGATATCCTCCCTGCCTGAATTTGGCTTAAGCCAAAATTAGCTTATATTTCCCAAAGCCGTCTATCACCTCTGGGCGGCTTTTTTTTTACTGCATCAGGACAGCTGCGGGCACGAGACCTTGAATGCCTGCCACAGTACAGAAAGTTACTTCACATCTTTAAACATAGAGCCTTATGAAAATCACCGTTATCGGCGCCGGAAACGTTGGGGCCACCGCAGCTCTGCGCATTGCCGAAAAACAGCTTGCAAAAGAAGTTGTTCTTATTGATATCGTCGAAGGCGTCCCCCAGGGTAAAGCGCTTGACATGTATGAGTCCGGACCTGTAGCACTGTTCGATACGAGAACCTATGGGTCAAACGATTTCAAGGATTCCGCGCAATCCGACATTGTCCTGATCACTGCCGGGCTGGCAAGAAAACCCGGAATGACAAGGGAAGACCTTCTGATGAAGAACACCGCAATCATCAGGGATGTAACCGCACAGGTCATGCGATATTCGGAAAACCCGATCATCATCATGGTATCGAATCCGCTTGATGTCATGACCTATGTTGCCCGGAAAACCAGCGGACTGCCGAAGGAACGTGTGATCGGCATGGCGGGAGTGCTCGATACCGCAAGATTCAGAAGCTTCATCGCCGAGGCGCTTGACGTCTCCATGCAGGACGTCAACGCTTTTGTACTGGGCGGGCACGGGGATTCAATGGTACCGGTGGTCAAGTACACCGGTGTTGCCGGCATTCCGCTCACGGAGCTCATGCCGAAAGAGCAGATCGACGCTATCGTCGAACGCACCAGAAACGGCGGCATTGAAATCGTCAACCACCTGAAAACCGGGTCGGCGTACTACGCCCCGGCAGCATCGGCTGTGGAAATGATCGAGGCGATCGTCAAGGATCGCAAGCGCATTCTTCCCTGCACCACGCTTCTCGAAGGGCAATACGGAATCGACGGGGTCTTCTGCGGCGTCCCGGTCAAACTCGGCAAAAACGGCATCGAACAGATCATTGAAATCAACCTTTCTCCGGACGAACTCGAAGCCCTTCAAAACTCGGCAGCGCTTGTCGATAAAAACTGCAAAAGTCTCGAAGCCATGTTTTCCTGAGCCCGTCACTCCTTGCAATCATGAAAAAAGCGGCATGAAAGCCGCTTTTTTCATGAACAGATGTCCCCCATTACATCTGCTCTTCCTCACGGGCGTGAGGAGTACCGTAATTTATTGTGCACACTCCGTGCCAAAAACCACTCATGCCGACAGATTTCTTTTTCCTGAAGCTGTTTCCTGCTGAAAACCCGGGGAAAATCCGGAATCTGCAGAAAGAACCGGCAGGCACCATCGCACCTTCTGCGTCAAACACGTCTCACCGTCCGCAGCCGCTGTCTCCTCCTGAAACACACAGACACATTTCCTGCCGAACGGGACACGCACCCGGACAGGCCTGAGCGGAACGGATACGGCGATTTCCGGATAAAAAAAAGAGGCCGTAAAGGCCTCCTTTTTTGAACAGATGTCCCCCATTACATCTGTTCATCCTCACGGGAATGAGGAGTTCATCAGTAAATACGCAACCTTCATGCCAAATATTTCCGACCGTGGAACGCCTAAAGACAAACGGTTCAGGGATAACAAGATAGGGGATCCCCCAAGAAAACGGCTGAAAAAGCAGCAAAAAACCGTCTCAATTCGTAACGGAAAATCATCCCAGATCGAGACGGACAACAAAAAAGTGATACAAAAAAGGTCCCCGGAACACTCAGCATCTCGTCAGAGGCTCCTCATGGGTAATGCAATGGATGGCACCGAGCCCCCAGATCAGGTCGGTGCAGTCCACGCCGACCACTTGTCTGTCGGGAAAGCACTCCTGAAGCACGTCGAGCGCCTTTCGATCCCTTGAGGAACGATAGGTCGGCACCAGCACCACCGAAGATGCGATGTAAAAATTGGCATAGCTTGCCGGCAGCCGCTCTCCGTCATAATAAACCGGTTCGGGCATCGGAAGCTTCATGATGCGTAGCGGACTGCCGTCAAGACCGGCGCAACGCTTCAGCCGCTGGTAATTGTCCATGAGGGAGCTGTAGTTCTCATCTTCCGGATCGTCCTCGACAGCCGTCACGACGACCGTTTCGCTTACAAAACGCGACATATCGTCAACGTGACCATCGGTATCGTCGCCGGCGATACCCTCGCCAAGCCAGATGACTTTCCTTGCACCAAGGTAGTTCAGAAGGTTGTCCTCTATCTCCTTGCGACTCATTGCCGGATTGCGGTTTGGATTCAGCAGGCACGATTCGGTGGTCAGGAGCAGCCCGTTACCGTTAACATCGATTGCTCCCCCCTCAAGCACCATACCTGGGGAAACAACCGGAATCCGCTGCAGATCCCCGACTCGTCGCGGCACTGCATTATCATCGTCATAGGGCTCATACTTCCCGCCCCAGGCGTTGTACTCCCAGTCGAGGATCACTTTCTCGAAGCGGTTGTCGTTTCCCTTCCGGAAAACATAATTCGGTCCGTGATCGCGGCACCATGCATCATTGGTGGGAATCCGGTGAAAGAACACCCGCTCCATAACGGCCCCGACATGAGCGTCCGCGCGCACAAGTTCGCGTGCTTCATGCTCCATCGCATCGTCGAGGACATTGATGTGCACCTCCTCGGAGGTGCTCAGCCATGCGGCGATTTCAGCGAACACGGCGGGCACCGGCCCGAATTTTCCGGGCCACGATTCGAGCTTGTGCGGCCAGGAAAGCCAGGTCGCCTTGTGAGGAGCCCACTCCGGGGGCATGGTATATCTACAGGTAATCATGATTGTTCTCTGGATGGCGGTTCAGGATCTCACGCAACCGGCCCGTTGCCGTATTCTCATGATCCGGTCGGACAGTGGAGGATGGGAATAGTTCAGGAAAACATAAAACGGGTGCGGGGTCAGGTTCGACAGGTTGTTGCGAGAAAGTTTTTTCAATGCCTCCACCAGCGCGGCCCCTTTCCCCGAAGTTGCAACCGCATAGGCATCGGCTTCATATTCGTGTTTTCGCGACAGACCCTGAAGAAAAACGGAAAGCAGGAATTCGACCGGGGTATACAGCAGCATAAAAAAAACAAGACTGCCGTACACCGACACATCGGTCATGAAAAACGCATCGAAAAGCTGCCGGTTGTTCATGAAGAGCGACAGCAGAAAAAACATCATACCGAGATTGAGCATGCCGAGCGCCATGGTGACGAGCACGTGTTTGCGTTTGAAATGACCGGTTTCGTGCGCAATGACGGCAACGAGCTCATCGATGGAGTGGTTGGCAATGAGGGTATCGAACAGGGCGATTCTCTTGCGACGCCCGAATCCGGTAAAAAAAGCGTTTGCTTTCGATGAGCGTTTCGAACCATCGATCACGAAAACCCCCGACAGCGGAAAGCCCGTCTGAGCCGCATAGCTCAGAATAGCGGTTTTCAGCTCACCATCGGCAAGCGGTTCGAACCGGTTGAAAATCGGCATGATCCAGGTCGGAGCCACATACTGCAGCACGAGAGTGAACCCTGCAAAGGCACCCCACGCCCAGAGCCAGGCGTTCTGGCCGGCATAACCGAAAAAAGAGAGCAGTGCGGCAAGAGCGGGCGTACCGATAAGCAGGACAAGCAGGAGCGATTTCAGGGTATCGCCCAGAAAAACGGCAGGCGTTGTCTTGTTGAAGCCGAACCGCTGCTCGATCACGAACGTGCGGTAGAGACTGAACGGAAGACCGACAAGAAACTGAAGCAGCATGAGCGCTCCGATAAAGAGCAAGCCGGTCGGAACCGGCCCGAGTCCGAGCCCCCTGCAAAACCGGTCAAGCGTGTCGAAACTGCCGGAGAACCAGAAAACAAAAAGCAGAAGAAGGTCAAAAAATGCAGCGAACAGGGAAAATCCTGTCGTGGCCCGCAGATATGCCTGCGACTTCCGGTAGACCCCGGGATCGAAAGTTCCAAGAAACTCTTCCGGCAGACCCCCGCGTGAGGCCTTCAGGTTGAGACCCTCTGCGATACCCTTCAAAAAAAGGTTCAACAGCAGCACCGAGGCAATCAGGACGCCATATGCATTCATAACCTGATACTGCCAGGGCAGCCCTCCTCATGCCAGGTTCGGGGTATTGCACAGCAACGCTCGCTCACTCTTCGATAAAGCGTTTCTGCAGTTCACCATAGGTTTCAATGCGCCGGTCTCGCAAAAACGGCCAGTGTGCCCGGTAATATCCGATGCGGCTCCGGTCGCAGGCGGCCGTGAGAACGGTTTCATCCTGATGCGCAGCCTCGGCAATGACCTGCCCGAACGGATCGCAGACAAAGCTGTTCCCCCAGAACTCAAGTTCGCCTTCCGCACCGACCCGGTTAGCCGCGGCAACAAACACGCCGTTTGCCACAGCATGGCAAAGGTGCATGGTTTTCCATGCCTGCTGCTGGGCTTTGCGAACCTCCGCGGAATGCTCCGAAGATGCCCATCCGATAGCTGTAGGGTAAAACAGGATTTCGGCGCCGCGCAACGCGGTAAGCCTTGCCGCTTCAGGATACCACTGGTCCCAGCAGATCAGCACGCCAATGCGGGCATATCGGGTATCAAACACCTGGTAGCCCAGATCGCCGGGGGTGAAATAGAATTTTTCGTAAAACCCGGGATCGTCCGGAATATGCATCTTGCGGTACTTGCCGAGATAGCTGCCGTCGGCATCGATAACCGCTGCGGTATTGTGATAGAGCCCTCTCGCCCTTTTTTCGAAGAGCGAGGCAACTACCACCACATCGAGTTCCCGGGCAAGCACCTGTAAACGGTCGGTGGACGGCCCGGGAACCGCTTCGGCGAATTCGAACGGCTCGTAGGTCTCGGTCTGGCAGAAATAACGTGTGGTGAACAGCTCCTGAAGGCAGACGATCCGAGCCCCGGCTGCAGCGGCCTCGCGGATTTTCAGACACGCTTTATCGAGATTTTCCAGGGGATGTTCACCGCAGGAGGTCTGCACGAGCGCTATGGAAACAGTTTCCGTACTCATCGTTGAAGAAGAGGGTTACAAGAGAAGGCCCACCGAAAAAAGGAGGCCGTGAATGGTCATCACCTTTCCGGTACCCGCCAGCACGCTGTTGAGTTCCCGTCCCTCCGAGCCGTGGAGTTTCCGGATCATTCCGAGGGCGAGAGGAAAGGAGCCCAGGGAGAAAAGGCCCCAGACGGAATATCCTTCAAGCCATACCAGCACCGGCACCACATAGGCCAGAAGCGTGAGCAGGACATAGAGCTTGCGGGCATTGTCACCTCCGATGCGTGCCGGAAGCGTCATCTTGCCGACCGTCCGGTCGGTTGCAATATCGCGGATATTGTTGACCAGCAGGATGTTGACTGAAAATGCCCCGGGAGCGGCCGCGGCAAGCAGCACGGGAAAGGAGAGAACCGAAGCCTGCACGTAATAGGTTCCACCGACGGCGACAAGACCGAAAAACACGAACACGAAAAGATCGCCGAGGCCTGAATACGCTATAGGGTAAGGGCCTCCGGTATACGCCCAGGCAAAAAGCAGCGAAAGCACGCCGACCAGAAAAATCGGCCATCCGGCAATATGGACCAGGTACATGCCAAGCAGAAATACAACCGCAACCAGACTGACTGATACACGTATCATCACCTGCTCGCTGATGATGCCTGCAGCAACGGTTCGAGTCGGCCCCAGCCGTTCTGCAGTATCGGCTCCCTTTCGGAAGTCGTAGATTTCATTGATGAAGTTTGTCGCGACCTGGATGCCGAGCGCGCACACAAGCGCAACAAGTGCCGGAAGGATGCGGAAACGCCCGTCAGCAGCGGCAAGGGCGCTGCCAAGCACCACCGGTACGGCCCCCGCAGGAAGGGTCTTCGGACGTATGGCAAGCATCCACGCCTGTACCGGAGCAAGTCCCCTCGGTGCCGAAGAATCACTGCTGACCATTCTTTTTCTGCTTTGCCATTTTGACGCTGCTGAACATATGCCTGACTTTTTCTCCCGGCCTGATGTACGTAAGACTGTGACGAACCGCCATGGCGGCATCGGAGAGGCCTGTCTGGATGATCTTGAGCTTTCCGGGATACCATGCAATATCACCTGCAGCATACAGGCCGTCAACCGAGGTTTTCATGTGACTGTCCACAACCAGCGCATTGTCGACAAGCTCCAGATCCCACTCGGCCAGCGGGCCAAGGTTCGATTTGAAGCCGATCAGGATCAGCAGGCGGTCGGCATCGACCTCGACCGTCGCACCGTTTTTTCGGGAAAGCACCACCTGCTTCAGTTCACCCGAAACGGTTTCGATCGAAGCCACTTCGCTATCCATATACACGTCGATAGCCCCCTGCTCCCGCGCCTCTTCAACCTCGCGTGCGGTTTTGCCGTGACCCTGAAATTCATGCATGCGGTGCACCAGCGTCACCTGTTCCGCACTCTTGAGCAGACCGACAGCCCAGTCAAGAGCTGAATCGCCACCACCGACAATCACCACCTGCTTTCCGGTAAAATCGCTGACGTTTTTCACGGAATAAAAAACCGACCGGCCTTCGAGATGATCGACATTGCCGAGCTGCGGCAGCTTCCGGGGCGTAAAAGCGCCAAGTCCTGCGGCAAGCAACAGCGCACGCGAAAGAAAGACCCTTCCCGACGTGGTGGTTGTTTCGAATGAACCGTCGGCAAGCTTGCGGTAACGGGTAACCGCCTCACCAAGCACCACCTCGGGATGATACCGCTCGGCCTGCCTCCAGAGACTGTCGACAAGTCCGGCGGCAGGCACTTCGGGAAAACCCGCAACGTCATAGATATGTTTTTCGGGATACAGAGCGGCAAGCTGCCCTCCAAGCTGGGGCATGCTCTCGATGATGCGGCAGGTAATGTTGTTCATGCCGCACTGAAAAGCAGCGAAAATTCCGGTAGGACCACCACCGACAATGGTCAGATCCCGGATCTCTTCTCCTCCGCTGTAATAAACCTTATTAAGTGTCATGGCGGTTCAATGGCGGTTCAATGCCGGTTTAGAACGTGAAGCAGTGTCCGTTATCACTCCGTATCACTGCGGGAGGACTTTTTCAGGTAGATCATCCCTTCGGGATCGACCATACCGTACAGTATCGTGACCAGCGTTCCCGATGCATCGAGTTCATGGATCTCGACATGAACAGCGTCGTATTTGGAAACCTGGTTGCCGGCATTATCCTTGAAACAGAAAACCGCCCTGACCCCTCCATGCGGGGTGTCTCCGACAAACTCATAGGTTCCGTCATCCATCTCGTCGAGAGCGCAGCCGGGAGTCCTGCTTTCAATCGGGCATCCTGCGCACTGGGAATAAAATCCTTCAACGGATTCGGCATAATCACAAACAGGAAACTTCATGGTTCCTCCCTCTTTTTTTCAGCTGAATTGAAACCCTGCTCGCGGCACACCCGGAATGTCCGGAGGTTGAAAAAGCCGACAGCTTCCGGAACCGCAGGGTCTTGATGCCGCATGAGCCCCCGGCGAAGCCGGTTGTCAAGGCGCCCGATAATATAATACCTTTACAATTTTGTTGGAGATTTTATGTTTATTGATTTCTTACCTGCTGGAACCTGAACATCAAGACCGCCTCATGTTAGCAAAAAGAATCATTCCCTGCCTCGATGTGACCGGCGGCAGGGTCGTCAAGGGAATCAATTTCGAAGGGCTCAGGGACGCCGGTTCAATTCTTGAGCAGGCGCGTTTCTACAACGGCGAGCTTGCCGACGAACTGGTCTTTCTCGATATCTCCGCATCCATAGAGTCGCGCAGAACGACACTTGAGGAGGTGCTGAAAGTTTCCGGGGAGGTCTTCATTCCCCTGACCGTCGGCGGCGGCATCAACTCCGTTGAACGAGCCAGGGAGGTGTTCATGCATGGAGCGGACAAGGTATCGGTCAACACCGCGGCGGTGGAAAAACCCGAACTGATCTCCCGGATTGCCGAGAAATATGGCGCCCAGGCCGTCGTGGTGGCCATCGACGTAAAAAAAATCGACGGCAGGCATATGGTACACACCCACTCGGGCAAAAGACCGACCGGACATGAAGCCGTCGAATGGGCACAGCAGGTACAGGATCTCGGCGCCGGAGAGATCCTGCTGACGAGCATGGACCGGGACGGCACACAGGAAGGGTATGACAATGACATTCTTTCGAGAGTATCCACCTCGGTGCACATTCCCGTCATCGCCTCGGGAGGAGCGGGCAATCTCGAACACCTCTACGAGGGCTTCACAAAAGGAAAAGCCGATGCGGCCCTTGCGGCATCGATCTTCCATTTCCGGCAGTACACCATCCGTCAGGCCAAGGAATATCTGCGCCAGAGAGGCATTCCGGTCAGGCTGTAGGCACCCCTCAGAGCCCGGCAGCGGAAAAGGTGTCTCCCCGGGTGATATCTCCGGTCTCATACCCCTTGTAGAACCATCGCTTGCGCTGTTCCGACGTTCCGTGAGTGAACGAGTCGGGCACAACATACCCCTGTGTCTGTTTCTGGATGCGGTCGTCCCCGACCGCTGCGGCAGCATTCACCGCCTCTTCAAGGTCTCCGGCTTCAAGCAGGTCAAGACGTTTTGCATGGTGCGCCCAGACTCCCGCGAAAAAGTCCGCCTGCAGTTCAAGACGAACCATGGAGCGATTGAACTCGGCCTCGGAAACACGGTCCTGCAAGGCCATGACCCTGCGGGTGATGCCGAGCTGCTTCTGGACGTGATGACCGACCTCGTGGGCGATGATATAGGCCACAGCAAAATCACCCTTCGCATGCAACCGCTGCTGCAGATCCTCAAGGAAGTCAAGATCGATATAGACCTTCTCATCACCGGGACAGTAAAACGGACCTGTTGCGGCCTGTGAAAGCCCGCATGCGGACTGCACCATGGTGCTGAACAGCACCAGCTTCGGCGGGCGGTAACTCATGCCCTGATCCCGGAAAAGAGCGCCCCACACATCTTCGGTATCGGCAAGCACCACGGCAACGAACTCCCGGCGCGAATCGCCGGCTGCCTGCGGCGCTGAGGTTTCAACAGGAGAGCTGCCCGGAGGAGCGTCGAGCGACTGCAGCACATCGAGCGGATTACCGCCCAGAAGCCATACAAGCAACAGGATGACCAGCGTTCCGATCCCGCCTCCGGCAAACCTTGCCGG
This sequence comes from Chlorobiota bacterium, assembly GCA_016866305.1. Taxonomy (GTDB): domain Bacteria; phylum Bacteroidota; class Chlorobiia; order Chlorobiales; family Chlorobiaceae; genus Chlorobium. The sequence continues at coordinate 14,366 of VGMX01000008.1, read as the reverse complement.
CATGGCGCTTCCGCGCCGGTCCTCGACATTCGCACTCTGTCTGCGGCCTTTCCACAACATGACCCGAGATAGTTGATGTTGACAAAGCTGTGATGGAACCGCTCCCTTCCGCAGGAAAAGTCACCACAATGCACCCTGGGGCAAGACAAAAGAAACCGTCGCTACCGACCGTCACGATAGGCTAGGATCCAGTCAATATCGAGCGAGAACGATCCCACCTGCTTTTTTGAAACGAGAATTCCTATCTGCACGATATTGGCAGGATCGAGGGGATGCGTTCCCTCGACGGTTCGGCCCCTGAAAGCTGCCCTGAAACCGGAAAACGGAAGAGACACCTCAATCCATGCACCGCGAACGGTATCGAAATCACTTTTGAAGACGATGCCATCGAAACGGTCGTCGTTGCGTATGCGGAAACTGTACCGTTTTCCGTCACCTCGCACACAAAGCCGGATACCGCTATACGCACTGAAATCCCGGTACGGAAGAAATGTTCGTGCCGAAGCGAATCCTCCGCTGTTATCCGTCGACAGAAACCCTTCAAACGTTCCGGTATTGTCAGGGTTGCGGCGAAAACGACTGCCCGACACCCCGCCCATCACCACGTCGTCAACACTGTGCCAGTCGAGACAGCAGGACGAGGAAAAATCGCAGATCAGCTTTTCTGCATTCATAGAAAACATGAGACTTGGATGATTCCGGTTCGGAAAAACGAGTTTGCCACCTTCAGCCGGCAAGCACATCGTGCGGCATCTGTTCGGCAGATCGTCAGCAAAAACCCGTCACTACCGGTAATCAAGTATTCCTGATAATTAGTACATTCTTTTCAGTAAAAAAATCATCACCGACAACCATGATCATGACCATCATCCGCAATCTGCTCTCCTCGACCCGGCACCTTATCATCATCGCCGTCGCCGGCACCTTCATCTCGGCACTGGCCCTGCTCGTTTACGGCAGCATATCGGTTGTACAGCAGATCCTTGCAACCATCGAGTACGGAACGGTCTCTTCCAAGGGAGCCAAGACACTCGCTCTCGGCTTCATTGAAAACGCCGATCTGTTCCTTGTCGCAACGGCGCTCTATATCATGTCGCTCGGATTATATGAGCTGTTTATCGACAACAGCGTTTCTCTGCCCGACTGGCTGGTGATCCACAATCTTGACGATCTGAAAAGCAAGCTGATCGGGGTCATTGTAGTGGTCATGGCCGTAGTCTTCCTCGGCCATGTCGTCAAATGGCACGGTGAAACGGAAATACTCTATCTGGGCGGAGCCATCGGAGTTGTCGTGGCCGGGCTGACCTACTTTACCGGGCAGAAACAAAAGAAAAAGTACGAAGAAAATCATTGATTCCTATTCACTCGGAGCGCTAAAACCACCGTTTCGTACGAAAATAGCGCATCATGCCGGCAAAAACAGCTGCCATGAATCCCAGTACGGCGAAATAACCCCATCTCCATGCAAGTTCCGGCATATAACGGAAATTCATACCGTACACCCCGGCAATGAAGGAGAGCGGCATGAACACCGTGGCGATAATGGTGAGCACCTTCATGATCTCGTTCATGCGGTTGTTCACGATGGCAAGCCGGGTGTCGTACATGCCGATCACAATATCGCGGTAAGTCTCCACGGTTTCGATGACCAGAATGATGTTGTCGTAGATATCCCTGAAAAACGGGCCTGTCGATGCCTCGTCGATAACGCTGAATCCGTCACGGCTGATGCTGTTGATGATTTCCCGCATGGGCCAGACTGATTTGCGCAGAAGAATCAGCTCCTTTTTCAGCGTGTAGATGGACTGGAATGCGGTATTTGCGGATTGATCGAGCAACTGCGTGTCCAGCAGCTCGATACGGCTTTCGAACTGTTCGAGAACCTTGAAGTAGTTATCGGCAACCGCATCGATGAGGGCGTAGGCAAGATAATCCGCACCGCGTTTGCGCAGCGCGGTTCCGGAAGTGGAAATCCGTTCGCGGATCCCATCGAACATGTCTCCCGGTTTTTCCTGAAAGGTGATGACATACCCCTTGCCCAGTACCATGCTCAACTGCTCCTCGACAACCTCATCCGAATCCCCTGCGGTACCGAGCATTTCCAGCACGAGAAACAGGTAGTCGTCGAACTCCTCGATTTTCGGACGCTGCTGGGTATGCAGGATATCCTCCTGCGTAAGCAGATGAATGCCGAACTCCCGTCCGGCATCTTCAACGACCCGCACCTCATGCAGGCCATCGATATTGACCCAGAGCACCCTGAACCGCTCCCGCAGCGCACGGCACTCGGCGATCGAATCCACCTGCAACCGGACATGACGCTCCTCGTCGTAACCGAAAACCGTGATGACAGGACGCACGATTTTCTGCTCGCCCGTATGAAAGAGCGTGCCGGGCGGCTGCCCGATTTTTCGTGAATGGCTGTGCATAACCTTCCGCATCGGCCGGGTCGCGGCTTTTGCCTGACTTTCATGCCGCTGGCGGGCGCTTTCCTTTCTCTTCATGACTGGCCTCCCTCTCCTTTCCAGCGCCAGTTGCGGATTTCCGGCATATCCTCGCCGTATTTGCGAATATACTCGCGATGGCTGATCAGACAGTCTCTGACATACTGCTTCACATAAGCCGCACGCTGCCGCAGCTTCGGCACCCGGTCGACCACATCGGCGACAAGATGGAACCGGTCGAGATCGTTCATCACGACCATATCGAACGGCGTGGTAGTCGTGCCCTCCTCCTTGTAGCCGCGAACATGCAGGTTGGCGTGGTTGGTGCGACGATAGGTCAGCCGGTGAAATCAGCCAGGGATAACCGTGGTAGGCGAAAATGACCGGTTTGTCGGTGGTGAACATATCGTCGAAATCCCTGTCCTTCAGGCCGTGGGGATGCTCCTCGCGCGGCTGGAGCGTCATGAGGTCCACCACGTTGATCACGCGCACCCTGAGATCCGGCAGCATCTCCCTCAGCATCTCTACCGCGGCAAGCGTTTCAAGCGTCGGCACGTCGCCGGCAGAGGCCATGACCACATCGGGATCACCGTCCTCCAGATCATTCGATGCCCACTCCCAGATGCCGATACCGCTCGTACAGTGGCGGACGGCAGCATCCATGTCGAGCCACTGCCACGCGGGCTGCTTTCCGGCGACAATGACGTTGATATAGTTGCGGGAACGCAGGCAGTGATCGGCTACCGAAAGCAGTGTGTTGGCATCCGGAGGCAGATAAACGCGAATAACGTCCGCTTTCTTGTTCACCACGTGGTCGATGAACCCCGGATCCTGGTGCGAAAACCCGTTGTGATCCTGCCTCCACACATGCGAGGTAAGCAGATAGTTGAGCGAGGCCACCGGTCTGCGCCACGGAATGCTGCCTTTCATCACCTTCAGCCATTTGGCATGCTGGTTGAACATCGAATCGATGATATGGATGAATGCTTCGTAGCACGAGAAAAAGCCGTGGCGACCGGTCAGGAGATACCCTTCGAGCCAGCCCTGACAGGTGTGTTCGGAAAGAATCTCCATGACCCGACCGTTCCGGGAAAGGTGATCGTCATAAGGCCGGATACTGTCCATCCAGCATCTGCCGGTAACTTCGAAAAGGGAACCGAGCCGGTTGGATGCGGTTTCGTCAGGCCCGAACACCCGAAAATTCGACGTCCCTTCATTCAGGCGCATGACATCGCGAAGAAACGCGCCCAGCGCCTTTGTTGCTTCGGCTTCCACCGATCCGGGAAAAGGAACCGTAACCGCATACTCCCTGAAATCCGGCATTTTCAGAGACCGGAGCAGGAGTCCGCCGTTGGCGTGCGGATTGTCGCCCATCCTCCGCTGTCCGGTCGGGGCAAGCTGTTTCAGTTCAGGCTTCAGTCCGCCGTCCGGGGTGAACAGCTCCTCCGGCCGATAGCTCCTCATCCACGCTTCAAGCTGGGCCAGATGTGCGGGACTGGTGCGCACGTCACTGAACGGCACCTGATGGGAACGCCAGAAATCCTCGGTTTTCAGACCGTCAACCTCGGACGGACCGGTCCATCCTTTCGGAGAGCGCAGTACGATCATCGGCCACAACGGACGTTCCGGAAGGGTGTGAGATCGAGCCTCCCGCTGTATCTCACGGATTTCGTCAAGACAGGCATCAAGCGCTGCTGCCATTGCCTGGTGCATCCGGGCGGGATCGGATCCCTCGACAAACCAGGGTTTGTAGCCATAGCCGTTCAGGAGACTCTCCAGTTCATCATGCGGCATGCGTGCAAGCAGCGCCGGATTGGCAATCTTGTACCCGTTCAGGTGCAGTACCGGAAGTACCGCGCCGTCGCGCGAAGGATTGAGGAACTTGCTGGAATGCCATGAAGCCGCAAGCGGACCCGTCTCGGCTTCGCCATCACCGACAACGCAGGCAACAACAAGATCGGGATTGTCGAATGCCGCCCCGAACGCATGCGAAAGAGCATAACCGAGTTCACCGCCTTCATGGATCGACCCGGGTGTTTCAGGTGCTACGTGGCTGGGAACACCTCCGGGAAAGGAAAATTGCCGGAACAGCCGCTTCATGCCGGCCTCATCTTCAGATATGCCGGGGTAATACTCGCTGTAGGTGCCCTCGAGCCACACATTGGCGACAAGCGCAGGCCCGCCGTGACCCGGGCCTGCAATAAAAATCATGTCGAGATCACGTTCCCTGATCACCCGGTTGAGATGAACGTAAATGAAATTCAGGCCGGGAGTGGTTCCCCAGTGGCCGAGCAGCCGGGGCTTGACATGTTCCGGAAGAAGCGGCTGTCGAAGCAGCGGGTTGTCGAGCAGAAAAATCTGCCCGACAGACAGGTAGTTTGCCGCCCTCCAGTAGGCATCGAGCGCTTCAAGCTCTTCCATTGCAAGCGGTCCGCCGCTCTCGAATCCGGGATCCTGCGGAGTCATCATCATAGGGTTCTCCTGAAATTGGTTGGATCGTTGAGATGCAATACACCCATGCCATCAGCCATCAGCGGCAAGCACCCGGCGTGTCTCCCTGACGATCATCAGCTCTTCATTGGTCTTCATGACCCTCACACTCACGGCACCATCCCTGTGTGATATTTCCTCAAGGTTCATATCGTTGGCCGCCGGGTCGAGCGAGATGCCCAGAAATTCCATTTCTTCGCATATCCGGCGACGTACTTCAGGGGCATGCTGCCCTATACCACCCGTAAACACCAGCATGTCCAATCCGCCCAGAACGGCCGAGAGCGCACCGATGTACTTTTTCGCCTGATAACAGAACAGCTCCACCGCCAGGGCTGAACACGGGTCATGAGGAGAAGCGGCAAGCAGATCGCGCATATCGCCGCTTTTTCCGGAAAGACCCGCCAGTCCCGATCGGCGGTTCACCATCTCCTTGAGTCCCGAAGGGCTCATTCCCCGCTGTTCGAGAAGAAAAAACAGCACGCCGGGGTCAAGATCGCCGGAACGGGTGCTCATCACCAGCCCCCCCGCCGGAGAAAAACCCATCGACGTCTCGATGCTCCTTCCGTTCCGTACCGCGGCCATGCTCGCACCGTGGCCGAGATGCGCAAGAATGATCCTGCCCTGTACAGCATCGTTCCCTTCCCGGCGTTCGAGCTCGCCGAGCAGCCATGCGTAGGAAAGTCCATGAAACCCGTAACGCCGCACACCCTGGCTGCGGACGAACTCCGGCAGCGGATAGGTTGTCGCCGCAGCGGGCAGGGTGTGATGGAAAGCGGTGTCGAAACAGAGCACCTGGGGACAATCGGGAAAAACCACGGATGCGCGACGCACCGCATGCAAGGCGCCGGGAAGATGTTCCGGAGCAAAGGGACTCAAGGCCTGGATGGAGTCGAACAGTTCCGGTGTCAGCGCTTCGGAGGCGGTATGGTACGGCCCGCCGTGCACGATGCGATGCCCTATCGCATCAGGCTCCTCGGGCGCATGCGAGCGAAGCCAGGAAAAAACATGTGCACATGCGGTTTCGTGACCTGCAGCGGCGACAACAGGTTCTTCGGCCAGCAGTTCGCCGTTGCCTCCGGTTACGGCAAACCGCGCCTGACCGGAACCGATGCGCTCAAGCGTTCCTTCCAGAAGGGGCACGTCGCCACCATCAGGTCCGCAAAGCGCGAACTTGATGCTTGAAGAGCCTGAATTGACGGCAAGTATACGGCCGGAATCCTTCATGTACCCTCGCTGTTGAAATGCAGTGGCCGCAACACCGGGCGGCCGCACCTTCTGCTGCACGAAACCTGTCTGTTAATATGATAACAATCCGTAAAACAAAACGTTACATCATTGAAAAAGGAAATTCTCAAACCGCTTTTTCCTGAACCACCCGGCGTTGCCGAATCAGGCCGGAATTCGTTTTGCAGCAACCAGTTGCTATATTTGTACGTATCTTGCCGGCCAATACAAATCACTGCATCTGCCATGTTTCCACTGATCTACGAAATCAACACGAGAGTCTGGCTCAGAAACCTTACCGAAAAATACGGCAAAACGGTCACACTCGGCACGGTTCCCGAAGAAGAGTTCCGTTTTTTCACCGAATGCGGATTCGACTATGTCTGGCTGATGGGCGTCTGGCAGCCGAGCCTCTACAGCAAGGCCATCGCGACTGCACACCCCTGTCTTCGCACGCAGTTTCTCCAGCACCTCGGCTCCGTGGCTCCGGGTGATATCGCATCATCTCCCTATTCCATACCCTGCTACAGGGTCAACAGCGAGCTTGGAGGAGAAAAGGAACTGAAGATATTCCGTGAACAGCTCAGGGATTCCGGCATCAGGCTCATGCTCGACTTCGTACCGAACCATCTTGCCCTCGACAACGAATGGCTCCCGGCACACCCCGAATACTTCATCCCGGTCTCCTGCGACGAGCAGTGCCACAATCCCGAATCATGCTTCGAATATGCTGAAGGCAAATATCTCGCATACGGCAAGGACCCCTACTTTCCCGCATGGACCGATACGCTGCAACTGAACTACGCAAACCCCGGAACGCACGAAATGATGACCGGAAACCTGCTTGCCATCAGCGCGCAGTGCGATGCCGTGCGCTGCGACGTGGCCATGCTGGTGCTGAAAAATGTGTTCAATACCACATGGAGCAACCTGAGCGGAACCATGACCGAGGAGTTCTGGACAAAAGCCATCGGCACCGTCAGGGAACGCTACCCCGAATTCCTGTTCCTTGCGGAATCCTACTGGAACCGTGAATGGGAACTGCAACAGCTCGGTTTCGACTTCACCTACGACAAACCGTTCTACGACTACATAACGCATGTGCCTGCCAATATCGAAAAGCTCATGGGCCACATGCAGGCACAATGGCATTACCAGAAACATCTCTGCCGTTTCCTGGAAAATCACGATGAACCCCGCGTGGCCTCGAAAACAGGCCTGAACACCAGCGTGGCCGCACTGGTGCTGCTGACCTCGCCGGGCATGCATCTGGTGCACCAGGACCAGATAGACGGTTACAAAAAGAAAATCCCGGTGCAGCTCCTCCGTCAGGCTGAGGAAAAGGAAAATCCGGAGCTGGCAGAGCTGTACCGCAGGCTGTTCGCGCTGCAGAAACTGCCGGTATTCCAGGAAGGGCGCATCGAATGGCTGCATCTGAACGCTTCAAGCAGCTCCTACTGTTTTGGTTACCACCGGTTCACCGAAACAGGACACGCTTTTGTGGTGGCGAATTTCAGCGTCACCGGCATTGAAATAGCATTCAGCCATCCATCGCTGCTGAACGTGAACTATGAGAACATCGGCATGCTCGGCACCGCGGAGAGCGACAGGCGCACCGGTTTTCATCTTGCCGCCGACACCATGCAGATACGGCTTGCCCCGCACGAAGGGGTGGTCATAACCTGCGGAGCAGCGGAAACCAGTCAACAGTAACGAAAGATGAACATCACAACCACGACGGTCACCGTAGAAACCCTGAATCCCGTGGAAATCATCGATATAACCGAAGAGATACGGGCAACACTCTCGGCTTCGGGACTCCGGGAAGGAACCATCACCGTCATCAGCCGGCATTCGACGGCATTCGTCAACATCAACGAAAAAGAGACCTGCCTGCAGGAAGACATGGTCACGTTCCTGAAAAGGCTTGTCCCTCGCGACGGCAACTATCGGCACAACGTCAGTCCCGTCGACGGCAGGGACAATGCCCATGCGCATCTTCTCGGGCTTTTCATGAACACCTCCGAATCCATTCCTTTCTCCGGAGGAGAACTGCTGCTCGGGCGGTGGCAGTCGGTATTTTTCGTTGAACTTGACGGCCCGAGGCCCAGCAGGGAGATCCTGCTGCAGTGCTCCGGCATCTGAACCGCCAGGGTGAATCGACGGAACCGGGAAATGATTTGTCCGGTTACTATAACATCTCTGCCATCATCAACAGAAATCTTGCCGTATGCCGGATTCCATCACGCCTGCCTTTCATCAGTCCATGAAACTGCTGCCGACGATACAGTCACCCGATGACCTGAAAAGGCTTTCCATTGCCGAACTGCAGCACCTCGCCGCCGAATGCCGCAGCGAGGTGATCGATCTTGTCGCACAGAACGGCGGCCATTTCGCATCGAGCCTCGGCGTCGTCGAACTTACCGTTGCCCTGCATCACGTGTATCATTCGCCCGATGACAAGATCGTCTGGGATGTCGGCCATCAGGCCTATGTGCACAAGCTGCTGACCGGAAGAAGGGAGCGTATGCACACGAACCGGCAGTATGGCGGACTGGCGGGTTTTCCGAAACGGTCCGAAAGCCCGTACGACGCCTTCGGCACCGGACACGCTTCGACATCCATTTCTGCGGCCGCCGGAATGGCTGCGGCACGTGATCTTGCCGGGAGCGGGGAAAAGGTGATCGCGGTAATCGGCGACGGCAGCATGACCGGCGGCATGGCGTTCGAAGCCATGAACCATCTCGGCGACCTGAAGAGTGACGTGCTGGTCATCCTCAACGACAACCAGATGGCCATCTCGCCAAGCACCGGCGGGCTGAAAACCCACCTGATCAACATCACGCTCAACAAGACCTACAACAGGGCTCGCAAATTCATCTGGAACTCGATTTCATTGCTGAACAACGAGTTCGGGGATGCGGCAAAAAACGCGGTCAGGAAACTTGAAGACGGCTTCAAGGCGGCATTCACTCCGGGCGCTTTTTTCGAAGCGCTCGGGCTTCGCTATTTCGGCCCTATCGACGGGCACAACATGGAACAGCTCGTCAAGGCGTTGCGCGAGATGCAGGAACTGCCGCATCCGAAACTGCTCCATGTGGTCACCACCAAAGGCAAGGGATTCAAGCCTGCCGAGGACAACCAGAGCAAATGGCATGCGCACAGCGGAGGATTCGATACCGTAACCGGCAAATCGCTCGGCCCTGCAGGAAAACCGCAACCTCCGAAATACCAGGAGGTTTTCGGCGAGGCCCTCGTCGAGCTGGCCCTGAAAGATTCCCGCATCACGGCCATCACGGCCGCCATGCCAAGCGGCACTTCTCTCGACCTGTTCCAGAACGCACTGCCGAACCGCTTCTACGATGTCGGCATTGCCGAAGGGCACGCGGTGACCTTCGCCGCGGGCCAGGCGGTCAAGGGCTTCTTGCCGGTCTGCGCCATCTACTCAACCTTTCTGCAGCGAGCCTACGACCAGTTGATCCACGATGTTGCCCAGCAGAACCTGCATGTGGTTTTCGCAATCGACCGGGCCGGCCTGGTCGGCGAGGACGGACCGACCCATCACGGTGCGTTCGACCTCTCCTATCTGCACGCCATACCGAATCTCACCGTCATGATGCCTGCCGACGAACAGGAGTTGCGCGACATGCTCTATACGGCACTTTACAGCATTGACGGGCCGGTCGCCATCCGGTATCCGAGAGGCAACGGCAGGGGAATCGAACTCCGGAAAACCTTCATGCCGGTAGAATCCGGAAAAGGCGTGCTTCTGCGCGAAGGCTCATCGATCGCCCTGCTTGCCGCCGGACCGCTTTCCGGCGCAGCCCTCGATGTTGCCGACGCGCTTGAAAAGGAGGGCCTGCATGTATCGGTAGCCAACATGCGCTTTCTCAAACCGCTCGACACCGCTCTCGTGGAGAAACTCGCAGCACAGGCAACCCACTTCGCCGTCATCGAGGAGAACAGCGTTATCGGCGGCACGGCAAGCGCCGTCATCGATTATCTCAACGAAAAAAGGATCAGCCTTCCGGTACTGAAAATCGGCATTCCCGACCGTTTCGTCACCCACGGCAGCATGCAGGATCTGTACCGTGAAACCGGCATGACACCGGAAGCCATGACCAGCCGGATCAGGGAATTCTACAGCGGAAGATCGATCTGAAAGTAAGCCGCGATGGCCAGAACGGCTCGCGTTGAAAAATTGGCCAGCAGACCGGCAAGCAGATCGTCGGCCATGATGCCCCACCCTCCCGGAAAACGCTGGGCCCTGTCAACGGGGCCTGGTTTGGCGATATCGAAAAACCGGAACAGGATGAACGCAAGAAATCCCGCGAGAGGCGACGCGGGAAGGGCGGCAAGCGCCACCCACTGCCCTGCAAGCTCGTCAAGGGTGACAATCGAAGGATCCTGTCCGTACGTTTCCTCCATGACCGACCCGGACCAGACTCCTGCCACGACGGCAAGAAGCACCGCAACAGTCATGATGCCGATATCCCGGAGCGGGGGCAGATACAGGTAAGCGAGCAGAGCGACAAGACTCACCACGGTTCCCGGAGCGAACGGCACATAACCGAGTCCGAAACAGGTGGAAAGCAGTCTGGCGAGGTGCAGTTCCATGGATTCAACGGGGCCCTGCCGAGCCGCGGATGGATACGTTCCAGTTGGCCACGAGATACGAAACCCCGGTATAGACCGTGAAGAGCGTCACGGCAAGCATCACGTAATCAAGATAAGCGGAGCGGAGCATTCCCTCTATTGCCGCGGCGATCCTGCTGCCGAAAAAAACCTGCTCCTTCATCAGCAGCATGAGCATGATCACATAGGCGAATACATTCTGAAGAAGCGTCTTGTACTTGGCCTCCCGGCTGGTCACCACCGGCCGATCCATGAATTCGGCATACACCCTGAGCACGGTAATGAGGATATCCCTTATGGCGACAAGAATGACCATCCACAGCATGAGATACCCCATATGCACGTAGAGCAGAAAAGCCGCGGTAATGAGAAACTTGTCGGCCAGCGGATCGAGAAAAGCACCGAGACGGGTGGTTTCACCGTATTTGCGCGCATGGTATCCGTCATAGGCGTCGGTGATGGAAGCGACGGCAAACACAATCACCCCCATCAGTTTCAGCCAGGGATCGTCCTGCAGCAGGAAAGCGACAAAAACCGGCACCAGCACGATTCGCAGCATGGTCAGCTGGTTCGGCACCGTCATCTGTAAAGTAAACTGCTCTTTCACCCTCTCTGTTTTGATTGTATGGAGCCGGTCCCGGCAAGCGGCGGATATGGAGGCTCCTGAACCTTAAAATAAAGCTTCACCGGCTGTTTTTCAACCCTTGAGTTCCACCACGGTCACGCCGGCTCCCCCTTCGCCCCACTCTCCGAGCCGGAAACGGTCGACCGCCTTGTGGCGCTGCAGGCAATCGGCAGTTCTCCTGCGCAGCGAACCGGTTCCCTTGCCATGAATGATGGTCACCTGGCGGATGCGGTTCATGCTCATCCTGTCGAGAAAACGCTCCACGGCACTTATCGCCTCGTCACCGGTCATTCCCCGGAGATCGAGCGTTGTGGAAACAGCATCGGCGGAAACCGGCTTCCATGAGGCGGCTCCTGCCGCACCCCCGGAATCCCTTCCGATCTTTCTGGCCCCGGTTTTCGTGATTTTTTCGAGCTTCCCCAGACGTGCCGTCAACCTGAAATTGCCGCAACGCACCACTGCGGTTCCACCCTGGACCGACTCGACCTCACCGGCAGTGTTGCTCTCCAGCAGCCTGACAAGATCACCTGCACGGATCACAGGCTCCTTTTCCCTTGCAGCTTCCCGCTCCTCATCAAGTTTTTTTTCCGCGCCGTCCAGCTCTTTTTTGCGGATTTCAAGCTTCCGGCGCGCAGCCGCAACATCGAGTTCGCCCGCCGGAGCACTTTTCACTTCCCGGACGATTCCGCGTATCTCCTTGCGGGCGTGCTCGATCTCCTTCTGCATATCCCGAATCGCCTTTCCTTTCAGTTCCCGCTGCTGTTCGGACAGGTCGGCCCGAATGGCCGCAAGCAGTTCCTTTTCCGAAGCAAGCTGCTGCCGATCCTGTTCAAGAGCGCTCGCCAGCGACCGGTTTTCCTGCATGAGGCACTTCAGGTCGTCAAGCAGCTTTTCCACCCCCAGATGCCCGCTCTTCATGAACCGTTCCGCTTTCCCGATCAGTGCGCCGGAAAAACCCATGCGATGCATCATGGCAAACGCAAAACTGCTCCCAGGCACTCCCTTGATGAAACGGAAGGTCGGCTGAAGCCCTTCACGGTCGAACTCCATCGCTCCGTTCACCACGCCCTCGTGTTCATGCGCAAAGGCTTTCAGTTCTCCAAGGTGCGTGGTCACGATGGTCATGGCCCCCTTGTGCAGCAACTCCCCGATCACCGCCTTGGCAATGGCCCCCCCCTCTTCGACATCGGTGCCCGAGCAGAGTTCGTCGATCAGCACAAGCGAGCGTCCATCTGCGGATTCAAGAATCTCCCGTATGGCGGCAAGATGGGAACTGAAGGTTGAAAGATCGTTTTCGATGGACTGGTCATCGCCGATTTCAAGGAACAGGTGGTCGAAAAGCGGAAAAACCGAACTTTCGCTGCACGGCAGGAGATAGCCGTGAGAAAGCATGCTGCAGAGCAGCCCGACGGTTTTCATGGCCACCGATTTGCCTCCCGCGTTCGGTCCTGAAATCACCAGCGCCCGCTCATCCTCCTGCAGCTCGAGATCGAGCGGATATACCTCGGCCATCTTCGTCCGGTGGGTGATGAGCAGCCACGGATGGTACCCCTTGACGATGCGCAACGTTCTCCCGGATGAGAGGGCGGGGAGAACGGAAGCGGTTTCAACGGCAAACCTGCCTTTGGCATACAGGGCATCGAAACCGGCGAGAATATCCTGGTTGTGGCAAAGATTTTCAAGTTCGGAGCGGATCCGGGAAGAGACTTCCCGGAGAACCCGCTCGATCTCCCTTCGCTCACTGATTTCAAGCTCCTGGATCCGGTTGGAAAGAAGAAGCGTTTCGGCCGGCTCGATGAACACCGTCTGGCCGGTACCCGAGTAATCCTGGATATAGCCGGGCACCTTGTACTTGTACTCGACCCTGAAACCAAGCGTGAGGCGCCCGTTCTTCATGGCCACGGTATCATCCATGAGCCAGCCGTTTTCAAGGCATCGCCGGCAGATGCGCTCCATTTTTCTTTGCAGGGCAAGCCGGTTCTCGCGAAGGTCGCTGCGGATCGACAGCAGTCCGTCACTGGCGCTGTCCCTGATTTCGCCCTGTTCGTCGACGACGCTGCGGATCGTGAACTGAAGCGTCTTTTCAAGCCACAGGCTTATGCAGAATTCATTCAGCTCCGGATAGACCTCCCGGCTGCCGAACATGAACTTCCGAAGCTGGGCCGACGCGTGCAGCAGATGGAAAATATCCTGCAACCCCGCAGCATCGAGGTAGCTGTCGATCACGTCGAGATGACGGAGCAGCGGCCGGGTATCGGGCAGAACGGAAAACGGCAGGGAGTTCCCTTCAAGCAGAAAATTCCTGATTTCAAGCACCCGTTCAAGTTCGACTGAAAGGGCATCCTTTCCTGCAAAAGGCAGGGCTGCAAGCAGCCTGTCGCTCCCCATCGGAGAGAGGCAGTACCTTGCGGCATAACCGGCTATTCTTGTATACTCGAGTTTCTGCAGCAGTGATGCGTCCATCTTTTCGTCCCGTTTCATGTTTCAGTTGCCCGGAAAGCCGGCCGGCAAGGCGCCGGGTATCACCGGAAGGGGAAGATAGCCCTTCGATTTTGACATTTGCCGGTGAACTCGTTACTTTGGCTGAATCATTTTCATGCAAGATAACAGCTTTAAGCGAAGAACACCCAATACCGCATCATGAGACTCGCTGTCAATATCGATCACATCGCAACGCTGCGCAACGCCCGGAACGAGTATGACCCCGACCCGGTCGAAGCCGCGCTTCTGGCGGAAAGAAGCGGGGCCGCAGGCATCGTCTGCCATCTGCGTGAAGACCGTCGCCACATCAGGGACAACGATCTGGAAAGACTGCGCAGGGCCGTGACGACCAGACTCGATCTGGAGATGGCCATGAGTGCCGAGATGCAGCGCATCGCGCTCGATATCCGTCCGGAACTGGTGACGCTGGTACCGGAAAAACGCGAGGAACTCACCACCGAAGG
>VGMX01000007.1 GCA_016866305.1 Chlorobiota bacterium | reverse complement strand
AGAGGTGCTTCCAGGGGGCTTTTAAGCCCAAAATGTGTCAAAGAACGGTGTTTTTTAGGATCGACTACGAGCTTTCCGGCTGACTCAAGTACAGAGATATATCAAAACTCAATAAATCGAGGTTCCCATAAGAAGCGTGTAACCGGGGATACCACCCAGAAAGGAGACCGAATGTAAATCCGGCAAGACAAGATCGGCCTCGCTTGCTATCGCTTTTGACGATTGCAGCAATACACCGAAGGCACCGAGAACCGATCCGGTTCCGGCAGCCCATGCAACTTTGAAAGGTTTTTTCATTGTACGTTTTAGCACTGTTTGTTCTAAAAAAAGACCATTGAAAACAGAACACCGCAAACATGACAAAGAACAGATCTGCCCGAAACGGATCTGCTGGGATGCCGATCCGAACGGCAGAACCAAATTTCATTCTTTTTCAGCAATTAAGCAATGGCAATTGCAACGTTTTTCGTCATGACCCTGTGGGAATCTTTCCTCAGTTCCTGCCTCGGTCTCTCGACCGGCGTTTTTCGCTGCAGCGGAGGAATAATTCAACCTCGAGCTTTGATCTCGTGCTGATAAATCGTAGATTTTACGATTGTTATGATTTATACAGTCATAGTACATACCCACAGTGTCGCCTGCTTCCACGGCTTCACGTGACTGCACCGGACAGGCTTTTTTCAAAGCCGCACATAATGCTCTTGTCTCTTTCAGTTCCAAGGTTTCAAGCAATTTCAACCAGAAAACACATGGATAACCAAACCATTCTGTATGCAATTCCTGTTAGTGGTGTGCTTGCATTGCTCTATGCCTTTTTCAAAGCCTCCTGGATATCGAAACAGTCCGAAGGCACTGAAAAAATGTCGAAAATCGGAGCCCATATTGCAGACGGCGCTCTCGCCTTTCTGAAAAGGGAGTACAAGGTTCTTGTCATCTTCGTCATCGCCGTTGCGGCGCTGCTTGCCTACGCAAACAGCGGCCGCCCGGCAACCTCGCCCATTATCGCCGTCAGTTTCGTCGTCGGCGCGCTCTGCTCGGCCCTTGCCGGCTTTTTCGGCATGAGGGTCGCCACCAAAGCCAACGTACGCACCACGAACGCGGCACGAACCGGTCTCGGCCAGGCGCTCAACATCGCCTTCTCGGGCGGCCTCGTCATGGGACTCTCCGTTGTCGGTCTCGGCGTCCTCGGGCTGTCGGCCCTCTTCATTGTCTACTCGCAGATGTTCCCCACCCTTGCCCAGGTGGAAGAGGTGATCAACCTCATCTCCGGCTTCTCGCTCGGCGCTTCATCAATCGCGCTCTTTGCCCGCGTCGGCGGCGGTATCTACACCAAGGCGGCAGACGTCGGCGCCGACCTTGCAGGCAAGGTTTACGAAGGCATTCCTGAAGACGACCCGCGCAACCCGGCCACCATCGCCGACAACGTTGGTGACAACGTGGGCGACGTAGCCGGCATGGGCGCCGACCTGTTTGAAAGCTATGTGGGCGCCATCATCGGCACCATGGTGCTCGGTGCCGCATTCGTGCCGGTCTTCAATACGATGGGCGTCAACCCCGTAGCCGCCGTCACGCTTCCGCTCATCATTGCAGCCGTAGGCATTCTCGTCTCCATTGCAGGATCGTTCTTCGTGAAGGTGAAGGAAGGCGGCAACCCGCAGACCGGCCTGAACATGGGCGAGTTCGGCGCCTCCATCATCATGGCCGTGCTCAGCTACTTCATCATCGACTACTTCCTGCCGAAAAGCTGGACAGCTGACGGGTTCACCTACACCTCGCTGAACATCTTCTACGCAGTCATCATCGGACTGGTTGCCGGCGTGCTGATCGGCATGATCACCGAGTACTACTGCTCCACGCACAACAAACCGGTCGTCGGCATCGCACGCCAGAGCATCACCGGTGCGGCAACCAACATCATCGCGGGACTCGGCACCGGCATGATGTCAACCGGTCTGCCGGTTATCGTGCTCTCTATCGCAATCGTGGCGTCCTATCACTTTTCAGGTCTTTACGGTATCGCTATCGCCGCACTCGGCATGCTCTCCGTCACCGGCATCCAGCTTGCGGTTGATGCCTACGGACCGATCTCCGACAACGCCGGAGGTATCGCCGAAATGGCCGGCCTTCCTGCCGAAGTGCGCGAGCGCACCGACAAGCTCGATGCGGTCGGCAACACCACCGCGGCCATCGGAAAAGGCTTCGCCATCGGCAGTGCCGCCCTGACCGCCCTTGCGCTCTTCGCAGCATTCCGTCAGCAGGCGCACGTCACTTCGCTTGACATCTCGCAGCCAATCATCATGGCGGGTCTGCTCATCGGTGCCATGCTCCCCTTCGTCTTCAGCGCCATGGCCATGGGCGCCGTGGGACGAGCGGCTTCCGACATGATCAACGAGGTCGGACGTCAGTTCAATGAAATCCCCGGCCTGCGTGAAGGCACCGCCGAAGCCGAGTTCGCGCACTGCGTCGATATCTCCACCAAGGCGGCCATCAGGGAGATGATCCTGCCCGGCCTCATGGGTGTGCTGGTTCCGGTCGTGGTCGGATTCATCTCGAAGGACATGCTCGGAGGTCTGCTTGCCGGCGTCACCTCGTCAGGCGTGTTGATGGCGATCTTCCAGTCGAATGCCGGCGGAGCCTGGGATAACGCGAAAAAACGTATCGAAGGGAAAATCGAGTTCGACGGTGTCACGTACGGCAAAGGCTCCGACACGCACAAGGCCGCTGTCGTCGGCGACACGGTCGGCGATCCGCTCAAGGATACCAGCGGACCGAGCCTGAACATCCTCATGAAGCTCATCGCCGTCGTAGCGCTTGTCATTGCGCCGCTGCTTTGATTTCTTCACGGCATTTCGTACCATGTGACGGCCCCGGTTTCGGGGCCGTTGCCATTTCAATCCATGCCTGAACCGCTCATGAAACTTCTCGTAGGCCTCGGCAACCCGGAAGCCCGGCACACCGGAACACGCCACAATGTGGGATTCGATGTCATCGACCGGCTTGCCGCATCGTTCCAGGCTCCGCTCAGCAAAGGCCGGGGCAACTTCCACTTTGCAAAAATCAGCTGGAGGAACACCCCGATCATCCTGCTCAAGCCCATGACCTACATGAACCTGTCCGGACACGCCGTGGTTGCCGCCATGAACTTCTGGAAGATCGCACTGAAGGATATCCTGGTGATCTGCGACGACCTCAACCTCCCCTCGGGCTCGATACGGCTCCGGGCAAAAGGGTCTGCGGGAGGGCAAAACGGGCTGAAACACATTATCGAGTGTCTGGGAAGCGACGAATTCGCCCGGCTGAGAATCGGCATCCGGCTGGAAGAGCCGCCGCCGGCATCGTTTTCATCGTTCGTCCTGGGGAAATTCAGTGAAGAGGAGAGGAAAACCCTTGAAAAAGTGCTGCCCGCATGCGCCGACGCGGCACTTGATTTCGTATCGAACGGGATCGGGCACGCCATGAACCACTACAACAAACCGATAGCCTGACAGGTCACAAGGCCGGGCATGCCGGACGGTGCCGATACCTCGCGCTTGCCTGCGGCATGCATCCGGTTGAGAAATGCGATAGCCCTTGCATTGAACTCCCTCGGCTGGTCGACATTGCAGACATGGCCTGAGTTCCTGATCACCTCGAGCCATGAGTTGGTATGGCGGGTAATGATAAGGCGGACTGCCGGAAGGAACATGTGATCCTCGTCACCCATGAGATAGAGGGTTGGAATACCGGTATCCTTCTCCTCGAAATACTTCAGAAGCGGCGTCAGCTCGTAGGTGAGGCGGAACCAGCGCATGAACTCCTTCTGGGCAACCTTCTTCGCCTCGTTCACAAACAGCAGGCGCGACTTCTTGTGCCTCTCGCGCGGCATGATGATCCATGCAAAAAAGCTGTAAAGCCACATGTACGGCACCACTCGCTTGAACGCATTACCCAGGGCCACCAGCACCTTTGCCCGCACGTTCAGCCGGATGATCGCCCCCCCCATGATCATCGAACTGACCCGCTCGGGAGCGATTTCACTCATGTTGCGGATCAGGATGGTTCCAAGTGAAATCCCCACGAAATGCGCCTTTTCGATCTGCTCGGTATCGAGCACCTCGATGATGTCGCGGGTGATGTCCTCGAAATTGTAATGACGGTCGTCCTTCAGCGTGACGATATGCTTTGATTTGCCGTGCCCGCGCAGATCAACGAGCAGCACATTGAAATGCCTGATGAACTCCTTTATCTGCAGAAACCAGATCGATGAACTGCCGCCGGCGCCATGCACAAAAACCACCCAGGGAGCATGAGTGTCGGGGTGATCATATGTCTTGTAATGAAGCATCTGAAGAACACGTTTAAAGACCTTTACACCATTGTAACGGAAAAACAAGGAGAACGACCAAAAAGTTACATGCCCCCCCGAACCGTCCTGACAAGCTCGAAAAGCGCTATACCTGCAGCAACAGCCACGTTCAGGGAGTGTTTCGATCCGTACTGCGGAATTTCAAGCACATCGTCGCAGCATGCAAGCACCTCATCGTCGATACCCTCAACCTCGTTGCCGACGACCAGACACAGAGGAAAATCTTCCCGGCCGGTTGCCGTATAGGGTCGGCTCCTGTCGGCGATTTCAAGTCCGCATATCCTGACCCCATCGGCTTTCAGGTGCATGATGGCATCGAGCGGATCGGCAGCGTATTCCCAGCGGACGCTCTCCTGGGCGCCAAGCGCGGTCTTGTCGATCTGCTTGCGCGGCGGAGTGGCGGTATAACCGGTAATGATGATCTTTTTTATACCTGCGGCATCCGCGGTACGGAACATGGAGCCGACATTCCACATGCTCCGGATGTTGTGCAGCATCAGGTACACCGGATGACGCAGGGAACCCCGGATCGCTTCGGCAGGGATCCGGTTCATCTCCGGACCGGTCAGTTTCCTGAAACCCATCCTACAGGCTCTTGATTCTTGCGATGAGCCGGTCGTTCTCCTCACGCAGACCGACATTGAAGCGCAGGCAGTTCTCCATGAGCGCATACCCCGACACGTTGCGGACAAGAATTCCCGAACCGCCAAGGGCATGAAAAACGGCGCGGGCATCCGGCACCCTGATAATGAGAAAATTGGTATCGCTTGCGAACACATCGAGGCCCGGAACACCTTCAAGATCGGCAAAGATGCGCTCGCGTTCGGACAGAATATAGGACACCGCGTCGGTAACGAGGTAGTAATGTTTCAGCACATGCTGCAGGGTGATCTCGGCAAGCCGTCCGGACGAAAACGGAATTTTCGGTTTGGCGATCTCAGCGAGCAGCGAGGGATTCGCGATGGCGAACCCGATGCGCATGCCCGCCAGCGCAAGCGCTTTGGACATCGTGCGAAGAACGATGAGATTCGGCAGTTCATCGACGAGCGGCAGCACGGATTTTTCCCGCGAGAACTCGATATACGCCTCGTCAACAAGCACAAGGGCGTCGGACTCCCGTACAATACGGCAGACATCTTCGTATGGCAGCGACTTTCCGGTAGGGTTGTTCGGCGTCGAAAGCACGATAAAATCAACCGCTTCGGCACCCGCCCTTTCAATGATCGCTCCGGCATCGAATCCAAGGCCGGGCAGCATGGGCACCGGAACCACCTCGGCCTGGAGCAAGAGCGCAATCTTCTCGTAGAGGGAAAACGAGGGCTCGGGAATGAGAATCTTCTTCCCCGGGCCGAGACAGGCCAGAAAAATCGTGTAGAGCATCTCATTGGACCCGTTGCTCATGATGACCGAATCACGCGACACACCCGTAAAATCCGCATAGGCTTCCATGGCCCTGAACGGCAGGATGTCGGGATACCGGTTCCACGGTTCCTTGAGAAACTCCCCGAGAATCTCCTCCTTGAGCCACAACGGCAGGTCGAAAGGACTTTCGTTCTGGTTGAGCTTGATTGCCGCCTCCTGTCCCCCTTCGACCCTGTACACCTCGATGCTGCGCAGGGCAGGATTCAGGAGTTCCTTTATATCTCGTTTCATTTCAATTATTTACTGTTACCACCCGAAGGATGGCGACTGCCCTGTCCGCAACGGTTTTCCGGGCCACACTAAAAAAAGCATCTTTTTAAGATTTTTTATAAAAAAAACTGGACATTGCCCGATTTTTTTATACCTTTAAATCAGGATCAATTATATCCTATATACAGAAGGAGACGCCATGAAAAAGAATGATAAAACTGCTCTCGATCTGCTTGACGACATATACAGCATAGCGTACTGGATGACCGGAAGTGAAGAGCATTCGCGCGATCTCGTCAATTGCACCTATCTGAACGCGGATATGAACACCCCGGAACAGGATCTTCTGAAAACGTTCAGAACCTGCTATACCGACCGCTTCGGCCAGCATACCGATTTCTGCCTCAGCCACAGGCACTGCAAAGGCAACGCAAGGCTTGGGACTGCCATAAGAAAACGGGCAGCCGACATCAAGCTGTCGGTGCTGCTGAGTGAAATTTCCGGCCTGCGTCACGACATGATTTCCGAAATTCTCGAAAAGCCGGTTGACACCATCCGCATATGGCTGTTCTGGGGCCGCAAGCTGCTTGTTCACGATGACATTCTCAAAGCCTCCGCCTGAAGAATGTTCTCCTGGCAAAAGGCCGTTTCTCCCTTCGTGGGGGAAACGGCCTTTTGCTTTTCTGCACCCGGCTTCCTATTTTGCTACCCTGTACGCTCAACTTTACCAGCCCGACATGATCATCATCACCGGAGGAGCCGGATTTATCGGCAGCGCCGTGCTCTGGAAGCTCAACCGGGAAGGATTTGACGATATCGTGGTCGTCGACACTCTCGGCTCGACGGATACGGAACAGTGGCGGAATCTTTCGGGGCTCAGGTTCGCCGATTTCATCCCCAGGGAAACGTTCCTGCCGATGCTCGAATCGGGAGCTTTCCGGAACATAAGCGCCATCATCCACATGGGCGCAATCAGCGCCACAACCGAATCGGATGCCGACCTGCTCGTCGAACGGAATTTCGCCTGCTCGAAAAGCATCGCGGCATACTGCATGAAAAGCGGTGTCAGGCTCATCTACGCATCAAGCGCGGCAACCTACGGGGATGGCCGGGCCGGATATGCCGACGATGAAGCTGCGCTCGACACACTCCGGCCGCTCAACATGTACGGCTACTCCAAGCAGATGTTCGACCGGTGGGCGCTACGCAACGGCGTCCTTGCAAAAGCCGCCGGCCTGAAGTTCTTCAATGTCTACGGCCCGAACGAGTACCACAAGGGGGAGATGACCAGTGTGGTCTACAAGGCGTTCCGCCAGATCATCAGGAACGGTCAGGCAAGCCTCTTCAAATCATACCGCCCGGACTACCGGGATGGCGAACAGCTGCGTGATTTCGTCTACATCCGCGACTGCACCGACATCATGGCATGGTTGCTCGAGCATCCCGAAGTATCGGGCCTTTTCAACGCGGGAAGCGGGGTGCCGAGAAGCTTCAACGATCTGGTGAAAGCCACCTTCGAGGCGCTCGACATGGAGCCGTCCATCAGCTACGTGCCAATGCCAGAACAACTGCAGGGCCGCTATCAGTACCACACCTGTGCAGACATGCGCAAACTCCGCCATGCCGGCTATCATGCGGCAATGACCCCGCTTGAACAGGGTGTCGGAGAGTATGTGCGAAACTACCTTGCCACTCCGTCGCCCTATTACGATCTGCAGAACAACACCTAAAGCAAAAAGCAGGAACCCTCAGTATTGAGTATCGAAAAAAAAATCGAGATCCGCGGAATTGAACCGGTCATTCTCTTCGGCCCTTTCGACTCCTATCTGAAAACCATCAGAAACGCCTTTCCGGATGCGCAGATCACTGCAAGAGGGGCAATCCTCACGCTGAACGGCGAGGCAGAAACGGTCGGGGCTCTCGAACGGATTTTCAGGGAGATGATCTTTCTTGCCGACAAGCACGGTGAAGTGCTTGAAAACGATCTCAACGCCCTGATCAGCCTTGCGCTGGCCCCGGCGCCCTCCACGAAACCCGCACTGCCGGATGATGAGGACATCATTGTCGCCACAGCCGATTACGCCGTGAAAGCCAAAACGAACGGCCAGCGGCGCATGGTGGCCGAAGCCAGGAGCAACGACATCGTGTTCGCGATCGGTCCGGCCGGTACCGGCAAAACCTATACGGCCGTGGCCATTGCGGTGGCCGCGTGGAAAGCCAAAAGCGTGAAACGGATCGTGCTTGCCCGGCCCGCCGTTGAAGCCGGAGAAAGCCTGGGTTTTCTTCCCGGAGATCTCGCACAGAAAATAGACCCCTACCTCAGACCGCTCTACGACGCCCTGCAGGACATGCTGACCGCTGAAAAGCTCAAGTTTCTCACCGAGCGCCGGGTCATTGAAATCGTGCCGCTCGCCTACATGCGGGGCCGGACCCTGAACAACTCCTTCATCATCCTCGACGAGGCGCAGAACGCGTCGAGCAAGCAGATGAAAATGTGCCTTACCCGGCTCGGCATAAACTCCAAGGCCATCATCACCGGCGACGTCACGCAGATCGATTTGCCTACCACCATGGAGTCAGGCCTGCCGAATGCCGAACGCATCCTCAAGAACATCAAGGGCATCAGTTTCGTGTATCTCGACAAATCCGACGTGGTGCGCCACAAGCTGGTCAGGGATATCATCAACGCATACGAAATCCATGAAAGCCGTTAGGATGCCCGGCGAAAACCGCTGTGGGCAAACGGCATATCATTTCCGCCCTGCCGCGCCGGGAGAAGCAAACGAGGAACTTTTTTACTCCCCCAGGGTTTGTAGTGACTGATGCGTTCCGCAACGCAACAAGCCAACACATAAAACAGGGAAACCACCATGGCACATCGTATTACCGAAGAATGCACCTACTGCGCCGCCTGCGAACCCGAATGCCCGGTCAACGCAATCTCTGCCGGAGACGACATCTACGTCATCGACGAAACCGTCTGCACAGACTGCGCCGGCTATCACGACGAGGCCGCCTGTGTGGCCGTCTGTCCGGTGGACTGCATCTTCAAGGTC
Organism: Chlorobiota bacterium; assembly: GCA_016866305.1. Classification (GTDB taxonomy): domain Bacteria; phylum Bacteroidota; class Chlorobiia; order Chlorobiales; family Chlorobiaceae; genus Chlorobium. Next base: position 83,624 of record VGMX01000007.1, on the reverse strand, counting down.
TGAGCTGTTCGGGGGACACATTCCTTCCGTCTGCATTGCACCCTTTCTGACAGGGGTGCAGAGTTGTGCCCCCCCATTGTCTATATTCCAGGCGCAGCGGGCCTACCAGATTGCCGACGGCTTCGCAAACCCTGCATTATCGGCGGAAACCACGCATCGCTCCTGATCGAAGTGGCCTCGCGGTATGCCAGCGTAGCGTCAGGCATGGCAGAGAACATGTGGCTGCAGATTCTCGAAGATGCCGAACGCAGAACACTGCGCCCGTTCCCGATTCTCACCAGCCGCGACTGCCCGCACACCTGCAAGATGTGCGTCACGCCGGAAATCTACCACCGGAAATATTTCGCCATCGATCCGGAACTGCTCGGAGAACAGATTGCCGTTGCCGAACGTATCGTTGAATTCTCCCGGCAAAGCGGAGCCGTGCTCTCTTCGCTGAACTTCGCCGTGCCGCTTCCCGGCACGAAATTTTTCAGCGAACAGCAGGCAAAAGGCAACAGATCCTCTCCTACGACCGGAGCCGGTACAACACCTTCAATATCCTGCTCAAACCAGCCGAAGGCATTACTCCGGAAGCGTTCCAGAAAACCATGCACGACAACTTCATCAAGCTCTATCCCCTCACCGGCATCCCGTGACATCTCATGGGCGAGGCGTCCTTCAGCATCGAGGTCATGCCCTACATCGTCACCTCGGTTGCCGTGCGCTTCGAATACCTGAAAAAAATGGTGGAAAAAACCTTTCCCTTCCCGCTGCCGTTTCCGTTCATGCCAAAATAAGCCGATGAACGGCCGGGTTTTTTTTGTCGGCCCGAAAAAAAGCTTATATTTTCGAAATTCTGCGAATTGTTCTTTCTCTGTATTTAACAACCAACCTTAAGAAAGGAACCTGATATGGCACTGTACATTACTGAAGAATGCACCTACTGCGGCGCCTGCGAACCGGAATGCCCGGTCAACGCAATCTCTGCCGGTGACGACATCTATGTGATCAATGCAGGGACCTGCACCGAGTGTGCCGGTTATACCGACGCTCCTGCATGCGTTGCGGTCTGCCCTGCAGAGTGCATCGTTCAGGGATGATCTGCCCGCGCTGTTTTTGACCAATAAAAAAGCGGTATGATTGAACATGCCGCTTTTTTTATTGCCTCCCGTTTCCGGGTCTTCCGATGCACAGCCTGAAGCCCTCAATCCTCATAATCCACGACCACCCTCTCCGAGGCCGCCTCCACGATAAAGGCCTTCACGGCTTCATGCTCGGGATGCGTCTGATAGCACTCAAGAGCCTCCCGGTCGGCAAATTCGGAATACAGCACCACATCGTACGAGGAGGGTGTGCAACTGAAATCCACACCCGCCTCGATATGCAGCAGTCCGGGAATCCGTCCGGAAAGCTGTTCGAGCTTCTCCTTGAAAAGCCTTGCTTTCACGGCTTTGTCATTACCATGCGCCCGATCCTTCAGGCGCCACATCACGACATGCTTGAGCATCGCAAGTTCGCTACCGCAGCCACGTACGGGAATGCATTTCCGGAACGTGGCTGACCGCATAATCGAGCTTTCGTCCCGACTGCTCGGCGAACGCCCGTTCAAACATCTCCTCGGCAAGCATCCACCGGTCACCACGGGCATTCAGCATCACCAGCAGCATGTCGCCCTTCTCCTTCTGCGCACGTGCGATCAGACATTTTCCCGCGCTTCGGGTAAAACCGGTCTTGATGCCGACGGCATAGGGATATTTTGCAAGCAGCTTGTTGTGGGTCTTCAGCAGGATGAACCGGTTGGTGCCCAGCTCCCGCACCAGAGCGGACTCCAGCTGCGCGATCTCGTTGAAGGTCCTGTTTTTGATGGCGTATTCGGTCAGGGTCAGCAGATCTTCGGCCGTGGAGATATTGCCGGCGTAAATCCCCTTGTCGAACCCTGCCGGGTTGGTGAACAGGGAGTTCTTCATGCCGATCTTCCTTGCCCGGTAGTTCATGGCGGTCACGAACTTCTCGACACTGCCGCTCAGATGGATGGCGATGGCAAAAGCCGCGTCGTTGCTGGAACCCACCATTGCCGCCTTGACCAGATCCCCGAGCCTGATGCGATCACCCGGCTTGAATCCCGCCTTGGAGGGTTCGACCAGCGTCGATTCCCTGGTGATGAGCACCTCCTGATCGAGCTTGCCGCTCTCGATTGCAAGAAGCGAGGTCAGGATTTTCGTGAGGCTTGCCGGCTGGATGATCCGTCCGGTATCCTTGGCCATGTACACTTTCGAACCTCCGGCATCCTTGACGATATAGGCGGCTATATCGGGATAGTACACCTCTGAATCAAGCCCTGAAACGGCAGACGCCCTGTGCGGCAGATGGAGTAGCAGGGCAAGGAAAAAGAGAACCGCGCTCAACTGTTTTATCATGGGTCCCTCCGATTGTTTTGCGATCAGGAGGACCGGCCAACGTCGTGACGGGGGACGCGCCGGATCCGGTAACTGTAAAAATTTCTTTAACCTATTATTAAAGAAAAAAGCACTGTTTTTCAAAGCCGATTGCTCCCGGCTTTTCCGTTTTTTTACCAAGAAACCGGAAATCCGCCCGGAAAAGACTTTTTTTTACGCACAGCAACCATTCTCACCTCCTCTCCCTCCCGGTTTCAGGCTGTTCGGTCAGACCACCGGCTTCGGTTATTCTGGGCTTCGGTGTCTGGATGTTGCCGGTGTCGACAAGCTTCAGCTGCCGGAGCAACTGCACGGCATTGGCAACCAGTTCCTTCACCGATCGTTTCACGTAACGGCTCTTCATGAACCGCTCGACATTATGCTGCATGTCCTCGGCAATCCAGCCCCGGCTCCAGCCCATGTAGTTGAAGGGAGGAAAAACGAAACCCAGATCGGCGAAAAAAGCGTTGAGCTGCCCCGCAACCCCCTGGACGTTGTCCTGTCCTCCGGTAATGATGAATGAAACCACCTTGTTGCGGATGAGCACGCGGTCGTGCAGGGTGATCTGGTTCTGCACGGTATTGAGCCGTTCGGCCATCTTGTAATAGAGCGAAGAAGCATTCCCCCACCGGATCGGCGTGGCAAGCAGCACCACGTCGGCCCAGAGCACCAGGTCGCGGTACACGCCGGTCATGCCGTCTTCCGGATCCATTTCGGTAATCGAGCACGGCCAGGTGCACGCCTCCTCATGGCGGCTGTAATACCCCTCGCAATGGCGGAACTGCAGGTCGCGCAGCCTGGTCATCCGCGTCCCGGCGCCGTACTCCGAAGCCGCGAAGTCCAGCGCGGCCTGCAGTGCGGTCTCGGAGGTCGATGGACGCGGAAGCGAGCGGTTCATGTTGGTTGCCGAAATGCCGAGCACATGCAGCGAATCCGGGGTTGTCAGGTATTCGGGACGGCGCAGGTCGCCGAGGCCGTCATGCTCGTGCTCTGCGCGGAAAACCGTGACGACCGGCTTTTCCGACACCAGGATCACGCCGTCCTCCACCCTGGCATCGAAAACCGCCTGGCGGTCCAGGTAACCGTGAGGCGCCTGGCCGGTGCGGATATTGTACTGCCATCCGTGCCAGGGGCAGGACACATACAGCTCCCCGTCATCGAGCCGCTGCAGAATCCCCTCCCCGAGATCGCCCCCCTTGTGCAGGCAGGCGTGTCCGAGCGCGCTGATTCGGCCGTCGTAATGGAACAGGGCTATCGCTCCCGCACCGGCCTTTACGGTTCTGTGAGTGCCGGGAGGCAGTTCCGAAAGAGGAAGTACCGGAATGAATTTCATGGGCAGAAAATAGCATTGAATGAAAACCGGCGCTTGCCGTGTGTATATGCAATGCGCAAAAAGAGGTTATCGTTCAGCGAACACCGGCTTCCGGGCAAGTGCCGTAAAAAACGGCTCCTGCATTGAATTTTCGTGAGTGGTTCAAATGCAAGGCGGACGGAGCCGGAAAAACCGGAATGTACACGAAGTACAGGAGGATTTTGAGCACCGGCCAACGCGGCAATTGGATCGCGGAACAGATTCATGGGGGGCCTACTGCCTCACAGCATCCTCTGGCAGTACACCACATCGAACTTCCTGCCGAACTTCTCGCCCGCCTCCACAAACCGTCCGCACTCACGGAAGCCGTTCTGCAGATGGAAGTGCAGGCTTCCCTCGTTCAGGGAGGAGATGCTGGCGAGAATCGAATGCAGCCCCGTCTCCTGGGCGGCTTCCAGAAGATAGTCGAGTATCGCCTTGCCGGTGCCTTTTCCGGTATGGCCATAACGAAGAAAAATCGTGATTTCGCACGTCCTGTCGAATGCCGGCATGGGGCTGTAGGGGCGCAGCATGCCGAAACCCACCGCAAGCCCCTCCTCGTTGCGCGCCATCACGGCAGGATAACCGTTCGAGAGCTCCAGGAACAGACCGGCCATCTCGGAGGGAAAAGCACTCAGGGAATAGGCGGCGTAGCTGTTCTCGGCATAGTAGTTGAAGATGTCAAGCACCTCCTGCCCGTCTTCGGCTGTCAGGGGTTCAAGCACGATATGCATGATGAAGTCCGTTGCGTGTCAGGAAGATTTCTGGGGCTGCTGGCGGCTCTGCTGGGAAAGCTTGCCCCCGTAGTGACCGAGCAGGGTCACGACCGGCAGCATGCCGAAGAGGTCGGCCACGTAGAGCCAGTGCAGGATATCACCCCGTTCCATGATGTCGGGCACGCCGAGACGCAGCGCCACGCCGAGGGCGCAGAGCACGAAAAGCACGCCGGAGAGCCGGATCTTCTTGATGAAAACCGGAGCCTTTGCCGCGCGGTACTTCGTTTTCCAGTCGTGGATACCTGAAAGAAAGGAAACGGGAATGGCAAGAAAGGTGATCCAGAGCAGGTGCTGGACGGTATGCTCGAAAAAGGGATTTCCTGTCGGCAGGGTGAGCAGCAGATACAGCACCGCCACCGGTATCAGCCCGTTGCTGAAATGCGCGGCAATGGCATGAAGCAGAAAAGTAGTCTTCATGTCTTTCCAAAGACTCGGCTTGGGCATAGGCAACAACTCCTTCGGTTCGTTTCGGATTGCTTTCAGACATTACCTAAAGTAAGCCTTTTCACAGCTTACTTGCAATCCGTGCGGCAGGTATCCACCTTCACCATGCCGAATCCCTGGGAGTTTTTTTCGCCGAAACCGCACTCGTAGCCGATCTCCATGAGTTCGGGGGGCGCTTCGAGACGGAAGGGCGCAAGCAGACCTTTCACTTTGGTTTCGTCGGGCCTGCCCTCCTTGATGGTGATGAGCTTCTGAATCTTGCCGTTTTTGCGATCCGCGTAGTCCTGATCGAGCGTGAAGCGGAAAGTGCTGTTGTCTGCAGCATAAGGCCTGCCGTGAAGCGCTTCATACTTGCGGCAGAGGTTCTCGCAGAGCACCCGTTCGAAATCTTCATCGCCGGGAAACAGATACTGCGCGTACAGAACGCCGGCTCGCTTCGTGGCGCAGACAATTGGCGAGAGCGCAATAAAGCGCATATCGCCCGATATTTCGGGAGCATCGAGCCGCCGGACGGTCTCGACCCTGAAGCGCTCTTTTCCAACAGAAACAAACGGCTCGTGCAGCAGCCCCACAACCAGATGCTCGATGAATTCGCTTTTCGGGGAGGATATGGTGAACTGCAGCGGATTGTCGCGCGTACTCATCTGGCCGTCGTCACGAATGCTCCACTTCCGGCCTTTTCCGGCAATGAAAAGCGGCGAGTAGGTGAAGAGCTTGAAGGACTTGTTCTGCAGACGGTACCCTTCTGCATGCAGCTTTTCGGCAAATTCGCTGGAACTTCGGTCAACGATGTTGTAGATGAGGGAGGAGAGCAGATAGGAGTTATTGACCGGCAGTGTTATCGACGGATTGCGGTGCGATAGCGTGAGCGTTATGCGCATGGGACTGAACACTACTTTTATTTGTATTTATCAAAATAAATTGCCTTAACAATTTTTCCTTTTTGTAATTCTAATTTCACAAAAACTAAAGAACCTATTTTTAATCCGAGTCCAACGATATGTATACCCGGCATAATAGTTGTTACACCATTATATGTCCCTTCTAATATTCTGACTTTAACTGGCTTAATGGTATCATCACAAATTTCAGCAACAACCGCATCTTTTGGTTTTTGCTTATCTTGCATTTGTTTCGATATTTGCTTGTCATTTTTAACCTTTAAAGCAAAAACCTCATCTAGAGCTGTACTTTGCTCTTCAGAAAGTTGACCATCTTCACAAAGCAATACCCAACCTAAAGCATCATAATAGTTGTCATATTCAACAAGTGCACGTGATGTTGGATATTTTTCCATATTAGCATGATATTCCTGCCGCAAGTCATGTGGCTTGCCAATTTCCATTGTGTCCAGAATATCCTGCATCGCCGATTTAAAGGAGGCGGATTCGGGTGTATCGTGTTTTTTCATTTCAAGCATTACCGTCTTGGCGTGAAAGCCCGCACCAAAATTCAGCTTTAACAGGAGCGCATTTTCTTTTCTAAGCGTTTGTAGTCCGGTATAAATCGCCTCAAGGGATTGCAGGTCTTTACTTTGTTGTACAGCTCGTTCAATCCATTTCACATCGTGATCCAGAACGTCTCCATAGAATTGATGGCAGACTTGCAAAATATGCCCGATGATTTTCTGTTCAATCTCACTTTTGTTATTTGTATTCAACTCATCAAGTTTAAAGCCGAATAGGCGTTCAACCTTTTCACGAAAACCAATCCAGATTTTATCATATCGATCAAACGCACCGTTGTTTTTATCGATACGTTTTTTTGCCTCAAACAGAAAGTCCATATCTATATGGAGATCAAATACAAAGTGCCTGTTTGAATCGATTGCCTCGCACGGATGACGGAGTTCCTGACGACCATTTTTTGCAGAGTATTGGGCTGGAGAAATCAAAGCGAGTGTATCGGACGCTAACGAAGTATTAGTTTCATTTATATAAAGCAGTTTTAGTAAATCAAACTTGGCATCACTGAAATCGAGTTGATTATTGGCCTTATCACCCCAATCACTCTTCTTTTTACCACAGTAAAGTGTTGCTGAAATCAATTCGTTATCCAAGATAGATAACATCCGCTTCTTCATTTTTTTTCTCGCATCTTCATCAGCGCTCTTATACCTGTTTAATTCAGTATTGATATATTTAAGAATTATCTTTTTCTCATGATCACTCAGAGAAGGAATAACACTTGCAACAAGTGCGGTTCGGATCGCACCCTTCAGGCTTGAAGCTGGTATGTAGCCTTCGATCGGCCGTTTTAAGCTGAACACTGATTTTGCGGCTGTTTTTACCACCACTCTTTGTTTGACTCTTCGGAAGTTTGTCGATGAAAGTGTAGTCAGAGATATTTTTTAGCTCGGATTTTAACTGGTCGTGCAGAGGCTTCGAGACATTTTTGCATAAGTTCAAAAGGTTGAGTTCTTGACGCAATTTTGCTTGCTTCTTATTATCTTTTTCCTTAGATAAATCTCTTGATTTATCCTCTATTAAGTGGATAATTTTTTCAAACTGATTGTGGTCTTCGATAATCTTAAAAGCCTTATCAATGTTCAAGCGATAGTAACTGCCATTTTGAAGCTCGTAGTCGGAGACTTCAAGCTCTTCCCCATTGCCAATATGAACAGGTGATATGGTTGTGAGTTGGAGTCGCATAGGTTTAGGCGTTAATCTTGACATCAAATGCCATCCCGTAGTGATAAACAGGATGAGTTAAATTACCATCAGGCTTTCGCACCGTAATATTTTGGCCGTGATAGTTCTGTCCGGGGACTACCGGGAATAAGGAACCTTCGGTAAACATCATCACCGGATTTTTCATAACATCATGGGAGATGTTACGTCCAAGTCGCCCTTTACGTAGAACAGGCTCGTAGAAGACTTTACCACGACTTTTTTTAAACAGACTGACCTCATTGATTGTAGGCGAGTAGAGCGAAAGTGTTACAAACGCCGCAGCATCTTTTGGTTCCTTCAGAAAGAAGTCTTCTATCTTGAATTCAAAGTGCCCTTTTCCTGTGGAAATATCTCCACCAAATCCGATATGTTCAAGGTACCGGAGTACCGAAAAAAGGTAGTGCAACTGCTGCCCTCTTGCTAAAAAAAACAGCCCTGAACCTGACTCGAAAAACGTCTCCTCTGTGGTAAAAAGCTGTCCGGCTTTATTGATTTCAAGCGTTGTCCATGTTTTACGGCTAATCGTATTATGTGGGATCAATTCCTGCTGGTGTTTCGGTTTGTTATTGACAGCATCTAACCAACTTTTGCTATCAAAGTATTTTTTATCGTCCAATTCTCCGGAGAGAAACTTTTCAAAAACCTCTTGCGCCATAAACTTGATCTTTTTGAACTTCTTGAGGTGTTGGAGGAATTCGAGTTTCTGTTTCTTATCCCATGCTCCAGGAACAACAAAATCGTTGCCGTGTAGCACAGGTCTTGGGAAAAACAAAATGGGGGTGGCTTGATCGTCCCTCTTTTTGAAAGGAAATACTGAAGAGATTAAAAAAGGCGGTGCACCATTTTTATACCCTTCGTGAAAGGCATCTACCTCTTTTTTTGAATAAAGAAACGCCATACTGTACGCAATCAGTCCCCATAAGGTATCGGAACGCAGCTCGGTAACGAGAGACGATTTGGGGTACAAATAGACGATTTTCATGTCTCAAGGGTGTTGGGTTTGCTCAAAATGTTATCAATTTTTAATTCATTCAGTGATTTAAATGCTGTCCCCAATTGTTCAGGAATTGATGTAAGTTGTTTATTTTCTTCAACATATTTCTCTTTCTTAAAAATGACTGGGTCTAGCAAGTGGAACTTGATCTGCCCGTACCCCCGGCTTCCGCTTCCACCAAGTGCAGAGTGTTCGAGCTTCATCATTGCCTGCTTTAGATTTTCCAGATTAGCTTTAACGTCATCCTGCTTTCCATTGATCTCGTATAGAGACAGAATCAATTCAAAATCGAACCGGGAGCCTTTTACCACGCGCTCCATATAGCGTGGATTTGCTGCAGATGTCAGTCTGTCAATGGTATTTTCAGGTTTATACTCGGTGTAAAGCAATTCTGAGTCAAGATTCTTCCAGAGATCGATTGTAGCCTTGTCAGGATAGGCATCTCGAACGATTAACCTGACGGGGCCAGAATTTTTTCCCTCCTCAGCACCAATACCAAAAAGCGAAGTAATGCTATCATCTTCAGAAGGCTTGCCTTCTGGATGAACCGCTCCAAGATGATACTCAAGCAGCATTCTCAATTTTCCTTTCAGCGAGGTGCCAGGAATGTAGGGATAGCGGGTAACAGGATCACGAATTATCGGGTTATCTACCCCGCCAATTTCAAACTTGGTTTTCGAACCGCCGACATGCAGCCCCGTTAGGCATTCTATCTTGCCACGAAGAAATATGTTCGCAATGAATTGGGTTGGCATAGCAAATACTTGGTTTAAGGTTAGTTTTATTAATCTCCATAAGATTTGTGGTAGGCAACCACGGCTTGAACAAGCTCAAAGAAGTTTTCAAGAGCTGCTTTTTTGTTATCAGATTTGAGTGTTTTATCAATGGCATCCGTCATAAAATCAGTAAAGGGTTTTACCTTTCCATCACGACCTTTTGCATAAGCCAGTTTTGGTTTAAGCAAGACCAACTCCCGGTTCAGTTTTTCCCATGCCGTTTTATTAAAATCATTTACCGCTTTATTCCTATCCTGTTCATAATCGAGCTTCAACTGATTGATCGCACCATAAAAGTTTCGAATTTGGTGAGTCTTAATTCCAGATTTTTTGAAATCTTGCCCCTTATCGTCAGCAACCTTGATAATGTTTTCAATCGTCTCTTTGTCAAGTGTTGTTTTTAATTTTGGCCTCTCGCTTTGCTGTGGATTGCTTTGGTTGAGCTGTTCTTTCACCATAATACGCTCCTTTTAGTCTCTGGATTTGCGGGTTTTAAGTAAGACATAATTCATAACGATGCTATAATTTTTGAAAAGCTCCGTGGCGCTCCCTTTTATTAGTTGTTGGGCGATTTCGAGTTTAAGCCCTTCCAATTTTTCAAACCGACCTTGCTCATAGTCTACAATTTTTTTATGCGTGATGTCATGAGGGCTTCGGGCAAACCAATACCTGAGCATATATCCGAGACGGATAAAATTCGTCATTTTTAGCCCCCCCCCTTTCATCAAATGAGTCGTAAATACCTAACAGGATTCGGTAAATAACGGAGCGGGAGATTTTTTCTTTTCCGTTCTCACTTTCAACAGCACGGACAATTTTTTCAGCAAAGACAATTAACCCGCTGAGTTGATCCCACTTGACTTCACGCCCAAAGATGCTCAAGGCATTTTTATCTTTCTGGTCTTTTGCTTTTTCCTCGGCGCTGCCTGCGTGCTGCGCAGCTTTTTGAATCGGATAGTGTGAATCGCAGTGAATAATGCCAGCGGAAAATGAGAGGTTGGGATTGTCGCAACAGAATGTACCGAAGTCATTGCGCAGCTCCCGGGTGAATCGGAGGATATTAATCCACGATCCGACAATAAACGCATCATCACCCCCGGAGTAGGTGACATAGCAACGATAATCTTCGGCAAGTTTATTCATGTAAAAACAGAAGAAGTGTATAAACTCGCGACTCAGCGCTGCAATCTCATAAAGACTTGTTTTGCCTTTGTGCTCCAACCCATATCCGAAAATAGCCCCAAGATTATCGACATCAAGTCGAAGCACACCTAACAAGGGATAGTCCAATGTGGCTTTATTCTCACCATCCACATCAAGTCTTGCTAACTGCTCGAAATCAAGGGGTTCATCCTTGTTCATTTTTATTCCGAGAATATCAGCAGAATCACCCTCGGTTGGGATGTAGTTACCAATGAACTTGAATCCGAAGGCGATATCTTTACATCCCTGTTGAATACACCAATCCAGTTTATCTAAAAAATCGGATGGGTTATTAAGGCTGAAAACGCGGATACGGTAGTCCTTCATCTTTGAAATCTCTAACAAGTCATCAACCAGCCACCATGTGATGTTTAGACCGGAAAACCTGATAAATTTCCCACGTTTAAGTTCTTCAATCTCTTCAGAATAGATTTCAATAAGAAAGTTTGTTCTGGTCAACTGTGAGCCTATGTCTTCAAATAACCTGCTTGGCTCATACTTCTCATTGATACAGTCGGCAAAAACATAAAGCTCGCTGAAAGCCTTTTGTTTCTTTGCCTTTACAATTTCATCTTCAAGATTTTGATAGGCTGGCCTATAATCATCCACAATGTTTTGTGGGACATCTACCCATTTAAGAACAAGGGTAAGTTCAAGTTGAAAGACATCAAGAAAGTATTTGTTAATTACTTTCTCACTGTCTGCAAGCACAGATTTTATTTTGGGGGTGTTTGGGGCAAGAATTGTAAAATGACCGCCTCCTGCATAAAGAATATTTGCCTCCTGCAAGTTTAAATCCCTTATAAGGACATCAGCAATTGTATCAGTCAAGAGAGAAATGTAAAAAGAACGGCCACGAAGCCGCTTTGCTTTTCGTTTTCCCTCACCAGCAGTTCCCAACAATGAATCAGGAACAGAATAAATAAAGTTTTGTATCCCAGATATATCACCCTTGATTAAAACATATGGCTCTTCGCTTGTCTCTATATCCTCGCCTTTACCTTTTAACTCTAACCACCTTATAGCGCAATCTATTTTTTTCTTATTGAAAACAGAAATATAATTATTTATCTTTGATCCAGACCGAGAAAAATATTTTTCATTAAGATAATGCATCGTATCAACCCGAGACTGAGAAGAGAGTATTTTAATATTCTCAACATCCTCAAGATACTTGTTTTGATCAATCAATAAATTAGTTTCACAACTCTTTTCAGGCAACACCGAGTCTATATCAAGCACATCTGCTTTATAATAAAAAGTGCTCATATTCACACTAAACAAAAGCGACACCTTTTCTGTAATAGGCTTCAACAAAACGGCCTTTTCATTAACTAAGAGATCATCAAAATATTTATCTAAATTCTTCATATCCCTGTAATCATTTATTATCTAAAAGAAATAATATTAAGGGCACTATAAAAAGTGTCATAAGAGACCTAAGTGCAAGGCGGCTGGAGCGCAAAAAACAGAGCGGACAGGTAGTACATGTGGATTTCGGGCACCGACCAACGCAGCAATTTATTGCACAGTAACTTTTTAGAGGCTCTCTTAAAAGAAAAAAGAGAGATATAGAAGGATGCTGAGCGGGCATGGGTTCTGAGTTTTGGTTATTCCGAAACAACTGAACTGCAGAACAACAAGAACTTGGGTCGCATCAAGCTGATTGCTCAATGGAACGAGGCTCCGAGACGTGGGCTTAGATATGGAATTCTGTGGCTTACAAGCGGGTCTGCATCATTGACATCGTTGCATATATATGTTACGTATCTTCTTCGCTTAATCAAAGATTTTTCGGGAAAAAACCTGTTTTTTTAGGGGATATTTTTGGGGATTTTAGCGCTTGCTGCGGGAGGCGTGCCGGAGTTCGCGGAGGTTGAGGATTTCCGCCACTTCGTACTTTTCACTTGCGCCCGGCTGGGTTGGGCGGAGGCGGGCGACGTTGGGGAAGTGGCCAAGACGTCCGTGCAGTTCGGCGAGGATGACCGACCAGACTGCCGGATAACCGGCGGGCACTGCCACGCATGGAATCGTTTGCCACTCCTCGCGCGAGCGTCCTCCGGCGCGTTCGATGATTTTGGTGATTGCGGCTGCAAAGTTGTTGTCTCCCGGAACATTCCCCAATCGAACGTCCACCACGCTGGAACGTTTTTGCCGAGTATTCATTTGTGTGATTCACTGACATCGTTACACTTTCAAGAATTCAGTACAACTCAAAATTCAGTCGGATTTCGTTGGGCTGAGTTATTATTTGGCCTATGCATCTTATTCTTAAAAAAAACCAATTACAAGCATTTCGGACTTGATGTCGAGATTCGTCCGATGCACTTGTTTGTCTTGATCTAGAACGGATTTAGATTGAAACGATGTCTATGTATCGCACAATTCATTTAAACTGATCAAACTCAAATTGTGAACATGGTATAATAATTTTTTCTTCAACGTTTGATTCTTTTACTTTTTCCACATCGCGCCAGAAATCACTCGTCTGCAAATATTCAATATGAGAAAACCTTTGATTTTTCAAATGATCTTTTAAAGGAATCATTCCAATAACCCCTAATATTTCAGAACGGGTCATATCTTTTCTTCTCAACTTAAACGGAGTAATAATTTCTCTACCATCAGCATTATTTCTTAATATTATAAGAATCGACTCATTTAGACGCTCTATCTCTTTTTTATTATTGATGTTATTTATTTTCAATAAAAGCCATCCAGAAAATGCAAAAAGCGCCCCTAAAACGCTTAAAACATCAGCAATAAAGCTAAAACTCGAAACCCCTAACCACTCCATTTATTGTTTTAATAAATTAATTTAAAGTTATTTTATTAATCAAGAAGCTCTCCCAAATGATACTTATTACCATGAGCTATCGCGACCACATATTTTTTCATTTTCGGATCATAACAAGCAACCGCCTGATAAAGATGCGTCAACCGATGAGCAATCACCATAGCAACAGGCAGACTGGCCGGACCACTTATACGTATAAGTTCACCACCCGTAATCATTCCGTCTTCGATAAGTTTCAACAACTGTTCATCTGCATCCTTTACTATACGATCATTTTGTGCTGGATCACCGAAATCAACCTTTAAAAGATCATTATCTTGGATATTTATATGATACGATGCCATAATCAACCTCTGTTTATCATTATAAAGACTCTACCATACTTACAATAAGAACTGCAAGTTCAATTATAGTTGGTCGATTCCGAACAGACAAATCACCACGTTCAAGATAATGAATCGATCCCCTATATATACCATCTTTATGCAAAGACAATGAAACATCCTCTGTGCCTTTGTGATCGCTTGTCAATTCTGCAATTACCTTAAGAGAAGCTTTTTTACAAAAATCATACCAATCGGAAAAGAGTTCACGATTACCAGATAAAAGAATAGCATGAGTAGCTCCACTACAGATACGAACATTTTTTTCATCGGGAATCCCGCCAATATCAACAAAAGTCAAAGGCAGCTCACAATTATCAACCCATTGACTCCATTTATCTACCGCGTCATCCGTAAACTTTCCTTTATAGGACTTTTTCAGTAACTCAGCATGTTCAGGATTTAAATTATATGTTTCCTGATACCAGCTACCTTCTCCATCTGGACACGCTGTAATTACATATGGATAAGGAGCCCCTTGTATTTTTCTTATTGCCTCTCTAAGACCATACCTCAAACATGATTTCCCCGAATGTGGCGGCCCACAAAAAACTATTTTCATAAAAAATTATTTTATCAATTCTTAACTAAAAATAAAAGCCAATATTTACATCCTCTGCGAGTGCAATAAGCCATAAAGGACGGATGGCGACTATATCAACATGGGGGTTCCGTCGTAAAGGAAAGTTTCAATCCTCAATGAGTGCAATTAGCTAATAAGTACTGGTTTGGTCAATTCTTGAGAGCATATTCGGATCAGTTTCAATCCTCAATGAGTGCAATTAGCTAATAAGTACTGGTTTGGTCAATTCTTGAGAGCATATTCGGATCAGTTTCAATCCTCAGTGAGTGCAATTAGATATAAAGCCAGAACGGACATGAGGCGCGCCTGTCTTCAAGATGTAAGTTTCAATCCTCAGTGAGTGCAATTAGATATAAAGGGCTGAAATAAGGCTCTTTTCCATAAACCCAAACTTACAAGTTTCAATCCTCAGTGAGTGCAATTAGATATAAAGGCGCGCCGAATTCACCTTCTTCGACTACAAACGGGGGTTTCAATCCTCAGTGAGTGCAATTAGATATAAAGATTTTAACAATCAAAAACGTTGTGAACCATGAAAAAAATTCTTGTTTCAATCCTCAGTGAGTGCAATTAGATATAAAGATCTGTCTTTATCTAAAGCCGAACACTCGAATTCCGGGATGTTTCAATCCTCAGTGAGTGCAATTAGATATAAAGGACACCAGAACCAGATGCCACCCAGGCCTAAGCCACACCCCACCGTTTCAATCCTCAGTGAGTGCAATTAGATATAAAGCCATACCACCCCCCAAGACACCTGGCTTCTTAAACCCCTTACAAAGGGTTTCAATCCTCAGTGAGTGCAATTAGATATAAAGGTATCAGGATTTTAACAACAAAACACATGAAAATGAAAGTTTCAATCCTCAGTGAGTGCAATTAGATATAAAGAAAAAAAAAATCTGTTTGTTTAACTTTTGCTCTTGGCTATGTTTCAATCCTCAGTGAGTGCAATTAGATATAAAGCCGGTTTTAACAAATGAATCACAAAACATCTATTGCTATGAAGTTTCAATCCTCAGTGAGTGCAATTAGATATAAAGCAAATGCGCCACAATCAAACGCTGGGCATTCAGCAACACGGACGTTTCAATCCTCAGTGAGTGCAATTAGATATAAAGTGTCGTACTCCGACGTGTACGGCAACGGCGCCGCAAGTTTCAATCCTCAGTGAGTGCAATTAGATATAAAGCGACAAGAGTGCCCGTCGGATCGAGCAGGTATCCTCGGTTTCAATCCTCAGTGAGTGCAATTAGATATAAAGTAACAATAATAATAAACAAGGAGGCTATAATGCCAAGTTACGTTTCAATCCTCAGTGAGTGCAATTAGATATAAAGACGGATACAATGGCGACTCAGGCGTGGGCAACCGTGTCAGTTTCAATCCTCAGTGAGTGCAATTAGATATAAAGATTCCTCGCCCCTCACGGGAGGAGCTGGAATCGTTCATCCAGTTTCAATCCTCAGTGAGTGCAATTAGATATAAAGTGTTGCGGTAAGGTCTCTCTGACCCCAGCCCGCAAAACCGTTTCAATCCTCAGTGAGTGCAATTAGATATAAAGTTGCAAACTCCGGGCCGACCTTGCCGGTCGTGTCCATAGTTTCAATCCTCAGTGAGTGCAATTAGATATAAAGAGTGCCTCCGGAAACCCTTGACTGGCAAGGGCTGCCGGGGCCAAAATCGACGCTCATGGAAAAATCAGTGATGTCAAGGGACAATGGCCTGATTTTACTGCTGTACGGCATCTGTATCTTATGCATTTTTATTCAGTTATACAAAATCGACGCTCATTTTTTCGCACAAATCCCGTTAAACCTTTTTCTATAAGCAGTTATTGCCTTTTTATCGGAAAATCCGGTGTTGCCCTGCAGGAGCTTCGATTTCACCAGGTTACCCGGTACGGATCGTACTGCATCCTCGTTCCGGCTATCACCTCCTGCATGATCTCCACCTGCTTCTCGATCTGCCGCCGGAAGTTCAGCGTCCGGCCGGTGCAGCCGTCGCGCGACTCCTGCCACATGCGCGACTCGAATATGCCGAGGTACTTCTTGCGGGCGTCGTTCGAGAGAAAGCAGCCCGGCTGGTCCTTGCGGTAATAGAAGTCACGCTCCTGCAGCAAACCCCGGTTCAGGGTGTAGAGCACCAGCGAGTCGATCACCGTGCGGAACTCCTCCACCAGATCGCTGACCAGGGCAGGGTTCCCCTTGCGTTCGGCATGCAGAAAGCCGATATAGGGATTCAGGCCGCTCATGCGTACCATCGAGAACACATTGGCGTGCAGCATCGAGTAGCCGAAACTCAGGAGGCTGTTCACCGGGTCGGTGGGCGGACGGCGCACCCGCTGGAACGACGCGGTATGGAACGGCAGGTCACGGCGGAAAAACCGGCCGAAGCATTCGAAATAGAGCGCGGAGGCCTTGCCTTCAAGTCCGCGCAGCACCTCGATATCCTCGCATGTGGCGGCTTTGGCGGCAAGATCGGCCATGATTTCGAGGTTTGCCTTCATCCGGCCGTTCCCGTCGTCGTCACGGCGCTGCAGGGCGGCCTTGCGGCGTCGGATCATGGCCCGGCTGTTGGCGATCTTTGCTCCGACGATGGCTCTGGCGATTTCAAGCGCGAAGGGCTCGTCGATGGAGCGCAGAAAATGGAACCGCTGCATTTCGGCATTGTCGGCCATGGTGGCCTCCAGCCTGCCGAAATAGCTGCCGTGCTGCGACAGGAAAACCACGGGTATCTCGTTCTGCAGGCAGTACTGCATGACCGGCGTGGTGAGCGCCACGTTGCCGAACACCACCACCTGCTCGATGCGTCGCACGATCACCTCTTTCACCACCGCGCCCTCCTTTTCGATGCTGAACCGCTCACCGTCCTTTCGCAGGATGCTCCCCTGCTCCTGCAGGTAGAGCGTATTGAGAAACGGCGAGTACAGCTTCTTCAGCGCCTCCCGTTTTTCACGCTGCCGCTCCTCGTCCTGGCGTGAAAGCCGGTCGAGAAAGTCGTCAACATTCACCTGCTTCTCTTCGAGGCTCTCCAGCAGCTTCGAGCCGAACTCGGTCTGCAGCAGTTCGTTTTTCGACAGCTCGATCTTCTCCCCCTCACCGGTCTCAAGCTCGAACTGCGCACGCTCGTCAGCCATCACATCGGGATCTGCCGGAGCGGCATGCAGGCTCTTCCTGCGCAGCCTGAACCTGCCAAGCTTGTCGTACCACTCCTCGGGGTGCATTTTCGTGGGAATCACCAGCGAACGGATGAAGAGGTAGCCGAGATACTTGAACCCTTCGGCAAAGGTGGTGATGCGGGTCTTCTCGTTGTTGAGCTCGAGCTTCAGTCCGGCAAGCGCGCTTTCGGAGAGCTTGAGGGCGGCTTCGGCTTTCGGGCGGCTCCTGCAGAGCACGAGGTAGTCGTCGGCGAACCGAACCAGCCTGAACCCCTCCTTTTCCATCTGCTCGTCGAACCGGTCGAGGTACAGGTTCGCCAGCACCGGGGAGAGCGGCGAGCCCTGCGGCAACCCCATGACGTTGCGCTTCCTGGGGTTGAGGCCGTCCACGATCTCCGCGGTGAGCCACCGGTGCAGGAGTGCGATCAGTTCGCGGTCGTCCAGCAGCTCCGCAAGCCGCTGAAACAACAGGTCGTGACGCACGTTGTCGAAAAAGTTGCGGATGTCGGCATCGAGCACCCACTGGTACCCTTCGCGGTGCAGCCGCTCGATTTCGCGCGCCGCACCCAGGCGCGATATGCCGGGACGGTACGCGAAGGCGCAGGAACCGAGTTCGGCCTCGATAATGGGGTTCAGCATGATGGCTGCGGCGGTCTGCGCCACCCGGTCCATCACGCCGGGAATAAGCAGCACCCGTTCCTTGCCGTCCGGCTTCAGCATCACGAGTTTCAGGAGCGGTCCGGGCCGGTAGCTGCCGGTCAGCAGCGACTGCGAAAGCGACCTGAGATTGTCATCGAGCCGGAGGGAGTACTCCTCGATGGATGTGTTGTCGTAACCCGGCCTGCCGTCGTTCGAGGCCACCTTGTACCATGCCTGGAAAACGGTTTCAGGCATCGCCATCTGGTTGTAGAGCCATCCCATCGCTCAAGAGCTGGTTGTTGGAAAGCCTGTACAGGAAACTCCACTCAGGAAATCACGAAGGGACTTGCAATCTCGAACGGACGGTTGCCGTCAACATCCACCCGTTCGACGCAGCCCCGGCAGAGGTGGTAATATCGGATGCTGTCGATCGGGTGTTTCGGGTCCATCAGCTTCAACAGCCTCCGGCGAAGTCCGGCATAGTCATCGTCGGAGATGAAACACTCGAACACGCTGTACTGCACGGCAACACCGTACCCCTTGAGCACCTTGTGGATTCTCGTTCTCCTCCGGTCGTTTTCGATGTCGTAGGTCACAAGAATGAATTGCATGGGTGTCACAGGAGTCAGAATTCATGAGCCGGAAACCGGCATGGAACACCGGCGTGATTCCACTCTTTTACTGCACCTGTATCTTACTGAAATTACAGTGGACATGCAACGGGAATGGCCGGGAGGACGGTAAAAAACCGACTTTGACGCAGAAGGCATTCTCTTCTTTGCTCCCAACGTGTTATTTTTCAGGCCGGCAGTATTATTTATCCTTTAACAGCGGTATCGTGGGGGCAACGGACTCAAAAGAGCATCGGCAGACAACGAAAAAAACGGCAAACGGCGTGACACGCGAGCTGAATGTACGCAAGCTCATCGCGCCCCGGAACCGCTCGACCGAGGCGCTCTCGAAGCTCACCCTCTTCGTTCGGTTCCTCAAGCCGGTCACCTGGATTCCCGTCATGTGGAGCTTTCTTTGCGGTGCGGTGGCCAGCGGCCGGTTCGGCTGGGAAGACCTTGGGGGAACGAAGTTCCTGCTCGCAATGCTGCTGACCGGGCCGCTGGCCACCGGAACCTGCCAGATGCTCAACGACTACTTCGACCGTGACCTCGACCAGATCAACGAACCTGACCGGCCGATTCCGGGAGGGGCCATTTCACTGCGCAGCGCTACCGTGCTGATCGCCATCTGGTCTGCGCTTTCGGTCATTGCCGGCTACCTGATCCACCCGCTTATCGGCTTTTACGTGGTGATCGGCATCATCAATGCGCACCTGTACAGCGCGAACCCCATCAAGCTCAAGAAACGGCTCTGGGCGGGCAACATCATCGTGGCGGTATCGTACCTCATCATCCCGTGGGTTGCCGGTGAAATCGCCTACAACCCCGAGCTCACCCTCGAATCCCTGCTTCCGTCACTCGTCGTTGCCGCCACGTACACCGTCGCCAGCACCGGCACCATGACCATCAACGACTTCAAATCGGTGGACGGCGACCGGCTGGCCGGTGTCAGGACCCTGCCGGCCGTATTCGGCGAAAAGAATGCCGCACTTATTGCCGCCGGGCTGATCAACCTTGGCCAGCTGCTTGCCGCGTTCTGGCTCGCGCTCTCCGGCCAGCCTCTGTACGGTGCGGTTGCCGCCGGGCTGATCGTGCCGCAGTTCCTCCTGCAGTTCAGCCTCGTACGCTCGCCAAGAACCATGGATGTCCGCTACAACGCCATCGCGCAGAACTTCCTCGTGGCAGGCATGCTGGTCTCGGCTTTCGCCATCAGAGCATCAAGGCCATGATGCGCTTCACCGAACTGCCGGAAATTTCCGTCATCCTGCCCACCTTCAACCGGGCCGGGCTCCTGCCGAAAGCCGTCGAAAGCGTGATCGCGCAGACCTGGACAGACTGGGAACTGCTCGTGGTGGACGACGGCAGCTCCGACGACACCTTCAATGTGGTGAACCCGTACCTTGAACGGCACAGCGCCATCCGCTATCTGAAGCACGGCAACCGCAAGCTGAACATGACGCGCAACGCCGGGATCCAGGCGGCATTCGGCCGGTGGGTCACCTTTCTGGACAGCGACGACAGCTACCGGCCGGAACATCTCGAAAGCCGGATCGGATTCATGCAGGAAAACCCTGAAATCGATATGATCGTCGGAGGCTTTCATACGGAAGGTGATATTTTCGTCCCCGACTGCTACAATCCCGACAGGATGATCGACATCCGGGAGTGCATCGTCGGCCCGACGCTTTTCGGAAGGCGCGATGTGTTCATCGCACTGGGAGGCTTCAGGCCGCTCGCCTACGCAGGCGAAACCGAACTGTGGGCGAGAGCTGAAAGCCGGTTCCGGCTGCGGAAAATCGAGGATCCCAAAACCTACATCTACACACGCGCAAACGACAGCATCACGAAAACCTTCAACCCGCTCCGGCCATGAACATCAGGAACGTCACCGTCTACTGCAGCTCGAGCAACCATGCCCCCCGTTCCTATTTCGAGAGTGCCGAAGAACTTGGCAGGGGCCTGGCCCTGCGCGGCATCGGACTGGTGTTCGGCGGCGGCCAGGTCGGCCTCATGGGGTGCGTGGCCGATGCCGTCATGCAGCATGGCGGCACCGTACGGGGCATCATTCCCCGATTCCTGGAAGCGAAGGAGGTTGCCCATTACGGTATTTCGGAACTGCACGTGGTTGAAACCATGCATGAGCGCAAGATGAAGCTCACCGAATGGGGCGACGCGTTCGTGGTGCTTCCCGGAGGATTCGGCACCCTCGACGAGCTGATGGAAATCGTGACCTGGAAACACCTCGGCCACCACCGCAAGCCCATCCTGCTGCTGAACAGCAACGGTTTCTGGGACACCCTGCTCTCGTTTTTCTCCCGGATCGCCGATGAGGGCATGGTGAGACCCGACCACGCCAGCTACTACTCGGTCTGCAACACACCCGAAGAGGTGTTCGGCATGCTCGAAAGCGCCGGTGCAAAAACCTGCTGAAGCGGCATGGAGGAACCGCAGGGGCTGAACGCATGTTCCCTTTTGTGTCTGTATTTTTTTCGCTGAAACCAGAACTCCCTGAAAGCTCCCGAACTGCATGAAGAACTTCTACCCCGCTCTCGGCCTTACCCTGCTGGCCGGACTTTCCACCGGCATAGGAAGCCTGCTCGCCCTGATGGTGGATCATACCAACAAGCGGTTCCTCACCTTTGCCCTCGGGTTTTCAGCCGGCATCATGCTGTACGTCTCGTTTGTGGAAATCATGCCCCAGGCAGGAAGTACCGTGGCACAGGAGGTCGCCGGCAAAACGGCATCGTGGATCATCACCGCGGCTTTTTTCGGCGGCATGCTCTTCATCTGGCTGATCGACCAGCTCGTGCCGGATTTCGAAAACCCGCACGAAATGTCGATGATCGGCACCCTGAACGAAGGACCTCTCGAAGAAGCCCGTCTGCACCGCATGGGAATTTTCACGGCAGCCGCCATCGCCATCCACAATTTCCCGGAAGGGCTGGCGGTCTTTTTCAGCGCACTGTCGAACCAGAACCTCGGCGCGGTGATCGCCGCGACCATAGCCCTGCACAACATCCCCGAAGGGATGGCTGTTGCCGTACCGATCTACTTCGCCACGAAAAGCCGCATGAGGGCGTTCAGCTACTCCTTCCTTTCCGGGCTTGCCGAACCGCTCGGCGCTGTTATCGGCTACGCCCTGCTCAAGCCGTACCTCACGCCCACGGTGTTCGGCGGCGTGCTTGCCGGAGTTGCCGGCATCATGGTGTACATCTCGCTCGACGAACTGCTTCCCGCCGCGGAGGAGTACGGTGAACACCACATCGCCATTTCGGGCCTGATCCTCGGCATGGCGATCATGGCGGTGAGCCTGTTGATGCTCGGATAGGAGACGGGAGGAGTCTGCTGACGACTCAATCCACGGCTACCGCAGTGAGATAATCCGTACCGAAATCGGTTCTCAGTTCGATCCACATGGGCAGGTGATCGGACATCTGGTAGGTTCTCCACTCCCTGTATGCAAGACTGTGCCGTGCTGTCCGCTCGGCATAATACCGTTCGTCCTCACCATCGGGATCATCGTCACCGAAACGGAACACCTCCTTGAAGTAATCGAAGATACCGGCATTGCCGACGTCGATGAACGGGGAGCCGGGTTCAGATGTGCGATCCGGCTGCCAGTAAGCGATCTGGTCATAGGCCTTGTCACGCGCGACATTGCTGCCGGCCGGAATTTTCCTGAGCTGTGCAGGCACCATAAACCCGTTTGCATGAAGGGATTGCCATGTCACATGGTTCCTGCCGACAATATTGAAATCGCCAAGCACAAAAAAGAAGTTCTCCGCATCGGAATCATGTTCGCTGCGCGCCCTTTCCGAGAGAAAACCCGTGAGTTTCCTGATCTCCTCGTTTCTGCGCGCCATGCCTTCATTGCCCGTGCCGTAGTAGATATGCACCGTGCAGAGGATGAATTTCAGCCACCCTGCCTGAAAGGTCACGAGAAACGGTGAACGCGCGAACTGCAGCCCCGTGCCCCTCAGCGAATCATCCGGCGGCCGCACGAGCGCCTGATGCGTCCATTGCTGGTGCACAGCGGCATCAAGCACAGCCTGGCCATTTTCAGCAGGAACCGCAGAGCCCTGCGGCAGAACAAGCATACTGCCTTCGGGAAGAACGATCCGGGCTCCGGCGGGAAGAGGAAGCGCAAGATCGTGCTTCAGCACCATCCGGCCTTTTCTTCTGACAACAGGAATATCGCCTGGAGGTGAAAAAGCAAAACCATCGGGAAGTTCAACCTTCAGCCCGGAAGGATCCCTGATACACAAACCGGAGGAATCGGTTATCAGGTCGTTTTTCTCAAGCGTCACCTCGCCCGCTATGCTGGTGAACCGTACATGGTTTTTCCGGTAGACGAAAACCATGCGCTCGTTGTTCCCGGACGAACCCTCGGTAACATCGGTGGCAATATAGTCCCACTCGTGCCGTCCGAGAAACTGTATGACCGTCTTCAGACAGGCAAGGTCCTCACGGACTTCCTGAATGGCCACGATATCGAAATGCGATATGATTTCAGCGATAAAATAGAGCGACTCCTTGAGACGTCCTCCGTATTTGGCGGTATCGAACTCGCGGATATTCCAGGTGGCAAGGCGCAGCCACTGCCGGCCGTTCCTTTCACAGGCCGAACCGGCGGATCCGGCTGACGACGCATCGGCGACATGCGCTTCAAGCGCCTTGCGCAACGCAAGCAGCCGTCCGGCGGTACGCTGCTTCCATTCCCTGATTTCAGGGGTATCCTTTTCGCGGATCCTGAGCGACGAGTACAGGGGCATGACGAGTTCTCCTGGTGATGTTTCGGTAAAAGGGCATTTCAGGGCCGGCAAAGGGGCTGGGATCGGTACCGCTCATTGAGCAGATTACGCAAAAGAGGGCTGATGGACAAGAAAAGAACCGTGAGCGGGTACCGATACTTGCGCATGGGGCAGGATCGGCTCCCGGCTACTGGACGACAATCACCTTCGCCCCCCTGATCTTTCCCTGCCGTATCTCAAGAAGAGCCTTGTTCGCCTCTTCGAGCGGGTATCGTTCAACTTCGGGTTTCAGCTTCATGCGGGCGGCGATATCGAGAAACTCCCGCACATCGGCCCGGGTGAGGTTGGCCACGCTTGTTATCTGCTTTTCCATCCAGAGGTGACGTTCATAGTCGATTCCGGCCATGAGCGCGCGATCATGGGACTCCTTCCGGATGGCGTTGATGACCAGCCGGCCGCCGGGGCGCAGCACGTCGAGGGCATCAAGCACCGGCTTCCATGCCGGAGTGGTATCGATTATCGCTCCACAGGACTCCGGAGGAACATCCCCGGTATCTCCGGCCCAGTCGGCGCCAAGCGTGAGGGCAAACTCCCGCTGCTCCCTGTTGCGGGCGAAAACATATACCCGTGAATCAGGATGGAGAAATCGTGCGAGTTTCAGGACAAGGTGGCCCGATGCGCCAAAACCTGTCAGACCAAGAGGCATGCCCTCATGCAGGGCGGCAAGCCGGAGCGCCCGGTAACCCACCGCTCCTGCGCAGAAAAGGGGCGCAGCCTCTTCGTCCGTGAAGACCCCGGGTACGGGGTGAAGAAAAACAGCAGGAACAACCATGTACTCCGCATACCCGCCATGGACGTCGCGGCCGGTGGCCCGAAACGTTCCGCAAAGGTTCTCCTGACCTGAACGGCAGAGATCGCAGATGCCGCAAGCTGAAAAAATCCAGGCCACACCGGCACGCTTTCCCGCAAGGTCGGCGGGAACACCGTCTCCACACTGCACAACCGTCCCCACAACCTGATGGCCGGGGACAATCGGAAAAAACGAGGGCGGCGTACGTCCCTCGATCTCGTCCAGCTCCGTATGGCAGACTCCGCAGGCATGCACCTTCAGCAGCACGTGACCCGGACCCGGAACGGGAACGGGGAGTTCCGCCAGCCGCAAGGGCGTGCTGCAGAGGTCAAGCGAAACAATGCGGTCGAGCAGCATGGCCTGCATCGGGAGCCTCCTTTTTTCAGGAAATATATGCCGGCAAGGGGAGAAGACCATGCAATGAATACGGAAACGACACCCGGCCTGCACGCTCTCTCCTGCCTCCCGTCTGCTTCTTCAGTGGCAGTCGTGGCCTCCGCAGGCCTGTTTCGGGCCAACCCTGTTCAACATGCCGCTGCCGAAATGGTCGCACATCCTCGAAATTCCGCCGTTATTTTCATCCAGTGGTACGATAATTTTCAAGGGTTATCCTCCTGATCGTTTTTTTACCTGTTTCCCCGTCACCCGATTCTCTGTGCTCCGCTCTCCTCCTGCCCACTGCTCACTGACCGGCGGCGACGGCAAATCCCGAGTTTCTGAAAAGTACCGGATAGCCGGAACTGTAGCGGAGCGAGACAAGCACCAGCAGTACGTCGCTGAATACGAGTACGGTATAGAAAACCGAAGAGAAATCGGAGGATGGCCGGCCCGTGAGAATCTGAAAGCCCTGCACCTTCACTGCAACTTCGACTTTCGCAGCGCATTCGGCAGCCTTCTGCCGCAGTTCATCGACATCCCCGTCGGGCTCTCCGGCGACAAGCGCAACAGCCATGCGCCGATAGGGGCGGGTAACGGGTTTGCCGAATATACGGATATCGGTTCCCGGGACGCCGAGCGCATCTTCCGGACCGCTGAACTGAGGATCGATTCCGGCATTGCCGGCAAGAATGACCGCGCTTGCTCCCGGGCGAAGCAGCTCGATGCCTTCTCGATATCCTCGCTGCTGCGCACAATCGATTGACCCTTGCCCGAGGAGCTCATCATCGGCTTGACAACGCAGGGCAGGCCAACCTGAGCAACTGCCTCCTCCAGCTCTTCAAGCGACGAAGCGTAGCGGTAGTCCGCCGTACGCAGGCCGAGTTCCCTTGCGGCCAGGTCGCGGATCGCCTTTCGGTTCATGGTGAAATTGGCGGCACGGACCGAAGGCACCACCTGGATGCCCTGCTCTTCGTAAGCATAGAAACGCTCCGTGCGGATTGCCTCGATTTCCGGCACGATCACCTCGGGGCGGTGCTTTGCCTTTTCATCTTCCGATGGATTGATTTGATGTTGAATCGTGTTTATATTGTAAACGATACTATCCTGGCATGAACAACCTGCCTTCCGGATGCAACATGCCGCTGTGGGCAGCAACCTGACCTGAATGACCACAATCGTATTCGTCTACAATTCGGACAGCGGGCCTGTAAGCGGGCTGCTCGATATCGGGCACAAGATTCTCAGCCCGGAAACCTACCAGTGCAGTCTCTGCAATCTCACACACGATGCTTTTGCCGAAAAACAGGCCTGGAGGGAGTTCCGCGTTGGGGTTGGCGTTCCGATGGAGTTTCTGCATCGCGACGAGTTCGAAAGGAAATATGGCCGTACCGCCCGCTACCCGGTGATTTACCGTAAAAACGGCGATATCGAACCGCTCATGGAGAAGGAGGAGATCGACAGGATAGAAACCCTCGACGGGCTTATTGCTGCATTGAAGAACGCGCTGCAGGAACTCTGAGCAGAATCTCCACGAGAAAATCCCGGAATTTCGCAACCGATGCTATCTCCACTTTCTCGTCAGGGGAATGGGGAGAGCGGATGGTGGGTCCGAAGGAGATCATGTCGAGACGCGGATAGGTGGCGCCGATAATGCCGCACTCCAGTCCGGCATGCACCACGCGTACCCTGGCCTGGCGTCCGAACCGCTGACGATAGACCTCCTGCATGAGGGCAAGAATCGGCGAATCGAAATCGGGCTTCCAGCCGGGATACCCGCCGCCAAAAACAACATCCGCTCCGGCGAGCCCGAATACGCTTTCAATGCTCGATGCAAGATCTTCGCACGCTGAATCGACCGAACTGCGCAGCAGGCACGTGACGACAAGGGCACCGTCGCCCGATTTCACGATCGCAAGGTTGCCGGAGGTTTCCACAATCCCCTCCATCCGGCTGTTCATGCGCATGACGCCGTTCGGACAGGCATGGACGGCCATGAGCGACCGGGCGAACACACCCTCTTCGATGACCTGCAGCGGCGTCGAAACCTTGCCTGCCTCAAGAAGCAGCAAAGGATCGGCAGCAGACAGTTCGGCCTGTATCGCCCTGGCCTGGTCCCTGAAATCCTGAAGAAAGCGTTCGGCATGCTGTGACGGGACGGCAACCGTGGCCGATGCTTCGCGCGCAATGGCATTACGGAGGCTGCCTCCCTCGATTTCAGAGAGGAGCAATCCATGAGAGCGGTACCCTGCATGCAGCAACCGGTTCATGATTTTATTGGCGTTGCCGCGTCCAAGATGGATGTCCATGCCGCTGTGACCGCCCCTGAGACCGCTTACCCTGATGAGGTATCCGGTATAGCCGGAAGGCAGCATGGTTGTGTCATACCGGAAAGTCATGGTACCGTCAAGACCGCCTGCGCAGCCGATGAACAACTCCCCTTCATCCTCCGAATCGAGGTTCAGGAGAATATCGCCGTGCAGCACCCCCGGCTGCAGACCGGCAGCACCTCCCATGCCGGTCTCTTCCTCGCTGGTGAAAAGCGCCTCGACGGGACCGTGCCGTACCGTGGCGGAGGCGAGCACGGCCATGGCTGCGGCCACCCCGATGCCGTTGTCGGCGCCAAGCGTGGTGCCGCGTGCCCGCACCCACCCTCCATCGATGAAGGGCTCTATGGGATCGTGAAGGAAATTATGCGCTGTTCCGGCGTTCTTCTGCGGCACCATGTCGAGATGGGCCTGCAGGATCACCCCCTTGCGATTTTCCATGCCGGGAGTCGCAGGCTTGCGGATGATGACGTTCCCTGCCCTGTCAATAAGCGTTTCCAGCCTGAGCTGCCGGCCGAAATCAGCCATGAAGCTCCTGATTTTTTCTTCGTGTCCCGAAGGACGGGGCACCCGGGTGAGCCGGTAGAACTGTTCCCACACCTCGCGGGGCTCGAGCTCCCGGATTTCGTTCCGCATCGATAATTTTCAGGTGTTTACCGCCAGAAGCACACGGGACCGTATGCTATTGGCCCGATTATGTCATATCTTCCCTTATTGTGCATGATGCCCGCTCAACGGCGTTTTCCGGCCGGCATCCCGACTGTTTCCGGTATCCCTTTCAATGCAACCCTATAAACCCTTACAGCCATGGCAAACTCAAACGGCGTTTTTTCAGACCTCTTCAATGCAGTCGGCAACCCGGTCCAGAACGCGGCCGACATGGCGGGCAACGGCGCAGTATCGGCGCTCTCGCTCGTCGAGTCCTGCACCAGCCTCTGTGCCACCCTCATGACAAGCTCGGTCAACATGGCCCTGCAGCTTGTCCAGGGTGTCGCCAGCGGCATCAGTTCGGCAACAGCCCCGAAACAGTAATCCCCGATTGAAAAAGCAACCGCCTTGCCGGAACATGCGCAGGGCGGTTGTCGTTGAGCACAACAAGTCAATCGGCATCATTCCTCTGCTTGAAAACAATGCCCGGTCTTGCATCCTCCCACAGAGAACCGTACTTCCGTTTTTCGGCTTCCGAAAAGCGGATCGAACCGGCAAGGAACCACGAACCGGAATGTTTCATGATATCGGTGCCTTCACGGCTCCCGAGATGAACAAGTCCGGTAACCTTGCCCTCTTCGCCTCGAACCACCTGCCAGCTCCCGGAAATACAGTATCCCGAATCAGCAGCCACGACATCGAGCACCTCTTCGATCTGCCCCTCATCGCTGTCGCCACGCAGTTCGAGCGACCCGTATGCGTATGCGACGGACTTCAGCTCATCGAGCACAAAACGGACGAATTTGTTACGCGCCATGTGGTGCATATCCAGTGTATCAAGCAGAAAGATGAACTGGAGACCATCCTTGTCGACTCCGGAAACCGAGCGCGGCAGACTGCCGTACTCTTCAGCAAGAGTCGAATACCAGGCTGCATATTCCTCGAAAAGCCCGGTGAGCAGTTCCCTTGAAGCAGTCTTTTCCATAACGGAATCCGATACAGGTTCAAAAAAGTCAGTTGAATCCGGAAACCGGTTCAGAACAAGATAGGTATCTGCCGGAACATTCGGGCAAAATCCGGATACGGCGGCGGGATGATGAAAAACGGAAGGAAACCGCTATCATAGGAATAAACGCAAAGACAATCCGCTCATGAAACGTTCCGGATCGAGCATCATCTTTCTGAACAGCCGCAACGAAGTGCTGCTGCTCCAGAGGGACGACAGGGCAGATATTGCCTATCCGAACATGTGGGACCTGCCCGGCGGCCACGTCGATGAGGGAGAGACCCCCGAATCGTGCATCGTGCGGGAGATGCGGGAAGAGATCGAAACCGATGTCTCCGCCTGCCGCCGCTACGCGGTTTATGATTTCGAGGACCGCGTCGAGCACATTTTCCTGATGGAGCTTGACGTGGCGGCAGAAACGATACCCCTGCACGAAGGCCAGCGCCTGCGGTGGTTCGCGGCAGAGGAGATTGAGGGCCTCCCGCTGGCTTACGGGTTCGATCTGGTGCTCAGCGAGTTTTTCGCATCAACCAAAAACCATTGCCCCATGGACACCAGCCGTTTCGAGGCGCACCGATATTTCCTCAAGGACTTCATCCGGCAGACATTCGACTTCTCGGAAACAGACCAGAACCGCAGGATTCCACCCCCGCCCGTCGAGAAGCCCTGTGATCCACAGGCTGAAAAAAAGGAACTGCCGAAAATCGAAACCCTGACGGACATCGGGCATATCGACCTCCGGACAGCCATCGCAAAACGGCAGAGCTGCCGTACCTACGGCGACCGCCCCCTCTCGCTCGGAGAACTCTCCTTCCTGCTCTGGTCGACCCAGGGAATCAGGGTCAGACTCGATGCCGGCCACGCCCTGAGAACCGTGCCCTCGGCCGGATGCCGGCACGCCTTCGAAACATACCTCTCGATAAACCGCGTCACCGGACTCGAACAGGGAATCTACCGCTATCTTCCCCTCGAACACCAGCTTCTCTTCGAATTCGCCGAAGAAAACCTGGAGCGCAGGATCACAAGGGCGGCTCTCGGCCAGCAGTTTGCCGCAGAGGCGGCACTCACCTTCATCTGGACCGTCATCCCCTATCGCATGGAGTGGCGCTACGGACCGGCCGCCCACAAGGTGATCGCCCTCGACGCAGGCCACGTCTGCCAGAACCTCTATCTTGCATGCGAAGCCATCGATGCCGGGACCTGCGCCATCGCGGCATACGACCAGGACGCCATGGACAGCCTGCTCAGGGTTGACGGAAAGGAAGAGTTCACCATCTATCTGGCTCCCGTCGGCAAGAAGCCGTGAACCCGGCAACATCCGGCTGCATCCGAAAGATCAGGCCGTCACTGTCGGAAAATTCGGCGAACAACCCCGAAAATGAGAGCGCGGCACGTTAGATATTGAGCAGCTTCTGAATATCAAGCAATTCGGTGCTGAAACTGTGATTCAGCTTCACGGCCTTGTTGAAGGGCACCTGAACGATTTTTCCATTGTCCAGGCCGATCACATGATGCTTTTCTGATCGTCGAGCAGGGCCTCGACTGCAGCAACACCCATCCTCGTGGCATTGATGCGATCGTTGGCCGAGGGACTTCCCCCACGCTGGATGTGGCCAAGAATCGAAACGCGCACATCGAGTTCGGGGTGTTCCCTTCGTACCTTTTCGGCAATTTTCATGGCTCCTCCCGGTTCATCACCTTCGGCAACAATGACAATCCCGCTCCGTTCCTTGGAAAAGGCGCCTATCTTCCTGCTTCCCGCTCCTTCTTCATGGCTATCGTGATGAGCGCCCTGACACCGAGGTGATAGCTGTCCGGTCCGAAGCCGCTGATGACGCCGGTGCAGACCTCGGAAATCACCGAGGTGCGACGGAACGCTTCGCGGGCATAGATGTTCGAGAGGTGCACCTCAACGATCGGCAGCTTCACGGCGCTGATGGCGTCGCGCAACGCTATGGAGTAATGCGTGAGCGCACCGGCGTTGAGCACCACGCCGCTGATTCCGCCGTTGTCCTCGCAGTGGAAAAGCTTTTCAAGCAGATCCCCCTCCTTTTCCGACTGGAAGAATTCGAACGTCACATCGGGAAAGCTTTCTGCAAGTCCGCGATTGATCTCTGCAAGCGTTATGGCGCCGTAAACCTCCGGCTCGCGTTTGCCGAGCCTGGAGAGATTCGGGCCGTTCAGGACAAGGATCGAATGGGTGCTCATGGACAGGGTTGTTTAAAGAATGTACTGGCTCAGATCGCGGTCGGACGCAATCGCAGAAAGCTTCAGGCGCACCATGGCCTCGTCGATGATCACCTTCTCCTCGCTCATGCTCTCGGGAATGTTGAACATCAGCTCCTCGAGCAGGTTGGTCAGGATGGTGTGCAGCCTTCGGGCGCCTATGTTCTCCACGCTCTCGTTGACCTTGGCCGCAGTGCGTGCGATTTCGAGGATGGCGCCGTCAGTGAATTCGAGTTCAACCCCCTCGGTGACGAGCAGTGCCCGGTACTGCTTGATGAGCGCGTTCTTGGGCTGGGTAAGGATCTTGTAGAAGTCCTCCTCGGTCAGGCTTTTCAGCTCGACGCGAATGGGAAAACGGCCCTGCAGCTCGGGAATCAGGTCCGAAGGCTTGGCAACATGGAATGCGCCGGATGCAATGAAAAGCACGTGATCGGTCTTCACCATGCCGTACTTGGTGGCCACGTTGGAGCCTTCCACAATGGGCAGCAGGTCACGCTGCACGCCCTCGCGGCTCACGTCGGGACCCTTGCCGCTGCCGGAACCGGTCGATGGGGCGGCGATCTTGTCGATTTCATCGATGAACACGATGCCCGACTGCTCCACCTTGCTGATGGCGTCCTTGACCACCGCGTCCATGTCGATCAGCTTCTGCACCTCCTCCTGTTCAAGAAGCCTGCGGGCTTCGGCGATCGAAACGCGGCGCTTCTTGCGCTTGCGGGGAAGGCCGCTCATGAGGTCCTGCATGATGTTGCCGATCTCCTCCATCTGGCCGAGCGGACCGAAAATCTGCATCATGCCGCCGGGATTTTCACTGGCCGTGTCCATTTCAATCTGACGATCCTCCATCCTTCCGCTGCGCAGCCGCTCGAGCATCTTCTCACGGCTCCGGCGGTTCACCTCCCGGGAGATGTCGTTCTCGTCGGCAGGCACCATGGCCGCAGAGAGGTCGTCCGTTTCAGCTTCGTCTTCGTCCCGACCCCGCGCAGAGGGGGCCGGAGGCAGAAGAATGTCGAGCAGCCGCTCCTCGACGAGCACGGCGGCTTTTTCCTTCACCTCTTCGGACTTTTCGCTGCGCACCATGGCCACCGACTGGTCAACCAGGTCGCGGATCATCGACTCCACGTCGCGCCCCACGTAGCCCACCTCGGTGAACTTGGATGCCTCGACCTTCACGAACGGAGCCCTGGCAAGCTTGGCGAGCCGGCGTGCGATTTCGGTCTTGCCAACACCGGTGGGCCCGATCATGATAATATTGTTCGGCATGATCTCCTCGCGGAGGTCGTCGCCCACATGCTGGCGTCGCAGCCTGTTGCGCAGGGCGATAGCCACGGATTTCTTGGCCTCCTTCTGGCCGATGATATATTTATCGAGAAGCCCGACAATCTGGTTGGGGGTGAGGTTATGTGCGGCAATCGCACTTTTTCCTTCGGTCTGTAAAGCGGCTTCCGAGTCGCTGTGAATGGTCATTGCTTGGAGTTGTAATTACTTGGAAAAACCGGCGAAGTTCCCCCTGCGGTTCAGAGCTCTTCAATAACGATATGGTCGTTTGTATAGATACAGATATCGGCGGCAATCTTCAAACTTTCATCAACGATCTCCCGGGCCGAAAGCGGGGTGTGCTTCATGAGCGAACGTGCAGCGGCAAGCGCGTACATGCTGCCGCTGCCGATAGCCACGATACCGTCTTCGGGCTCGATCACATCTCCGGTGCCTGAAATGATGAGTGCCCGGTCCTGACTCACCACGGCCAGCATGGCTTCAAGCCTCCGGAGGTATTTGTCGGTTCGCCAGTCGCGGGCCAGCTCGACGGCCGCGCGTTCGAGCCGGCCGCTGTAGGCGTCGAGCTTCTCCTCGAACCGGTCGAGCAGCGTGACGGCATCGGCGGTCGCCCCGGCAAATCCGGTAATGATGCGCCCCTGGTAAAGGCGGCGGGTTTTGCGCGTGGAATGCTTGAGCACCGTGTTGCCAAGCGTCATCTGGCCGTCGCTGCCGAGCGCCGCCTTGCCGTCCCTGATGACCCCGAGTACCGTCGTTGAGCGTATCAACGGCCTTGATTCCTGACCCTTGTGACCCATAGTGAAAACAGGTATTAAAATATTTTTTTTCTTAACCTTGCAACTGGAATTTGCATTTGTTCGCGGTATTTTGCAACCGTTCTGCGGGCTATATTGATGCCTTTGGACTGCAGATTCGAGGTCAGGGCATCGTCGCTCAGAGGTTGTCGTGAATCCTCTCTTCTGATCATCTCCGAAATATTCTGCCGGATGATCTTGCTTGACAGATCCTCCCCGTCGTCGGTGGAGAGTGCGCTGCTGAAAAAGTATTTCAGCTCGAATACTCCGAAACGGGTCTGCACATATTTGCCGTTCACCGCTCGGCTGATGGTGGAGATGTCCAGACCGGTATCGGCGGCAATTGCCTTCATGCCAAGCGGGACAAGGTGCTCGGCACCGGCCACGAAAAAAGCGTACTGCGCCTTCATGAGCGACTCGATCACCTTCAGGAGCGTCTGGCGGCGGATCGCGAGCGCCGCGGCAAAGTCGTTTGCCCGCATGAGGTTGTAGCGGATGAACTGTTTTCCGTCCTTCGGAGCCTTGCGGTTTTTCAGAATACCCTTATAGGCTTCGGTAACCTTGACCGAAAGCGAGCTGCGGTCGTTCAGCACGGCGGTCAGTTCGCCGTTTTCATAGGTTACGATGAAATCCGGCGTGATGTAGTGTCCGACTTCGTCATGAAAAACCTCGACCGGATGCGGATCGAGCGAGGTGATGAGTTCGAG
This sequence comes from Chlorobiota bacterium, assembly GCA_016866305.1. Taxonomy (GTDB): domain Bacteria; phylum Bacteroidota; class Chlorobiia; order Chlorobiales; family Chlorobiaceae; genus Chlorobium. Next base: position 49,856 of record VGMX01000007.1, on the reverse strand, counting down.
GGCTTCCTCGATGCGTTGTGCTGAAAAATCGAGCTTTTTCAGCAGACGGTCATGGCGCTTGTGCAGAAAGTCGTCGTAAAACTCGGCGAGGATGCGGCAGGCCGCAGCATGGGTCAGGGGATCGGTTCCGGATTCCCGAAGCCTGAGCTGCACGAGCAGCCTCTGGCGAAGGTCGCGCACCCCGATTCCGGGTGGATCGAGAAAGTGGATTCTGTTCAGGATCGCCGCGACCTCGTCGTGATCGGCATCGATTCCGTTCCGCTGCAAACCATCATGAATGACATCGGGATCTTCGGTCAGGTAGCCGTCGTGGTCGAGATTTCCGAGAATTTCGATGGCGATGAGCAACTCCCGCTCTCCGATTCCATCCTGCAGAACAAGCTGGCGCAGAAGCTGCTCGTCGAAACTGTCGTGCTGCACCGCCTGGAAAAACCGTTCCCTGGGCGCGCTCTCATGGGTGAAGTTCAGGCGCCCTTCTGAACCGTCGGCTGCTGAAGATGCCTTGACCGGCTCCTTGAGGGCACTCTTGCTGAAACGATCGAGGGAATCGAACAGGTCGTCATCGGCCGTCCCGTCGTCAACGGAGGCAATGTCCCCTGCGGTATCCTTCAGCTCGCCGGCAATTTCGAGCATCGGGTTTTCCTGCAGTTCTTCGTATATCCTCTGTTCGAGATTGATCAGCGGAAGCTGGAGAAGCTGGCTGCTGAGTATCTGCTGTGCAGAAAGAAGCGCCTTCTGTTTCTGTTGAAGCTTTATCTCTGGCATCAGGATATGGGAGATGAATCCAAAAAAGCTTTCAGGCTGCTGACCCACTCGGTGCCGTAAGCTGATTCAAGCGCCTTACCAATATAATCAACAAGCTTCGTCCGGCGTTCCCCTCCGAGCTTTCTTGCTGAACGGCAGATCGGGAGTTGCTGGTAAACCAGATGGTCAAGGCCGAATTTCCGGCGCACCCTGACCGGAAAGAGCCGGCAGGAAATCGGCTTGTCGAAATCGGAAAGCCCTTCACGGAATCCGGCTTCGATGGCGCAGAACGTGATGCCGCCACGGCTGCAGGCGTAAACGCACTCCCGCCCTTCGATGGTTCGGGTATAGGGCGCGCCCTGATAGATTTCAACCGCACCGTGACGGCGCAGGTACCGGACACTTTTTTCCGGCAGCATCCGCACGACCGTTTCCGGTAACGCCTGGAGCTGCATGGCCTCTGACGGGGTAAGCGGCGCACCAAGCTCCCCCTCAACGCAGCAGGCTCCCCTGCAGTGCTCAAGGTCACAGGCGAACTCGGCCAGCAGCACTTCGCGATCTATGAGGACATTGCCGACGGAAACAAGCGACATAACAGGATAACCATGGTTACTCTCCGAAAAACCGGATCAGGATGATCCCGCCCGTTTTCATGCGGATGAAAACGTTGGGGAGCAAAATCTAAGAAACTTTATGCAAGTTCGGAAACCGGCAAAACCCCGCTATCCCGGAAAAAACCGCACGTGGCCCGGTAACGATCCCGCATCGGCACTGCTGCCAAAAACAGGTTTCAGCAAAAGCGCCAGAAAGCATATCTTTTCCTTTTTCGGGCAACAACCGATTATCTCTTCAACCAAGCCGGAGCATCATGCTGATCATTGACGGAAAAAAGGTCTCAAGCGACCTGAAAAACGAACTGAAAGCCCGCGTCGAGGAACTCAGGGCAGCAACCGGAAAGGTCCCGGGCCTTACCGTTATCATCGTAGGGGAAGACCCCGCCTCGCAGGTCTATGTGCGCAACAAGGCAAAGGCGTGCAAGGAGACCGGAATGCACTCCACAATCATCGAAATGGATGCCTCGACCACAGAGGATGTGCTTCTCGAAAAAATCCGGGAACTGAACAACGACCCTGACGTGCACGGCATTCTCGTCCAGCAGCCGTTACCCCGACAGATCGACGATTTCGCCGTGACTCTGGCCATCGATCCGGCAAAGGATGTGGACGGTTTCCATCCGGAAAATCTCGGCAGGCTGGTCATGGGACATCTCGACAAATGCTTCGTGAGCTGCACGCCCTACGGCATTCTCGAACTGCTCGGACGCTACGGCATTGAAACCGGAGGCAAGCACTGCGTGGTTGTCGGACGGAGCAACATCGTGGGCAAGCCCATGGCAAACCTCATGCTGCAGAAACTCGACGCCACGAACTGCACGGTCACGATCTGCCATTCGGCAACCAGGGACATCCCCTCCTACACCCGTCAGGCGGACATTCTCATTGCGGCAATAGGCAAGGCTCGCTTCATTACCGCCGATATGGTCAAACCCGGTGCAGTGGTGATCGATGTCGGCATCAACCGTATTGACGACCCGTCAACCAAAAGCGGCAGCCGTCTTGTCGGCGACGTTGATTACGAAGCGATCGTTCCGGTGGCTTCAGCCATGACTCCGGTGCCCGGCGGCGTAGGCCCGATGACCATCGCCATGCTGCTGAAGAACACCCTGCAGTCTTTCGAACGGGCAAACGGCCTGCGGCAGGGGTAATGGCAAAAAACCCTGTCCGATACATCTGCACCACCTGTGGCGCGGTTTCGCTGAAGTACCAGGGAAAGTGTTTCGAATGCCAGAGCTGGGGCACCCTGCTGGAGACCAGAACTGAACCTGAAGAATCCGGAAGAAAAAAGCGTTCATCAGGTTCAGGAGTCCCGGAAATCCAGAAGCTGCTTGACGCCGGACCGGAGGAGTTCAAGCGGCACCTGACCGGCATCGGAGAACTTGACCGCGTACTCGGTGGAGGACTCATGCAGGCATCGGCGGTGCTGGTGGGCGGTGAACCCGGCATCGGCAAATCGACCCTCATGCTGCAGCTCGCGCCCCGCATGGCTCCGGCAAAAGTGCTGTATGTTTCCGGCGAGGAATCGCCGAACCAGATACGGGAACGAGCCGGACGGCTCTCCATCCGGGCTGAAAACCTGCTGCTGTTGCCTGAAGTGAATGTCGAACGCATTCTTGCCGCCATCGAGCAGGAAAAGCCCGGGCTGGTGATCGTTGATTCCATCCAGACCCTCCATTCGGGCGAATACCAGAGTTCGGCGGGCACCGTGACGCAGATCAGGGAGTGCGCCTCCATGCTGATCCGCAAGGCCAAGCAGCTCAACGTGATCCTGATGATCATCGGTCACATCACCAAGGAGGGAGCGCTTGCCGGCCCGAAAGCACTCGAGCACATGGTCGATACCGTCCTGCAGTTCGAAGGTGAAGGATACCAGCGTTACCGGATCGTCCGTTCAGTCAAGAACCGCTTCGGCCCGACCAATGAAATCGGGGTTTTCCGCATGGAGGAGAGCGGCCTTGAAGAGGTCGGCAACCCTTCGGAGTTCTTTATCTCCGGGCGGATGAACGGCGTTCCCGGAAACGCCGTGCTTGCCGCCGTGGAAGGATCGCGGGCGCTGCTTGTGGAGGTACAGGCGCTGGTATCGAAAACAGGCTATGCCATGCCGCAGCGCATCAGCACCGGTTTCGACCTCAAGCGCATGTCGATCATTCTTGCCGTGCTTGAAAAGCGTCTCGGCATGCAGACCTGGGGACAGGATGTATTCGTAAAAATCGCCGGCGGACTGAAACTCGTCGAACCCGCCGCCGATCTCGGTGTTGCCGCATCAGTCGCCTCGGGGCTGACCGGCATACCGGTTGACTCCTCGACGGTTTCGTGCGCAGAGATCGGGCTTTCCGGAGAGCTCAGGGCCATCAGCGACTGCGAACGCCGCATTCGCGAAGCCGCACATCTCGGATTCAGGCGCATCGTCCTGCCGGAAGCCAATACACGGGAGCTGAAACCCTCACTGAAAAAACTGCCCATCGCCATTGCCGGCAGCAGAACGCTGCAGGAGGCGCTCTCCCACCTGGGCATCGGTTGAGGCTATTGCATGCAAACAAAGAACCGGCGCGCTCCGGACCGCACCTGTCCCTTCGGGATTTTCATTTTCGGCGACCTGTTTGTTAAATTGCAGGACATGAAAACCTTAAACCGGGACTGCCCATGATCAGGATCGCCATTCTCTGGCTTATCAACGCGCTGGCCGTCTTTGCAACGGCGCATCTTCTCGGCGGGATTCACATCAGGAATTTCGGCGCCGCCATTGTCGTCGCCCTGGTGCTCGGTTTCGTCAACACCGTCCTGAAACCGATCATGGTATTTTTTTCCATTCCGTTCATCGTCCTCACCCTGGGGCTCTTCCTGCTGGTCATCAACGCCCTTATGCTGCAGCTTTCAGCGGCACTGGTCGAAGGGTTCAGTGTCGACGGCTTCTGGTGGGCGGTTGCCGGATCGGTGGCAATCAGTTTTATCTCGTGGGTGCTGAGCTCCCTGCTGACACTCTGATGAACCTCTCCGAAGTAACCATCCGTCAATTCCAATGAAGGGCGAAGCAAAAGCCATTGTGCTGCCGAAAGCAAGCAAACTGAAACTGCAACCGGTCAAATTCGATGCCGGCATGCCCCGTGATGTGGTTGTCAAAACCATAGCGAGCACCATCACACCGGGGCTGGACCGCTTGCTCCTTACCAACAAACCGGTATCGCACAAGGTGCTCGACTACCCGATCATTCCGGGCAGCGAATCGATCGGCCAGGTTTTTGAAACCGGTCCCGAAACAAAAAAAGTGCGACCGGGCGACTTTGTGTATGTTTTCAGGGGAAGCCGGTGGTGCGATGCCGAGCCGTATGAGGGTTGCCACGCCGAACTGATCCCTGCCTCCGAAGATGATCTGCTGCCGCTCGGACGGCCGCCCATTCACAGGGACCTCTTGACGGGGCTTCTGGGTTATGTGGTCAGTGCACTTGACAAGATTGCCCCGGACCCGTCGATGCAGGTGCTGGTGCTCGGTCTCGGATCGGTCGGGCTTATGGTTTCCGAGTATCTTCACCAGAGCGGTTGCCTGCACGTCGATGCCGTAGAGACCTTCGGCATCCGGGGACAGCTCTCGCATGCCGAACACATCGCTCTTGAAATCGGAGACTTCACCGCAACGTTCAATGACCGCTACGATCTGGTTATCGAAACCACCGGACGAATTCTCATGATTGAAAAAGCCATCCGGCTGATGAAGCCCCAGGCCAAAGTGCTGCTGATGGGCAATTACGAGGTGATGGCCTACGATTACCGGCTGATCCAGCACAAGGAACCCGCCATCATCAGTTCCAGCATTACCGCATACAGCCACCTTCAGCGTGCCGCGGCCCTGCTCGATTCGGAGAGGCTCGATACCGAAAAGTTTTTCACCAATGTCTTTCCGGTCAACCAGTACGAGCTTGCCTACCGTATAGCCCTCGACAGCAAGGAGGCCATCAAAACCGTGATCAGCTGGGTGTGATGGAGAACATGCGGGCGGTGTTACAGCTGAGCGGTGTGTCTAAAAAATTCGGCGACATCGAAGCCAACAGGGATGTTTCACTCTCGGTCGCCAAAGGCACCATCCATGCCGTCGTCGGTGAAAACGGCGCAGGGAAAAGCACGCTTGCCGCAATCATCTACGGCATGCACCGCCCTGACTGCGGCACCATGACGGTCAACGGCGTGCCGGTGCAGTTCGACTCCCCCAGGGACGCCATCGCTGCAGGGATCGGCATGGTACACCAGCACTTCATGCTGGTGCATCCGATGACCGTCACGGAAAACATCATGCTTGGCTGCGAGCAAAAAGGGCTGTTTGCGCGCTTGCCCCTGAAAGCGGCTTCAGAACATGTCCGCCGGCTTTCGCGGCAGTACGGCATGGAGGTCGAAGCCGATGCACGGGTGGAAACGCTGTCGGTGGGAGAGGAGCAGCGCGTCGAAATACTCAAGGTGCTCTACCGGAAAGCAAGCATCCTCATTCTTGACGAGCCTACGGCCGTCCTGACTCCGCAGGAAACCGTCCGGCTCTTCGGAGTGCTGCGTTCGCTGCGCAAGGAGGGCAAAACCATCCTGATCATCACCCACAAGCTCGATGAAGTGCTCGACCTGGCCGAATTTGTCACGGTCATGAAAAAGGGCGGAATATCGGGCACGGTTTCCTGCAGTCAAACCAGCAAGCAGGAGCTTGCACGGATGATGGTGGGACGCGACGTCCTGCTCAGGGTTGAAAATCCTCCCCCCTCTGCCGGAAAAACCGTGCTTTCGGTAGAAAACCTCGGCTACCGCAATGCAAAGGGCTTGCTGAAACTTGACGGAACAAGTTTTTCCGTCCGCTCTGGCGAGATTTTCGGCATTGCCGGAGTGGAGGGAAACGGCCAGAGCGAACTGCTCTCCCTGCTCTGGGGGATGCACGACCGGAAAGGAGCGGTTTCCGGAAAAATCGTGCTCGACGGCATCGACATAACCGGAATGACTCCTGCTTCCATTTGCGCACTCGGCGTCTCGCACATTCCCGAAGACCGCCTGAAACATGCCGTTGTCGCCAGCCACTCCGTTTCGGAAAATCTGCTGTTCGGCCGGCACCGGGAACCACGTTTTCACCGCGGACCGGGATTTGACCGGCAGGCTGTCGCTGATTACGCGCGGAACCTCGCCGGCAGATACGATATACGGTGCAGCGACCCGGAACGTCAGCCGCTTCGCTCCCTGTCGGGAGGGAACCAGCAGAAGGTCGTGGTAGGCAGGGAACTCGACCGGCCGGGAATGAAGCTGCTCATTCTGGCCCAGCCGACAAGAGGTGTCGATATCGGGGCCATAGAATTCATCCACAAAAGCATCATCGAAGCCCGTGATAACGGGGCGGCCATACTGCTGGTATCGTCTGAACTTGACGAACTCATAGCGCTCTCCTCCAGGATCGGATGCCTGTACAAGGGATCGATGCGCCGGATATTTACTGAAACGGAGGTGAGCGGAGGCCGGACTGAGGAACTGTTGTTCAAACAGGAGATCGGTCTGCATATCACCTGAATGACACCACAAGGAATGACACCAAGAACCTTCCGTTTTTTCGTTCCGGTCTTTGCCGTTGCCCTTGCAGTACTCTGCAGCATGCTCATCATCGCGCTCAGCGGACGGGACCCCCTGTTGATCTCCGGCAAGCTTTTCAGGGCTACGCTGGCGTCGGAATACGGAACCGGACAGGTGCTCTTCAGAACGACAACCCTTGTCTTTACGGGTTTGGCCGTAGCGCTGCCCTTCAAGGCCAGGCTCTTCAACATCGGAGGAGAGGGTCAGTTGCAGCTTGCGGCTTTTGCCGTTGCGGTAACGGGAGCCCTGCTGCCGGTATCGATACCTCCCGTCATGGCTTTGCCTCTGGCTGCTCTTGCCGGCATGACTGCCGGAGGGATCTGGGGCGCCGCGGCCGGAGTCCTGAAAATCCGGTTCGGAGTGAACGAGGTGATATCGACCATCATGCTGAATTTCATCGCCCAGGGGGTGACCGGTTACCTGCTGAACTACCGGTTCGCCATGCCATCCACGGAACACACGGCGCAAACCGGAGCAGCCTCGATGCTGCCCTCACTTGATCACCTAACCGGCCTGTTTGCCGGTTCACCGGCGAACATCTCCCTGCTGCTTGCGATTGCCGCGGCGATCCTTGCCGCATGGTACCTTTTCAGATCGCGGGCCGGTTACGAGCTCCGGTCGGTCGGAGAGCAGCCGGAAGCTGCGGAATATGCCGGTATCCCCAGCGGCCGGCATATTGTCTGGATCATGGGCGCCGCCGGTGCGGTGGCGGGTCTGGGCGCACTCAATCTCGTGTCGGGATACAAACACTACTACGAGGCGGGACTGACCGGCGGATTCGGATTCAGCGGCATCGCCGTGGCGCTGCTTGCCGGAGCCCACCCGCTCCGGATCGTACCGGCAGCACTGCTGTTCGGCCTGCTCGAGTACGGGGGGCTTGCCGTCGGAGCCTATGTGCCGAAAGACATTTTCATGATCATACAGGCACTCACCATCCTGATCGTCATCGGCTTCAATGGCCTGAAAAAGTAACCGCTAAACCACGGAAGACTCGGTGCGGTCCGCACTGTACATGTTCATCTGCTTGCGGTAGTAGGAAAACGCCTCATCCTGCTTCACGATGCCGAGCAACCGTCCGCTTTCAGGATCGACCACCGGCAGTACGGTATAATCCGACAGCTCGAACAGCTTGAGCGCCTCATCGAGCTTTGCCGTATCGGAAAGTACCGGCACATCCTTCTTGACGACATCGTCGGCAATCAAACCGCTCAGGGGCTCATCTCCGAGCAGGATGCTCATCTCCTCAAGCCTGATCATTCCCACAAAGCGTCCATCTTCGGTCATGACGAAAAAATTCGATTCGGGGGTATGATGAAAGACGTCGAGAATCTTTTCAACCCTGGTGACATCGGTAAAGCGGATGAAATTTTTGCGCATGACATCCCTGACGCTGATGTTCCCGGCAATGGAGAGCGCGATACCGAATCCCACCTTGACGCCCTCCTTCTCGAGGACATAGGTCTCCATGGTGTGACGGTAGCCAAGCCGGGCGACAAGCGATGCGGTCACTGCGGCGAACATGATCGGCAGGACGATCTCATACTGCCCGGTTATTTCAAACAGAATGAGAATGACCGTCAGCGGTGCCCGCATGATCCCTGCGGTAAGGGCTCCCATGCCGACCAGCGCATAGGCTCCCGAAGCCGCGGTCATGCCGGGAAAAATCGTGTTGACGGCATGGCCGAACATCCCGCCCAGCATGGCGCCCATTTTCATGGCGGGAGCGAACATCCCTCCCGAACCTCCCGAGCCGACCGTCAGGGCGGCCACAACCGGTTTGAGAATATACACCCCGACCATGTTTTGCCACGATACTTCCCCGTTGAGCGCCCGCTCGATCACCTCGTAGCTGAATCCGTACAGAGCGGGAAGCCACAGGCATAAGAGCCCGCAAAGCAGGCCGCCGATGGCAGGCATTGCCCAGAAAGGGATCCCGAACCGTTTCTGAAAACGCTGGAAAAACTCCTCTATGGCGTAGAACGTTCGGATAAAGAGCACGGCTGAAAGCCCTGCGAAAACGCCAAGCAAAAAATAGAGGGCAAATTCCATATTGGACATCAGACTGTATTCCGGCACCTGAAAGGTCGGTGAAGCGCCGAGATAGCTTCGGGAAAGCACGGTGCCGACCACGGCAGCCACCACGATCGGGCTGAAGGTATGCACGCTGAAATCCCCGAGAATCACCTCGACGGCGAACATCACGCCGCCGAGCGGCGCATTGAAAACCGATGCAAGACCGGCAGCCGCGCCGCAACCCAGCAAAGAGCGTGTTCTTCCGGCGGTGAAGTTCAGTTTTTGCGCAAGCGAGGAGCCGAGCGCCGCCCCTACCTGGGCGATGGGCGCTTCCCGGCCTCCACCGCCTCCCGTACCGATGCTGATGACCGACGTGACAGTCTTGTGTATCCACTGGCGGCGGCCGATCATGCCGTTCTTCTGGGCAACAGCCTTGATCACCGACGCAAGACCGTGCTCCGGCTTTTCCTTCACGACAAATGCGTTGTACAGCCCGACAAGGAGTCCTCCGACCGCCGGAAGCAACGGCAGTACCAGCATGTCATGAAGGCTGCCGAAGTCGGGAACCGCCGAAGGAGAGCGTCCGGAAAACAGGATCGAGCTGATGAACAGGATCGATTCGTGAAAAAGCACCGCAACGTAACCGGTAATCAGTCCGACAAACACCGCGACAAGGAGAAAAGGAAGATCCTGATTGAGATTGAGTTGGGCAATGAAGGAATCGAGAGTCATGCGGAGAAACTGCTGGGGGCTTCCCTTGAAAAACCGCGTTTTCCTCATCAGGGCGTAAAGCAGGACCCGCAGGCGGTGACGGACGTTCCCTTTCTTGTTCATGCGTTGCATCGCGGTTATTCCGGTTCAGTGGCGGTTGGGTTACAGGAATGAAAAAGATAAGCCCGGAACATCCTTGCAGGAAATTATTTTGTATCTTTCCTGAATAACATCAATTTACGCATCACTTTTTTTTTCAAACTTCTTTTCTATCAGGAACCAATCATCATGGCGAAAAAAGCTGTTGAAAAAGAAACCGCCGATAAACCTGCAGCAAAAAAAAGCACCGCGAAAACCGCAAGGAAAAGTCCCGGGGCTGCCGCAGGTGCAAGTGCTGAGAAACCCGTAAAAAAAGCTCCGGCAAGCAGAAAGAAAAAACCCGCGAAAGCAGCTTCGGAGAACCCTGTAGCAACCGTCATCTCCAGGGAAGAGGAGATCAGGCTGGCCGCATATTTCAAATGGGAACAGAAAGGACGCCAGCACGGTTCACATGTCGATGACTGGCTTGAAGCGGAAAATTCACTGACCGATTGAGCCAAACACACCGTTTTCTATCTGCTGAAACATGCCGTTCAGGAAAAGAGCGGCCTGTTTCAGCACCAGGATTTTCATGAAAAAAACAATCAGTAACCTGACCGGGTCAGTCAGGATTCTTTTTGCGGGCCTCTGGCTTGTTTTCCGCATTGTCCTTGAGTATTTCGGCTTCATCAGCGACGGAAACGACCGGGCCACCGGCATCAAGGATCTCAGGGAAGAATATAAAAAAGCAAACTACCGGTAACCTTGCCTCACCGGGCGGTTACTCGGCAGCCGTCACAACGGTCAGGTCAACGGCCATGCCCGGCGACACAAACGCGTTTGCCCCCGGCTTCTGGCTGATAACCGTATTCGGCACAAGAATGGCCGAGTACTCATAACTGATCCTGCCTGTCGTCAATCCGCTGGACGACATGATCTGGCGGGCTTCCGAAAGCGACATGCCCAGCACATCCGGTACGGAAACCTTCTGAAGTCCTTCAGGAGCAATTTCGAGCTTCCCCACAATGACGGAAACTCCGGCCCCGGGCTTTACGAGGGTACGCGCCGGAATCGACTGGCTGATAACCCTGCCGTCTTCCTCGGGAGAGGTAACCGTACTGACCTGAACATTCTCGAGCAGGAGATCGAGCCGTTCAAGGGTCTGGCGCACATCGAACTCCGGACGTCCGTACAGGTCGGGCATCTGGAAACTGGGTTTTTCGCGTCGGTTCACCACAAGATACACCGTCCTGCCCGGCTTGACCCTGGAGCCCGCCACAGGGACCTGCGAAAGCACGATATTGGAGTCGATCCGGCTGAGATATTTCACATGATAGCTTTTTTTCGCATCGAGTCCGGCATCCCGAAGGGAGCGTTCCGCATCCTCATAAGCCATCCGGGTCACGTCGGGAACGGTTTTCTCCTGTCCCTGGGAAATGTACAGGGGCATGAGAATCCTGTCGAAAACAACAAGCAAGACAAACAAGACAAACACAATCATTCCGGCTTTCTTCATCGCGCTGTAAACTATGGGTTGGGTTCAATGCTGACGCTTCATGACAAAATCCACCAGATGCTGCAGCGAGGTTTTCGCATCGCTTTCCGGAAAGGGACTGATGGATGCCAGGGCTTTCGAAGCAAATCCTTCGGCGACCCCGGCAGCATACTCCAGGCCACCCTTGCGGGTGACGAACGCTATGACTTCGTCACTTTTGACGGCCCTTTTGCGGGAGCTTTTCAGAATCGACCGGATCATTTTCTGCTCCGGCTGAGGGGAATTGCGAAGCGCATGAATGAGCGGAAGCGTTATTTTCTTGTCCTTGATATCGATGCCCATCTGTTTGCCGGTTTTTTTCGAATCACCGGTATAATCAAGCAGATCGTCCCGAATCTGGAAGGCAAGGCCGAGATACTCTCCGTAATGCTTCATGCCGGCAATCTTCGACTCGTCATCGGTAGCGGTGGCCGCACCCATCGCGCAGGATGAGGCAATAAGGGATGCGGTCTTGTCGGATATCACACTGAGATAATCCTCTTCGGAAATATCCAGACTCCGGGTTTTCTGTATCTGCAGGATCTCCCCTTCGCTTATCCGGCGCACCGCTTCCGAGACGGTGTGCAACGAGGTATAATCCTTGTGCTCCAGCGAATAGATCAGCCCCTTGGAGAGCAGGAAATCCCCGATCAGCACCGAAATCTTGTTTTTCCATAACGCATTTATCGAGGCAAGTCCCCTGCGCATCTCCGCTCCGTCGACAACATCGTCATGAATCAGGGTCGCCGAATGGAGCAGTTCCACCATGATGGCCGCCCGGTAGGTCGATTCGGTGATCCCTCCGCACATTTTTGCGGAAAGAAGCACCAGAGCCGGACGGATCTGTTTGCCCTGCTGCCGAAGGACATAGCGGGTTACCTTGTCGACAAGCGTATTGCTCGAATGCAGAACGGTTTTGTACTTCTGCTGAAAAATATCGATTTCTCCGGCAACCGATCCTGTAACATCACTGATATTCACTCAGTACACTCAATTGGTTAAATGCCATTCCATTCTTCTGTTTTCCTGAACACACGGAACGCCCCGTAACAGGGAAGTATAACCGTACCGCTTGAAATAACCAATCGTACGATTGCGAAAAAGATTGCATCAACGGCTTCCGGAAGCAGGAAGCACGGTGTGATGATGCGGAAAAAACACGCATTGTGCAAAAAAGAACAATTTCTTGGCTACTTGCATCTTTGTTGCTATGTTTTCAGGTTATACCACCCTCCCGACACGGGGGCATAAAACCCTATCCGCTTGCATTGCCGAAACATGAGCCAGGAAAGAGAATCAACGAAACAGCCAGCGCCGGATCCCGTTCCATCCGGAGATATGCCCGAGACCGGTCAGGGAGATGAAATGGAAACGGATAATGGCGACCGGACTGAGAAAACCGGCGAAACAGCTGCAGAGGAAAAACTGACTGAAGATCCTGACGGTGAAATGCCGTCGGGTTCAGATACTGAGAATATGGCGGATGCCCCGGAAGGTGAAGGGGAGATGAATTTCATCGAGCATCTCGACGAAATCCGGAAACGTCTTATCAAAGCCGGAATAGCGTTTATCGTCATAACGGCGCTTGCCGGCATCTTTGCCGATACCCTTGTCAACGAGGTGCTCATCGGCCCTCTGAAACGAAGCAGTGACTCCATTGTCCTTCAGAATCTCGTGCCCTACGGGCAGATATCCCTCTATCTGCAGGTGGTGTTCTTCTCGGGGTTTGTGCTCTCCTTTCCCATCATTGCCTACCAGATATGGAAATTCGTGGAACCAGGGCTGCATGAAAACGAACGGAAAGCATCGCGCTTTGTCATCCTGTTCATATCCCTCTGCTTTTTTGCCGGAATTTCATTCGGCTACTTCGTCTTTCTTCCGATCTCGCTGAAATTTTTTGCCGGCTTCGGCACTCCCCTGATCAAGAACAACATCGCCGTGCAGGACTACATCAGCTTCGTGATGGGGACCCTGCTCACCTCGGGTCTCGTGTTCGAACTGCCCTTCATCTCCTTCATTCTCTCGCAAATCGGCCTGCTGACGCCGGCCTTCATGCGGTTCTACCGAAAACACGCCATTGTCGTGCTCCTTATCGTTGCTGCTCTCGTCACACCTTCGACCGATCTGGTGACCCAGCTCGTCATCGGCATGCCGATGATCCTGCTTTACGAGATCAGCATCTGGATATCGGCTTATGTGAACCGGAAAAACAATGCGCTGAAATACACATGAGCATTCGTTTCGCTTCCCGCCACCCGTCGGTCGTCACCATAACAGTGCCCGGAGCGACACTCGCCGGCAACCCTGCGGGCGATCCGGAGGAGAGACAGGTGCCGGTTTATCTCCCCCCTTCCTACGACGGGATCCGCCGATTTCCGGTCATTTACCTGCTGTCGGGATTTGCCTCCACAGGCGCGAGCTTCATGAACTACAGCTTCGGAAGACCGACCGTGCCCGAAATGGCCGAAAAACTCATAGCCGCAGGGCGCATGCGGGAGTGCATGATCGTCATGCCCGACTGCATGACCCGCTACGGAGGGTCACAGTATGTCGATTCTCCGGCTACAGGCCAATACGAAACCTATCTTGTCGAAGAGCTGATCCCCTGGATCGACCGCTCGCTGGCCACACTGCCGAACAGGGAAAACCGGGCGGTCGCAGGAAAATCCTCCGGAGGTTTCGGGGCACTCAGGCTTGCCATGAAACATCCCTGTTGCTTTTCGGCAGCGGCCTGCCACAGCGGCGACATGAACTTCGAGCTTTGCTACAAACCCAACTTTCCTGCAGCTGCACGGGTGCTCGAACGATACAACGGCAGCATCGCTGCATTTCTTGAATCGTATGAAGCCGCGGAGAAAAAACCGCGCAACGATTTCGTGCTGCTCGACATGGTCGCCATGGCTGCGGCATACTCTCCGGATCCCGAAAAGCCCGCCCCGGAAAACATGCAACTCCCGTTCGATTCCCATACCTGCGAAATCATCGATGCAACATGGGAAAAGTGGCTTGCCTTCGATCCGGTGCGCATGCTCGACCATGAGAAGTACCGCGATGCGCTGCACTCCCTCAACAGGCTCTATCTCGATTGCGGGAGTTTCGACGAATACAACCTGCAGTTCGGACATCGCATTTTTTCAGCCAAAGCAGCGCGGCATGCAATAACCCACACCTATGAGGAATTTCCCGATTCGCACGCCGATACCTCTTACCGCTACGCGCTCTCGCTTCCCCAGCTGTCAGCGGCGTTCCCGCAGTGAAGATGAGCGCCGGAGTATGAAGGCATACAGCTTTTCCGTTTCCCTGCGCAGCTCTTCAAGCGACCCCTCGTTATACACGACGTAATCGGCTTTCGCGACCAGTTTTTCCTGAGGCCACTGCGCGGCGATTCTCTGCAGAACCTCTTCCCTGTTGCCGAGCCCCTTGTCGACGGCCCGCTGTATGCGGAGTTCCATATCGGCAGCGACAACCACAACCATATCGAGATCTTCCGTTCTGCCCGCCTCGAAAAGAATCGCCGCCTCCTTGACAAAAACCGGTGTTCCTTTCTGCCGGACCTGCTCCAGCATGTCGTGAAAGGCCTCATTGACCCCCGGGTGCATGATCGCGTTCAGCGCCCTGAGCTTGTCCGGGTCGGAAAACACTTCCCTGGCAATGCGCCGCCGGTCGGGCTGCAACGAACCTGATGCATCGGGAGCATAGATATCGTCACCGAACAGTCTGCGGATACCGGCAATGATGACGGGATCGCTGCGCTGCAGCTCCTTTGCCACCCTGTCAGCCTCGAACAGGGCGCATCCCATTTCCGAAAGAAACCGGCAGAGCGTCGATTTTCCGCTGCCGATACCTCCGGTCACACCGACCAGACAGGGTCGCTTCATACCGCTTTTCACCGGCTCTTTTTCCGGACTTCCGACCTGATGAGCACCAGCACGTTTTTCCATCGTTCCGGCTGTTCCCGGTAAAGCCTTACCTGTTTCTGAAACTCTTCGGGCTTCATCGAGTGTCGTGCGAGCATGCGCTCCAGCTCACTTCCCGTGGGCGGAGCAAGCACGACCTCCTCATTGCGGGAGGTCACGCCGGAACCGACAAGATAGTCACTGTAAAATGCTGCAAACCGCCGGTCAGCGGCATCGGGCACGGCCTGTTTTCCTTGCAGGCATCCGCAAAGCATGGCTGCAGAGAGCAGGAGAAAAACCGCCGCAGGCAGACGCGCACGGCACAGGGCTCTTCTGGTGATTCGCTGAACGTTCATCGGCGATGGCAACAATCGCTTTCGTTTTTTTCCGGCACGAAGAAACTAACATCACTGATATGAAGTTTAAGCATTTTTATTGACTCCTTCATGTTCGATCAGCATCAACAACCTTAAAAACCCATCAACCATGGCTTATCAGCAACCGGCGCTTCCGTATGCGGAAAACGCCCTTGAACCCCATATTTCCGCAAGAACCATCGGATTCCATTACGGCAAGCACCATGCCGCATATGTCAACAACTACAACAACCTGGTGGCCGGCACACCGTTCGACCAGCAGGGCATCGAGCAGGTCATGGCTGCAACGGCAGCCGATCCGCAGAAAGCAGGAATTTTCAACAACGGAGCCCAGGCATGGAACCACACCTTCTACTGGAACTCCCTCTCTCCTGCCGGTGGCGGAAAGCCTTCCGGAGAGCTTGCAGCTAAAATCGAGGCTGATTTCGGCAGTTTCGAAAAGTTCGTCGAGGAACTGAAAGCTGCCGCGGCAACTCAGTTCGGCAGCGGATGGGCCTGGCTGGTGATCGATGGCGGAACCCTGAAAGTCGTCAAGACCGGTAATGCCCAGACACCCCTGACATCGGGACAGACTCCCCTGCTGTGCATCGATGTCTGGGAACACGCCTACTATCTCGATTACCAGAACCGCAGGCCGGATTATGCGGCCGCCGCCATCGAGCATCTGCTCAACTGGGAATTCGCGGAAAGCAACTATCGTGCTGCAAAATAATCAGCTGTAACCGGCAAGGGCCCGCAAGAACGGGCCCTTGCCATTGCGGTACTCAGGGTTTCATCAGCTCGTTTCCCTCTTCCCGGCAAACAGACAACATACCAGGCCCGAGCCTCTTTCAGGACGGGGCCCCCTGCTCCTGCCCAGAGCCCGCTGACCGCCGACTACCGACTTACATCCAGGGAAGTTCACCGATCTCCTCAAGACTGATTACCCTGGCCTTTCCGGGACGCACAAACCGTATCGAAAGCTCCTTCGGGTTGATAACCTGCTTGTCGTAATCGATAACCAGCCGGCAGGCCTCCTCCTGATCCGTCTGGCCGTTGCGGGAAAGCGTCATTTCAATCTGGCGGGGAATAAGCACCGTTCGGGCATCGAGAACAAACGGCTGGAAGTTCCTGAAATGGATCGCCGTTGCGGAATCTCCCGATGGAGGCGTGATGAAAAGAGCCGTCAGGGTGCGATTTCCCGGATCGATGACAACTTCCTTGCGTGTTCCGTTATGGTCGAATACATACATGACCCTGCCGTTGCCTTTTTTGACGCCGCTGACCCGTTCAACAGGCTCATCGAGATTCACCAGGCCAAGCAGCGATTCCGAAAGAAGCCTGTAGCCCGAAGGCACACCGAGAATTTTCTCGAGATTTTCCGTATTGTTCTTTCCGGCAAGCAGCCGGTCACCCATCATGTCGTGCACGAAAAGCGAGTCCCTGCCGAAATACAGGTCAGCGACCGGCCAGCCAAGAATCCCGGATGTAACGATCATGCGCGACTCCTGGTGACGCTTCAGCTGGATGTTGCAGTACACCTTCCCTTTTTTTCTCGGGGTTTTGATGCTCACATCGGCATAACCGTCAAGCGAGCGGACAGAAGGCGATGCCTCGGCAACTTCACGATACAGATCGGCAAGTTCCGGAGTGAGTTCAGAAGAGAGGGCCGGACGTTCCTCACGGGTGACTGTATCGAAATCCGCACATCCGGACTGCAGAACAAACGTACACAGAACGAGCAGCAGGGCTATTATCCTTGTCATCATGTTCGATTCATGTTTAATCATTCGCGACTTCTCACGTATTGAGAACCTGACCCGGAGTTTCGATACCTGTCCATGCGGTTTTGAGAATCCGGGGTTTTATGCCACATTGTGGGCGGCATCGACACCAGGCGCACCGCAAGATTTCCCGTAACGGAAAAAACAGGATGCGCCGGGTTTGTTAATACCATAAATTTTTGATTTTAATGTAACAAGCCTTGCCATCAAAACCATAAGCCGTTTTTCATCCATGCATGATATCCAACTCAAACCAAAAGAACAACGGCGATTGCAAAAAGGGCATCTCTGGGTTTTCAGCAACGAATTGCAGTTTGTCCCCAACGATATAGCCGCAGGCGAAACCGTCCGGCTGCTCACCCACGACAACCGGCCGCTTGGCACGGGATTCTACAATCCGCACTCCCTGATCTCGTTCCGCCTGCTCTCCCGAACCGGGGAGCTGCCGGACAGGAGTTTCTTCAAAAAGAAAATCTCGGAGGCACTGCAACTTCGAAAAAAAATCTATCGTCCCGACGATACCAATGCCTGGCGTCTCGTACACGGAGAATCCGACGGGCTGCCTGGTCTGGTTATAGACCGGTTCAACAGGGTTGTTGTGCTGCAGGCTTATTCGGCTGGAATGGACCGCCATCTCCCTCTTGTCTGTGAGGTTGTCGATGAACTGCTGCAGCCCGAGGCCATGGTGCTGCGAAATGAATCGCTCCTGCGTGAACTCGAAGGATTGCCGCTTTACAAGGATCTTGTCAAGGGTGAAGGCCCGGCAACCGTCCAGACCATCCATGATACCGGCATCAGCTATGAAGTCGATCTGTATGAAGGCCAGAAAACCGGATTTTTTCTCGACCAGCGGGAAAACCGCAGAGTTGTCAGATCTTTCTGCCGGGAAGCCGATGTCCTCGATGTCTTCACCAACGATGGGGGATTTGCCCTCAATGCCCTTCATGGAGGCGCCCGTTCAGCCATCATGGTCGACATTTCGGAAGAAACCCTGAAACGGGCCGAAAAAAATGCCCTGCTCAACGGGTTCGAGAATTTCAGCCTGATCGCGGCAGATGCATTTTCGCTGCTCCAGCGAATGGCGGAGGAAAAAGAGCGGTTCGACGTCGTGGTGCTCGACCCGCCGAGTTTCACAAAAAGCCGTAAAAATCTGCCGACCGCCCTGAAAGCCTACAAGAGGCTCAACAGGCTCGGCATGCAGCTGGTCAAACCCGGCGGATTCCTCGCAACGGCTTCATGCTCTCATCATGTATTGGAGGAGATGTTTCTGGAAACCATCCACCAGGCTGCACTTGCAGCCGGCAGACAGCTCCGGATGATCCACAAAAACTCGCAGCCGCCTGATCACCCGGTCCTGCTTTCGATGCCTGAAACCGGGTACCTGAAATTCGCCTGTTTCTACGTCACGGACTGAAGGGGCGCTGCCGGACCATTGCGTAAACCTCCTCCCACGACGAAGCTCTCGGCGCTGCGATGTGAGTGTTGGTGCTGTTGGCGAAACAGATGGTGTAAAGTCCCCTTTCGCGAAGCTGAAGGACATTGTCCGGCGTATCCTCGATATAGATATCGGCTCCGACCTGCTCCTTTTCCTTCATGAAGCAGAGATCCCAGTACGGAATGCCGCGGCTGTCAAGCCATTCGACGGTCTGCTGCACCGCGGAAGCGTGGAAATAGTGTATGAACAGCCGGTGCGTGATAATCCGGATACGATACCCGTCGTCCGAAAGCCTGCGCAGGTACTTTCTTGCACCGGGAATCATCTGCATACTGCTGAAAAGCTCCCGCTGGGTAACGGCAAAACGGTGCAGGCTCTCATACTGGTTTTTATCGAGTATGCCCCACTCTCCGAGACCGTAGGAAACCTCTTCCGGCAGTTCCCCGATTGATTTTTCAAACCATTCGGCGGCAATCTCGCGCATCCTCGCGTAAAAATCCGCGCACACGCCATCGAGATCGACGCCAATGACGATTTTCGGTTTATCCTGCATGGGCATGCGGCTTGAAAGGATCAGTAGAACGCCCGGTCGAATGCCTTCCGGTGCTTGCGTGTTATTTCGTGCTCTTCTCCAAGATACCTGAAAACCGCGATACAGGCCTTGCGCGAATGATCGTCATCATAGGAGCGGTTCTCACGGATGACATCGATGAAACCGCTCAAGGCTTCATCGAAATGTTCCGCCGCAAGCTGACCGATGGCATCGGCGTAACGCTCACGGACAGGGTCTTCGGGCAGTCTGTCTTTCGACAGGCAAAGCAGGCGTGCGATCACCTCGACAGACTCGGCAAGAGCGGCATATTCGGGTTCGCCTTCAAGCCGGCGAACAAGCTGCAACGCCTCTGCGGGGGCCGAAAAAAGCCGGATGCGAAGCAGAAGGGCAATTGCCCTGGCGTTTCCGGGCTCTTTCTGGAGGACACCTTCGAGCAAGGAGATGGCCATGCCGTTTTTTCCGTTGCGCGCAAACTCCTCGGCCATCGTTATTTCCCTGGTGTACGGACTGGGTACGGCTTTTTTCAGCCACTGTTCGATCTGGTATTCCGGCAAGGCGCCGGAGAACTCATCGACAAGCTCGCCATCGACAAACAGCTTGACATTCGGAATGCCCCTGACGCCATAGCGCGAAGCAAGATCGGCATGCTCCTCCGTGTTGATTTTCACCAGTTCCCACGAACCGGCATATTTTTCGGCAAGACTTTCGAGCACCGGAGCAAGCATGCGGCAGGGAGCGCACCATTCCGCCCAGAAATCCGCGACAACCGGCTTTTCATGGCTTTTCTCAAGCACATCTCGCTGAAAATCGAATTGCTCTGTTGTCATATCAGCAGGAATAAAAATTACCGGATACCGGGAATGCGGCCAGCCTGAACCATTGCCTTCGGCTACGGCCATTCTTAGTGTAAAAGAATAATCGCTTCCGAACAAGAGGGAATTCTCACGGAAAAAGCCGCTGTGCCGCAACAAGGCGACAGGGCGGTACTGCTGTATTCAGAAAACAAGTGCCTTTGCCTCGCATGATCAGCGTGACCGGCGACGACGGAGGGCATCCCGTTGAATCAAGGAACAATTAGCCGCAGCGCTCCATTATGGAAAAAAGAAAATGTTTCCGCCAGACCTGAAGACCCGAACACGAAACGATATGGATAAAGCCGCAGCCGAACTGTCGGAGTTTACCTCCAGGGCGCTTGAAAAAGGCATCTCCCGTGACGGCATCAGAAACGTGCTGCTTCAGGCGGGGTGGCGGCAGGAACAGGTAGAGCGCGCACTCGGGGGATATGCCGAGTGTGATTTCCCCCTGCCGGTTCCCCGACCGAAACCCTCCCTGTCTGCGCGCGAAGCTTTTTTTTATCTCCTGCTATTTGCAACCCTGTATACCAGCGCGTTCAATTTCGGAAACCTGCTCTTTGTCTTCATTGAACGGGCGTTTCCCGACCCGGCGCTCGGCAGGATAACGGATGCGCTGAATGGAGACCGAATCCGCAGTTCTGTTTCCGCACTGATTGTCGCATTTCCCCTGTTTCTCTCCCTTTCGCGAAGAATAAACCGCGAACTGCTCAGCACGCCGGCAGGAAAAGCTTCCGGAATCAGGCGATGGCTGACCTATATCACCCTGTTCATCGCCTCAGGCATCATCATCGGGGACCTCATCTCCTTGCTGTACAATTTTCTGGGAGGAGAACTCACGCTCCGTTTCGTGCTGAAATCCGCTGTTGTCGGAGCGATAGCCGGAGCGCTTTTTCTTTACTACATCGGAGGATTGAGGGAGGAGGAACGGATGCCATGATCCGGAAAGTGCGCGAAAAGGGCTTTGCCGCCATAGTGTCGTTCGTCGTGGCCTTTTCGGTCATTTACGGCCTGTTTCTGGCCGGATCCCCGGTTCAGGAAAGAAAGAGAAAACTCGATGCTCGACGGACAGAAGATCTGCAGCAGATAGCTGCCGCCATCGATCTCTTCCATTCCCGAACAGGCGAACTTCCGGCAAGCCTCGGCGAGCTGATAAAAACCGGAGACGCCAGCTGCTGCATAACCGATCCGGAAACCGGCAATGTTTATTCATATGAAATAACCGGGGAAAACCGCTTCAGACTCTGTGCTGAATTTTCAGCACCTTCCGTTGCAGAGGCCGGCACGTTCTGGGAACATCCGGCAGGAAGGAAATGTTTCATGCTCGATGCCAAAACTGCAGGAAGCCGGTGAATGGTCATGCATCTCGATCAATGCATGACGGATTTCGAAAAAAGGTTCAGCACGATGACTCCCGCCACGATGAGCGCGATTCCGGCAAATGCTCCGGCATCGAGCTTCTGCTGGTAGAAGACCCATCCGACGATGGTTATCAGCGCAACTCCTACGCCGGACCAGATGGCGTAAACCACTCCGAGAGGAAGGGAACGGAACGTGAGGGAAAGGAAATAAAACGATGAGCCGTACCCCGCAACGACAAGCAGGGATGGCACAAGACGGGTAAACCCGTCGGCGGCTTTCAGGGCCGAGGTGGCAACGACTTCGGAGAAAATCGCCAGATAAAGGTATACCCAATGCATGCTGCTGTAACGGAACTGTTCCGCAGGATTCGGAGCTTTTCTTTCCTGCAAGGGAAAATCATCAATTTTCCTGAAGTCCGCAAGAATTTGAGCATTTACTTTCAATTGTTGGTATATTCACGCATTACCTTCAGGGATACTCCCCCGCGACCTGACAGTGCAAGTTACTTGCCGGGCCGGCCCTGATTCAGACATGAAACCGGCGGCTCTGCCGCAGAAACCTGAACAACCTTTTCAGCCTCCATGAAAACGATTATCGCCACTGTTGCATTCCTGGTGCTGACTCTCCTGCCTCCCCCGAGGCCGGCAACTGCCGAGGCCGTACCCAAGGTATGCGCGCCCGGTCAGTCCGGCTGCATTACGGTATACATCCGGAACCTGAAAAAACCCGAAGGCATGCTCGGCATACTGCTTTTCTCTTCAAAAAACGGGTTTCCCGATAATCCGGACCGGGCAGTTGACAGAAGGATCCAGAAAATAACCGGTACGTCGCATGACGCAACATTTGAAAACATCCCTTACGGCACCTATGCCATCAGCGTCCTGCATGACGAGAACAGCAACGGTAAAATGGACAAAACCTTTATCGGCATCCCCAGGGAGGGGTTCGGGGTATCCAACAACCCGAAAATAAGAACCGGTCCTCCGGGCTTCAGCGAGGCGCTGTTTTCTCTGGATCGGCAGCAGACGGACGTAACCGTGATCATGAAATATTTCTAGGCCTGGCTCATCCACAAACAAGAACCATTACCCATGAAAAAAAGAACCGTACTCGGAGCCATACTGCTCCCGGTCGTCACCGCCGCAGCGCTTGCAGCCGGCTGCAGTCCCACGGTGAAGGTAGAAGCTCCGGACAAGCCCATCGTCATCAACATGAACATCAAGATCGATCATGAAATAAGGGTGAAGGTAGACCGGGAACTCGACTCGCTGCTCGACACGAAAAAAGGGTTATTCTAAACAGGAGGGAAACAACATGACTGGAAGCATGATAAAAGCAAGAGCACTGAAGACACTGGCAGCACTTATGCTGTTTGCCGGTCTCAGCATTCAGGCATTGGCGATCGACCTTGAAACCGCAAGGGCGAAGGGACTGGCCGGAGAAGTGGACAACGGACTGCTTGCCGTCCCGCCGGGAGCCGCAACGGACGCCCAATCGATGATCGGCACCATCAACAACCAGCGACGGGCCGAATATGCCAGAATAGCCGCACAGAACAATCTGTCGCTCGAAGTCGTCGGCAGCATGATGTTCGAGAAAATCTATACCCGTCTTCCTGTCGGAACCTGGGTGCAGGTGAAGGGCCAGTGGAAGAAAAAAGCCGGCTAAGCGGCAAACCGCGACCTGAACGTGAAATGGGTGAAGCGCATCCTTCTCCTGCTGCTGCCCGGAGCAATCGTGGCGCTTCTGGCAGCATGGCTTGCCTTTCCGTGGTACGCCCAGTCGCTCATCGACCGGGCGCTGCGGAACAGACCTTTTAGCGTCCGGCTTTCCGGCACGGGACTTCCGGGCCCCGGCGGAGCAGGATTCAGGAAGCTGACGGCTTCGTTCATTTCACCTCCGGACCAGTGCATCAGCACCCCAACCACCTACACGCTCTCGGTTTCCGGTGGCCGCCTTTCCTGGAATACGGGAGATTTGCTCAAAGCCCTGTTCACCCGGAATCTCGATACCGTTATCTCGCTGGAGGCGGATTCACTCAGCTTTCTGCCCGATCCGGGAGGGTTCCTGTTCGAGGACAGAAATGCCCGGATCACCATGAAACTTGAAATCCGGCACCCGGAGAACAAACGGCGGGAATTTCAGCCCGCAAGCATCTCCTATGCCATCAGGGACGCAACGGTCAGGAGGGAAAAGCTGCAGCTTTCGGGACTCGCTTACCGGGTCTTTCTCGCCGCCGGAAACAACTGGCAGCAACCTGTCGATACCCTCACCATAGCAAAACTCTACAGCGACGGCAATCCCGCACCCCTCGGTAATTTCAGGGCTCTTTTCGGTTCGAAGCGTGACCCCCGGAAACCCTGTACGCTCATCCTGAGCGACTGCTCCATCGACCTCTTCAGACTGAACGCTCTTTCCGAGCGGATCGAATACGACCTGAAGGAGCAGAAAACAGCGTTCACCCTCAGGCTCGCCGAAATCCCCCTGAACGAACTCCCCTGGTTCAACTCCGACTCAGGCAGGCCGATCACCGGTACAGGAAGGATAAGCGGCTCCATTCCCATCGAGTTCCGCGATTCAACCGTCATGGTGCGCAACGCCGCCGTCACGGGAGAAGCGGGGGCAAAAATCGTCTACCTCGGTGCAGAAAACACCCCCTTGTTTTCAGTCGATATCGGCACGCAAAAAGGCATGGGAGAAGCACTGAAAAACCTCAACGCGGAGATCACCATCAACAGCCGAAGCAGAAATCATTCAGGAATCGCTGTCCGCCGTCTTTCGGCAGAGCTTTTCGGAGGAAACCTGAGGGCATCGCCATTTCGCTTCGATCCGGAAAGGAACGAAACCATGCTGACCCTTGACTTCGAAGCCGTCCGGCTTCCGGACCGGTTGAAATACCATGGAGCAGGCACCGGAACGTTCGGCGGCACACTCTCCGGAAGCATTCCGCTCACCTACGGAAAAACAGGGCTCTCTTCAGGAGACATGCGGATTGCTTCGACAATGACCTTCAGGAACATTCCTCTCGGCTCCCTGCCGGGACTGGGCGGCGGAAGGGGAAAACCGCCACTTGCAACGGGAACGGTCGAAGGCCGCCTTCCCCTCCAATACGGCAAGAACACGCTCATAATCAGCAACGGCACGATTTCAGGTGCAAAAAATTCGAAATTAATCTTTTACGACAAAGCGAACCGACCGTTGCTCACCTTCGACCTCGGAGGCGGAACCCTGCTTGGCAACATCAACGCATCGTTTGCCCACGGCAAGGGCAGTTCAACGCATACGGCGCTGAACCGGTTTTCAGCCGGAGCGTTCGGCGGAACCCTGAAAATTGATCCTGTCGAGTTCAGAAGCGACCGCAAAGGACTTCCCGTGACGCTCAGGCTGCACAATATCAATGCACTTGAACGGGTTAGGCTTCACGGCGGATTCGGGGGGACGATGAAAGGAGCCATAAGCGGCACACTGCCGCTGGTTCTCCGGAGCAATGCATTCGCCATCGACAAGGCGGTGCTGAAGTCGGCCGGCGGCGGCACCGTTACCGTCACACCGCAGACTTCAGGGAAAACCCTGGCCGAACGCATTTTCAGAACATCGGAGCAGACTGCAAACTACTCGTTCTCCGCTCCGGAGATCGTGCTCAGCCGTGGCTATGACGGCAGAACCGTAGTGGATTTCACGTTGCGGGAACTGAACAGGAAAACACAGGGGGGAGTGCTTGAACTGGTTTCGCCCAAAGGCACCCTTCACCTGTGGCAGGACAGAAACCACCCCGACCGGGTAACCCTTTCGGACTTCAGGACAGGTTTCTTTGACGGGACAGCCGGTATCGATCGTGTCGAGTACGATATGGCCGTCAACAAAGCCGAAACCGTGCTGCGGCTTGAAAAAATCCCCCTGCAGAAACTGCTCGACCTGCAGGGCACGAAAAAAATCTATGCAACCGGAACAATCAGAGGCACCATTCCGGTACGGATGCACGGCCAGAGCTTCGAAATCATCGATGGCGCAATGAATGCCGAATCCGGCGGGCAGATCATCTATGCCACCACCCCCGAGGAGAGAGCCTCGGCAAACCAGGGACTCCGGACTACGTATGAAGCGTTATCGAACTTTCTTTATGCCGGAATGACCTCCTCCATATCCATGAAACCCGAAGGCAAATCGGCCATCACCATTCAGCTCAAAGGCAACAACCCCGACTTTCAGGCCGGTCGCCCCGTCGAACTGAACATCAAGGTCGAACAAAATCTCCTCGATCTCATGCGAAGTCTCTCCATTGCGTCAGATGTCGAGCAGATACTTTCGGAGAAAGCTGAACAAACGAATAAATAATCGATGCCGTTGCCCCTTTCATGCAAAAAAACGTGACAATGTTTCCTGATTATCCCTAAATTAAAAATTAAATGACTTTAAATTCCCCCACCCCTTAACGGAGCGACATCCGGACAATGTCGCATAAAGGCAAACCCCGGAAAAATACTCGTGGTTAAGAGCAACTCCGGCAATCGCAAACTGATCTGCGGCATGCTCGATTCGCTCTCGATAGCAAACGATTCGGCAGCCGGCAGGAACGGCATCGAACTCGCAGGCAAAATCCGCGGAAAAACCGGATTGGACACTCCTGTTATCATGATGTTCCATGCAACGGATGATCCGAAGCTCTTCAGCGCAGCCCGTGAAGCGGGAAACTGCAATACCTTGATCAAGCCGGTAAAGCGGGCGCAACTCATCGAATTGCTCATCGATCCGGAAAAACCGAAAGAGGCGTTGCCGGCAAGCAGAAACGGCGTGGAAGGGGAACGTTTCCTGAACCGTTTGCAATGCACTGTGCTCATTGCCGAAGACAATCTTACCAAATGCTGCTTGCAAAAACGGTGCTGTCGAAAATCCTTCCCCAAGCAACAATTCTGGAAGCCGGAAACGGCAGAGAGGCCGTTACGGTTTTCTCCGAAAACTCACCCGACCTGGTGTTCATGGACATTCATATGGCTGAAATGAACGGATTTGAAGCATCCGCGGCAATCCGGGCGCTTGAGCCCGAGGGAAAACGCTGCCCGATTGTAGCCATGACTGCCGATTCGCTCAAGGAAATTCTCGAACAGTCAGGAAAATTCGGCATTGACGATTGCGTCATCAAACCCTATACCCCTGAAACCGTGCTGCGGACCATCTGCCATTGGCTTGCAAAAAGCCCTGAAAACAACAGGAGCGTAGAAAAATTCTGAAAACCTTCATTTTCGTCGTTTTTCCTGTCGGGAAACCGGCAGGAAATAATCTCCATAAATGTTTAATAGATATATACTTAAATAACATTCCCACATGTGGCTCGATAATTGCGTTATCAGTTGAGTGAAATACGCAATTCCTCAAGATGTTTCCCTGAGCCATGAACAGTGTCATCACCCGATACGGAGAACTGAAAGGAGTGGAATTCCGGACACTCTTTTCGAACGGAAAAACCGACGGCTGCCTTGTCACCAGCTACAATGTGCTGAAAACCCCTTACGGAGAGCTTGTCCCCCAGTACGAAGCGGAAGACCTGGGCCGCCGTTCGCTCAAACCCATGTATTTCCACAAGGATGGTTCGCTGAAATCCATAGCCCTGCAGACACAAACCCTCATATCCACGCCTGCAGGCCGGTTTCCGGCCGAACTGGTTACGTTCCATAAAAACGGCGCCATCAAAAGAGTATTCCCGCTTGACGGAAAACTCAGCGGGTTCTGGTCGTGGCAGAACGAGTTCGCCCTGTCGGAAACAACGACCATAACATCTCCAGTCGGCGACATGACCGCTCGCATCATCAACATGCAGTTTTATGAAAGCGGTGCGCTGAAAAGCATAACCCTCTGGCCGGGTCAGGTGGTGACCCTCACGACACCTTTTGGAGAGATTCCCGTCAGAAAAGGGATCGCGTTTTATGAATCCGGGCGGATCCGGTCGTTCGAACCGCTGAAGAAAACCGTTCTGCAGACCCCGATCGGAGCGGTACTCGCATATGACAACGAACCGAACGGCATTCATGGCGATATCAATTCCGTACAGCTCGCCCCGGATGGAAGCCTTGAGGCGCTCAGCACCGTCGATCATGCCATACTGGTATCGCTTCCTGATGAACGGAGCGAACTGTTCAGACCGGGAGTGAAGCATAATGTGTGCGGTGACGAAAGAAAAGTGAGTGTGCCGATGAAAATCCGTTTCGAACAGGGAAAAGTCACCTTTCACGACAACCCGCGCTTATCGTTTGAAATCGACCGGTACCGCTTTGAAATCAAGGAAATCGGGCAGAAAACGGATGAACCGGCCTCTTCCTGCGGCTGAGAACCGCCGTCAGGAAGAGGTGGGGCTGAGGAGCATGCAGGCAACCCACACGGCGCATTCGGCCAGTTCACTGGAAGCACCAAGCACATCGCCTGTCACACCCCCTATTTTGCGGGCGGCAACCACGGCCATGACTGCTGCAACCATCGCAGCTGAAACGATTGCAACGACAACCGGGGCTGCCGCTGCATGCGGGAGCAGGATGAGGAACAGCACCGAACACACTGTCGTCACAGCAAGATG
This sequence comes from Chlorobiota bacterium, assembly GCA_016866305.1. Lineage (GTDB taxonomy): Bacteria > Bacteroidota > Chlorobiia > Chlorobiales > Chlorobiaceae > Chlorobium. The sequence continues at coordinate 21,771 of VGMX01000007.1, read as the reverse complement.
GCTTTTTCCTGCCCCGGTTACGAAAGACCGGGCCGTTCCTCCCTCACTTCGGGCATACGGCATGAGTGCGGCAAGGATGACCTGCACCCACCGGCCAAGAACAATACCGGCAACAAAGGTGCTGTAATCCTGAAACATGGCGAGCCGTGTTGCTGCCAGCCATTTCAGGAGCATCACGAAAACCAGTGCCAGCACGCCGAATGAACCGACAGCGGGATCTTTCATGATGCGCAGTGCCGCTTCCCGGTTCTTCCCTCCCCAGAAGCCATCGGCAAGATCGGCAAGTCCGTCGACATGCATGCCGCGTGTCAGCAGAACACCACAGAGAACCGCTGCAAAACCGGCAAACTCAACCCATCCGGCAAGCCTGAGTGCATACATGACCGTTGCCTGCACTCCTCCGAGAAACAGCCCCACAACCGGAAACCAGTAGAGAGACATGCTGAACCGCTCCGCGTCCCTGCCCGGAACCGGGAGTATCGTCAGCGTCCGCAGTGCGGTCACGAGTCCTCTTGCCGTCTGCAACAGCATCATCAGAACTGTTGTGCAAGAAAATCACAAACTGCCGCCATGAACAGTTCGGGTTTTTCCTCCTGGGGCAGATGTCCGCATGCCGGAATCACCTTCAACACGGCCCGGGGCAATTCGCACGAAAGCCTGATCGTTTCGTCAGGCTTGACCATCCGGTCATGATCACCGGTCATGACAAGCACCGGAACGGCAATGTCGTGCAGTTTTTTTTCAAGATCGAGGTTATGACTGGAAAGCAGGAGTTCCCAGAAGGCCCTTCCCCATTTACCCTGCATCATGTCGTCCCGGTATTGGCCGAGCAATTCATTTTCCGGCATGGATCGATCGTGCCAGAACGTCCGGTGCAGCCTGCTGAAAACCATGCGGATCATGAGCGTTGCAAACAATCCCCCCAGGGGAGCAACAGCCCTGAAAACCGGGTAGAGCCACGCAGGAAATTCACTGGTTGCATAACCACTGTACACCATCGGGTCGGCAAGAACAAGACCGGTAACCTTTTCAGGATGGCGAAGGGCAGCGAGCAGGGCAATGGTTCCCCCTGTCGAGTTTCCCACAAGCACCGCCTGCCGGTGACCGAGTTTTTCAAGCAGACCCGCAACAAGATCGGCCTGCCCTTCGGGACTGTAGACATTGACCTGACCGGAAAGCGGAAGCGGCCTGCCGGTACTGCCGAATGCAGGCCGGTCAAGAGCGATTACCGTAAAGGGTTCAGCCAGCCGGTCGAAAACAAGCCTCCAGCTTCTCATGGAGAGAAAACTTCCGTGCAACAGCACAAGAACCGGTGTTCCGCTTCCAGCTGCACGATAATGTACCTGCAGGCCGTTGACATCGGCAAACCGTTTCCCTGCCCGTGAGGGCGTGCCCCTGAAGCGTTCGTTCTCCCTCATGGCTCTCTTTCGCTGACTTTTGCGGAACTGAAGGTCGCCATGCCGGTGTATATTTTCACTGCACCTTCGATAACCTGCATGGCGAGAGCTGCACCGGTTCCCTCCCCAAGACGCAGATCGAGATCGAGAATCGGCCGTGCGCCAAGATGCTCCATGACGGTTTTATGGCCCTGTTCGCTGGAAAGATGGCTGAAAAAAAGATAGTCACCGCACGGAGGACACAGCTTCATGGCTGCGACAGCGCCTGCCGAAGAGATGAATCCGTCGACGACAACAGGGATCCTGCAGGATGCCGCACCGAGCACGAAACCGGCAATCGCCGCGATTTCATAGCCTCCGAGCGCGGCAAGAGTCCCGAACGGGCTGGTGCACCGGTGGGCATTCACATCGATTGCCCTGCTGATGACCGATTGCTTGTGTCTGAGACGGGAATCGTCGATGCCGGTACCCCTGCCGGTTATGGTGTCGGAAGAAATGCCAAGCAAAACCGCATACAGCGCCGTTGCGGGCGTGGTATTGGCAATGCCCATCTCTCCCGTTCCGAGAAGATGGTATCCGGCCCTGGCAGCATCAACGGCAAGGGCTGTACCGCAAAGGAGCGCCTCGAGCGCATCGGCTTCACTCATGGCGGGACCGCATGCAATATTGGCGCTTCCCGGTTTTACTTTTTTCCGGACAAGTCCCTGGATATCGGGAAAATCGTGGTTTACCCCGACATCAACCACATCGAGATCTGCACCGGCATGTCTGGAAAGCACATTGATGGCAGCACCGCCGTTCAGCATATTATAGACCATCTGGGGGGTCACCTCGGCAGGAAAAGCGGAAACCCCTTCGGCTGCAACCCCGTGGTCGGCAGCAAAACAGCATATTTTCTTTTTCAGCGGCTCAGGGACGGAAGTCCCGGCTGCGAGCACATAGCTCAGGGCAATCTCTTCAAGCCTGCCGAGACTTCCCCGTGGCTTGGTCAGATCGTCAAGATGAGACTGTATTTCCGGAGCCGCCGACCGGTCGACCGGCTTGACGGCATCAAGGAGGCATTGCAACTGCTGGAACATGGTATGTTTTGTTTCTTTTATTTCCTGTCGAAAGCATTTGTCATCCACCGCTCCTGCGCGGACTATTTCAGCCGGAGCGGCAACCCGCTGCAAAGCAGCCAGGCTTCCGACGAAACCGCCGCCACTCGCTGGTTCAGCCCACCTGCAAGGTCACGGAACATGCGAGACATTGGATTATCAGGCACAATACCCATCCCCACTTCATTTGAAACAAGTATGATGGTGCACGGTGGCGTTCGGAGGATATCGAGCAATGCATCCACCCTTCCCTCGATGCCGCCCGGGGTTGACCCGAAATGGTGCATGAGGTTCCCGGCCCAGACCGTCAGGCAATCGAGAAGCACCGCCCCGGTACCGGAAGGAAGATTCGCAAGCACCCGCTCCGGACAGAGCGGCTCCTCGATGGTAACGAATCTCTCTCTGCGCTCGATACGGTGTTTTTCGATACGATCGCGCATCTCCTGATCGAAAGGTTCAGCCGTCGCAAGAAAAACAGGGTTGGCGAATTTTTCCGCATACTGCAATGCAAAGGAGCTCTTGCCGCTTCTCGCTCCACCGGTCACGAAAACAACTTCGGAATGCATGTTCCTGAAAATGGTTACAATCCTGAAAGTGCCAAGATACAAACTATTTCCCTTCAACAGGCAATTCCCCGCCGGATACGGCGTTTTTGCAATGGCCGGAAATTTTGCATAACTTTTATCAACAGGTTCTTTTCACAAGAACCACTGTACCCCATAGTGCATGATTACCATAAAAGCAGTACGGAATCCCGGAGAATGCGTTTTCAGAAAAACCGCATTGAAACCAACGATAAAAAGGGAAAACGCTCATGAACACGAAATTCCCCATTTCGAGACTCACTTTTTTCTCCGCGTTGTTCCTTGCCGTCCTCAGCATGCCGTCACCGGCATCGGGAGCAACGAAAACCGGTTCCACAACGGTTTCCATCACCCTGCCCGACTGTATCATCCTGCATTACTACTCCGCACTCAACCTGCGGTTCGAGGACTATTCACAGGCGGTTGACGAAGGCGGCGGCGGTTCATGGAACGTCCAGTGGAGCGGAGCAGCAGACGGCGGAAGCCAGTTGTCGGCAAGCACCATCCAGGATGTGCTTCCGGGCACGGTAGCCATGACCATACCCAACGTCTGGGCGATCAGGGGACTCTCCCCGACGGGCACGGCAAAGGTCACCATCAGCGTGGTCAACAACCAGATGCTCTCGGGTTCCTCGAAAATAACGATCCTCAGCGGTGCCGGCCAGACCCGGATCGACGACAACGCCGGTCATTCCGGCACCAGCATCAACACCAGCCTGAACGGTCTGACCACCTCCTCGGCCACCATCGGAAATGTCCGGATGACGCTCGATTTTTCACAGACAAACATGGCCGGCACGCATAGCGGCGGCCAGTACAAGATAACAGCGGAAACCATATAGCCTGACGGTCTGCTCCGGTACACCTGCCCCGGAAAACAGAGGAAATGCCTGGCCAGGGCAACTGAAATCACGAACCGTTTCCATATGCGATGAAGTACCGTTTTTACCGCATTCACCCGGTCTCCACTGAACCGTTCCTGAAGCACCCCGAAAGCAGGATCCCCGGCAAACCGCTCATAACCCTGCTCTTCCTGCTGCTTTGTGCCATAACGGGCAAGCCGGCAAATGCTGCAACGTTCACCATCACATCGTCCACCACACTGACGGCGGCAGCCCTGGGTGAACTCGGGCTTTCATCGAGCGGCACGGCATACAGTGAGGGCAGCTACAGTACCGATGTCACCTGGCAGGGTGACGTGGACGGCCAGGCTCCGAGTCTGGACCAGGTCATTACCGGAAGCACGGTCGTACGCAACAACATCCTTCTCTGGTATTACAGCTACAACAACAACACGGAATCCCGGCCGACCTTCAATGCCAGTTACCGGATATTCGGTACGGGAGGCATCGAGAACACCCTCTCCTCCCTGACCGCCAGTTCCTCGACCATCGGCGCAACCGTTACCGCCCAGCCGGTGACCTGTTCGAAATACAGCGGCTCGACCTGGCGCTGCTACGGTTACGCCAACCTGAACCTCAATCTCAGCACCGCCAGACGTTCGGGAACCTACCGCGGCACGGTCCAGATCACCATTGTCTATTACTGACACCCGCGCTCGCACCCCCTGCCTGCCCGCGGAGTACCGGAACCTCCGGTTCGTCATTCCTTTCCTTCATCTTCATCCTTCAGGCCCCCTGACTCATGACGCTCCTTCATGCACCGGGAGCACGAAGAGGCGCCTCCCCGGATGATGAACGGCTGACTGCATCCTGACTCATCGATTCTGCGACACCAGCAACATGCCGGCGTCACCTGCAGCCGGCACTCCCCGTGATATCCGGGATGCAGCGGCAATAAGCCGCAAATGCCCCCGTGAAACCGGACTGAAACAATCGTCTCACTGTATCAGGAACAGTGTCACTGTCTCAGGCAGCAACACGTCCGCGACGGCGAACACCGGCAAGAGCGGCTGGGCGTCATGGGCGGGGTGATTCGGTAAACAATTTAGATACAATAATTTGCAATCATGAGCAACCCTGCCTTCTCATGCTGGCACGGTAGTTGTATAAAGACTCGCGGAAGCGACCCCCAACGTAACCGGAGCAGTCATCATGACAACCCCCAGCAAGATCAGGAGCCTCGCAGCAGCAATCATCCTCACCATCGCAATGGCGACCCCGGCAATGGCCGTCGTCAGCACCAGCGGCACCACCAACGTTTCGGTGACGGTTCCTGAATGCATCATCCTGCACTACTACTCATCGGTGACCCTGAACTTCGCCACTCCGGATTCGGAAGCGCTGAATGAAGGTTCGAACAGTGTTGACGCATCGTTCGACGGCACCACCACCGGCGGTACCGAGCTGGCAGAGGCCAACCTGATGAACGCCGCACTGGAGCTCGACGGCAGCAAGACCACCGTGAAGCTCTCGAACGTCTGGGCAGTGAGGGGATTCTCGGCAAGCGGCAGCGCCAGGGTCGAGGTTGCCATTCCTGCAGGCAAGAGCACCATGAGCCGCGAAGGCTCCGAGATCTCGGTTTCGAACGTGAAGGTGCGACAACAGCAGCACGGGCAGCTCGATCACCACCAGGCTCAACGGCATCACCAGGAGCAACGCGACCTTCGGCAACATCGAGATGGACCTCGATTTCTCGAAGACCACCCGCTCGGGCCTGCACACCGGCGCACAGTACACCATCACCGCCACCACCATCTGAGCAGGTTGCATCCGATACCATCAACGCATGAATCATCAGCAAACAAGCCCCGTGCAGGGGCGCGAGTGAAAAAACCCCCGTAGAGGGGCGCGAGTGAAAAACGCCTGCACCGCAATGCAGGCTTTTCTGTTTGAAGCAACCAACAATGACTTGAAGCCGTTGTACGGGTTCCGGAAAAAAATTTCCTGAAAAAGCTCAAGCACCTGGCAAGGCAGGAAATCCACTGAAATCCTGCCGATTTTCCTGGAAAAGTAAAAACAGACTTTTCCGGTTACTTTTTTACTTGTTATATTTCAGTATGTAAACCCCAAACCATACCCCCATGACTAATCTGAAAAACCTCAAGTGCATCCTGCTTGGTGCCATCTTCTGTTTCTGCGCAGCAGTTCCGGCTGATGGTGCTGTCGTTGCAGGAAAAAGCAGCAGCGGAACCGCAGACATTGCTGCAAATATCCCTGAATTCATCATCCTGCACTACTACTCTTCCATTGCACTCAACTTTGCAACGCCAGAGTCCGAGGCGCTCAATGAGGGAGGAAACACGCTCGATGTCTCATGGAAGGGCGATACCAGCGGTGGAGAAGAGCTTGCCGCAGGCAATCTCATGAGCGCAAAGATGGAACTTGACGGAACCACCACGAAGGTGCGCATTCCCAATGTCTGGGCTGTACGAGGCTTCTCGAAAGAAGGCACCGCCAATGTGACGGTCACCGTGCCGGCCGGCAAGGAAAAGCTTTCGAACGGAGAATCGGTCATAACCATTTCGAACGTCCAGGTAAGCGACAACAGTGAAACCGGCGCTTCCATTACCACGGATCTGAACGGAATCGCCAGAAGCAGGGCTACCATCGGCAGCATCCTCATGGACCTCGATTTTTCAAAGACCAACCGATCCGGCCAGCATTCCGGCGGACAGTACACCATTACCGCCTCGACCATGTAAAACCGGGTACCCTGAAAAACAAGCCTGCAGGAATTCCTGCGGCTCCGGCATGACCGGTCATTTCCGGTTACCGCCGGAAACGATTTATCGACAACACGTCAACATCAATTCATTCAGAACATGAAATACCCCCTTGTCCGGCTGCTCTTCCTGTTCATGACGCTCGCTGCGCACCCATGCCTTCTCGTTGCTGAAGAACCTCCACCGGGACAGATCGGCGTTGCGCCATCGATGTTCGAGCTTGCAATAGGACAGAATCCGGTCAATGAATCGGTAAGGATTTTCAACCTGAAAAAGACTCCGACCACCGTCAAGGTGGAAGTCTACAACTGGACCCTCGACGAAAAAAACGAGGTAAAGCTGCTGCCTCCCGACAAGCAGTCGCTCGACCGCTGGATGCTGATCAATCCCCTCTCGTTTACGCTTGAACCCGGAAAAAGCCAGGTCGTCCGCTTTTCCATCAGGCCGACCGTAAAACCTGACCCTGGGGAACATCGTGCAATCATCTACTTTATCGAGCAACCGGTTGCGGCAAATGCCGACAACACGAAGGCACTTGAAATTCTCTTCAAGCTCGGTGTCGGGGTATACGGCCATGCCGATCCGGTCAAACGTGCAGGCACACTGAACGGTCTTGCATTCGACAAGGGCGCTTCGTCACTGAATGCGGACATATCGAACAGCGGCAATGTCAATACCCGCCTCAAGGGGAATTACTCCATCTGGAAAAAGGATGCATTTCCCGGAATAGCCGCTGCAGCGAAATATGCCGATGGCGAGAAACAGGAAAAACCCGTTTCAGGAATGGTCATTGCCGGCCAGATCAACCAGACGCCTGTTCTTCCGGGAAACCGCCGTACCATTTCGACCCAGATTCCCTTTCCGAAAACTCCCGGCAGTTACATTCTGGCAATCAACGGCAGCATCGACGGGAAAACCGTTGAAAGAACCTTTCCCCTGAACCGCTGATTCAGCATTGTTCATTCCGGAATGCACACCATAAAGGGATGGGGAATCATGCTGGCAGTCCTGACCTGCCAGCACGGCATCTCCGGGAAGGTTCTGGCTGAAGAAGCGGGCGACAGGAATCCGAAACCCCCGGCATCCGAAAAACCCGTAACCTCGCAGCAGGAGACCATGCTCGTTGACGTGCTCTTCAACGGGCGATCGACAGGCTCGCAGCTCTGCTTCCAGAGGGAAAACGACTACTGGATACCTTTTGCGCTCTTCCTCGAAAACAGCGGTCTGAAAGCCCCGGAAATGAACCAGGGGCAGATCAGTTATCAAACCACTCTCGGCATCATCACCTTCAATGCCGGATCGGTAAAACTCATCGACCAGACGCTCTGTATCTCGCTCGGGGAACTGAAAAAAACGTTCCTGGTGGCCGGAAGATTCAACCAGTCTGCGTTTGCCATTGAGCTGGACGTCCCCTGGAGACCCGGGAGCACTGAGGTGCAACGAAAAGCCGAACCCGTAAAGCCCGATATCGAGGCCCCGAACAGCTCCCTCTCCTTCCTGAGGTTTGAACCGGAAATCACCTGGGATTTCGAGAAAAAACCGGAAAAAAATCTTTTTCTGGAAGCCGGAGGCAGAATCCTCGACGGAGTATGGGATATCACGGTGGAAGGTGATCCGGAAGAGTCACTGGTACCGACCCGCTACCACTGGACCGCATTCAGCAGGCATTTCGCTCTCCGGTTCGGCACGGGTTCGACTGACATCTATTCGCTCATCGACGATCAGCAATTCACTGGACTGCAGTTCGGATGGAACAACCACAATATCCTCAACCAGCTTGATTTCGAGCGGTACAGCGATTCCGATGTCTTCCTGTCGCTGGATCGCACACAACAACGTACAATCGAAGGAAACGGCCCACCGGCAGCGATTGCAGAACTGCGGCTTGACGGCATTGTCGCTGCCAGGCAAAGAATCGGCCTGGACGGAAGGTTCAGATTCATCAATGTCAGGATGACCAGCGACCTGAGAAAAACCCGGGTTTACCTGTACGAGCGGTCGCTGAGGGAAAAGCCCCTCGCCGTACTCGACTACACCATTTCCATTATGAACCGGAGCCTTCCCGCGCATGAACTGCTTGTCAGGGGAGGGGCTGGCGTCAACGGCAACCCGCTTGATGAAAGCGGTGAAAAGCACCTGCTGACAGGGTTTGGACATGTCCAGTACGGTCTCAGCAACAGAATAACCCTTGAAAGCGCGATCCAGTCAAACCGGGAAAACGGCTCCCCTGACATCATGGCCGGAACGGTATTTTCCTTTGGAGAAAACTGGGCTGCCGCCTTGTTCGGCGCTCGCTCAAACGACAGGTACGGAACGGAGCTGCGCTTTGAAGGACACGGGAAAAAATGGGATATGGCCGTCCTTTCCAGCCTGAAGGAGGACAATTTTTCCACTGAAGGCACCGAACGGACACAGGACCATTCACTGCGCTTTTCAACGAGTATTTTCGAGCCGTTCGATCTTCTGCTGTACGGCCGTTACTCCAGAACCGGAAATGAACCGGTTGACAAGTTTTTCCTGCCCGGCCTTTACTGGACGGTTTCGCCCTGGCTGATGCTGTCGGCAATACCCGACGATGATGAAAAGTACCGCTACGAAGCCGCACTGCGCCTTGGCAGCCAGAGCGACGTGTCGATTGTGTACGAAAAGAAAACCCTGACCGGCGACTGGCGTTTCGATATCAGCCCTTCGCTCATCAGCAGGATGATGCACTCCTATGCAACGCAAACCAGGGACAATCTTTCAAGCATCTATCTCGACTGGTATCCTGCAGGCTCGCGTTTCGACCTTGTCCGGCTCGGAGCTTCACATTCGGACGGAGAATTCGGCTATTCCGCATCATGGAGCAAGTTCATCGATGCAGGACTGCGTTTCAGCCTGCAGTACAGTTACAATATGAACAACGCCCACCAGCTTGAGACAGAGGAAAATTTTATTGAAAGCATTATCGATACCCAAGCCAGGCATTACGCAGCCTTCACGCTTACCTGGGACCTTGGTTTTTCCAGGAAGAAAACGTATCCGATAAACCGGTCGGCAATCAGTCACACCAGGGGAGGTCTGGCAGGATCACTTGACATCATGAACGATACCCGGCTGGGGTCTTCCGACATCAACAATGTCGATATTCTCCTCAATGGCAGAAAACTCGGACAGCGCCAGATTGACGGAACCTTTTTCGTGGGAAACCTCAGGCCGGGCATCTACACCGTCGATATCGACACCGAGAAACTGCCACTCGAACTGAATGTTGCAAGGAAATCGGTCAAGGCGGAGGTCCGCAACGGGGCCGTTACCGAAGTCAACATTCCCGTCTATGCCGAATACGGTGTTGCTGGATGCCTGAAAGACCTCCAGGGCAAAGGCATTTCAGGAATAGTTCTCGAGGTCACGGATCCCTCCGGCACTGCTGCGGGAAGCATGACAACAGACCAGTTCGGTTATTACCGCATCGACAGGCTGAAACCGGGAACCTACATCATCAGAACCACGGGAACGGGAAAAACAAGGGAAAGAAGCTTCACGATCAGGAACGACTTCCTTTTCGATATCGACCTCACCCTCCCGTAAGTGCTCTGACGGGGAAAAGGAAAGTTCACTGCAAAAAGCGCTCCATTGTCCGGCACGAACTGAGAAAATCCTCCTCGGAAAAAATCTCGAGAGTGAAGACTCGCTCCTGCACGGGATCATCGGCAAGCGCACGCATCACCATATCGAGCGTTTCGGCTTTCATGCAGGCCAGCGAGTTGTGATCCTTCCCGAGCCTCGTTCCGTGCATGTGCAGCACCCTGGCGCGGCGAAGAAACCTAGCAAGGTATTCTCCGGTGGGAAATCCGTAATGTTCGAGATGCCCGACATCGAGGGTAACGGAAAAACCGTACTCCTCGACAACTGGCAGGACAAGTTCATAGGGATAGTTGAGATTTTCCACACAAATCTGGACAGCAGGCACCTCAACCTGCTGCAGGAGCATGGCGCATGAATCGTTCAGGGCACCGGTGAACCTGTCGAGTTCGGAAACGGAAAACGCATTGATATCGATACCCGGCCCCGCCTCGAAATGCAGGACATAAGCCGATTTCGGCAATCCCCGGGTGAGTTCGATGATTCTCCGGCATTTTTCTGCCGATCGCAGGCGTTCGCGACGGTCTTGATGCCCCAGATACACATCGAGCGGCAAGTGCACGGAGTAGGTCAGCTCAGCCCCTGCGGCAAGTGTGGCAAGAAGGCACATTTCTTCAGAAGAAGGCAGGTTGCTGAACTCGTCCGATTCGAACAATACCAGTTCGATATCGTCAACCTTGCCGGAGAGAAATTTCACATTCGGGATGATATCGGCGGGAATGATATACGATGTGGTCCCGAAACGAAAGGGAAAACGTTTTTTCATGCGTCCGGTTTTGCATCATTGCAGTGATTGCTGCAGCAGTGGAATCAGTTCATGAACGGAACTCCAGATGCGGGCGCCTCGGGCGACAAGTTCATCGGTCTTCCGTTCTGCTGCCAATCCTTCCGTATAATCACGCGAACCAGTGCCTGCTGCAAGAAATACCGGCTTTCCCTGCCGCAATGATTCTTCGGCGAGAGAGAGATTGATGAGATTGCCCGAACCGAAAGGCACTTCAGCAACCACAACCGCAACGGAAGACTCGACAAGGGTTGATGCATCACGGCAACGAGCTTCCGAAACGGCTGAAAAAGGCTGTTCGAGTACCACTTCAAGATCCAGCGCCCTTGCTGCTTCAGCGTCTGAATCGAGCCTGTTGAGCACTCCGGTGCTTACCGAATACCCTTCGAGCAGCAGCCTCCGGTAAAGTTCGATGCCGCTGCCGCCGCCGGCAATGACATGCACCCGCTTGCCCTGCGGCTTCCGGTGCCGGAGAAGGGAAAGATCACCGGTCACCTGCAGTTCACCGTTCCAGGGATCCTTGTGTACCTGAAGATCGCACTGGTAGATTCTGCTGAGCAGTTCCGGCCTCAGCACCTCCCCGGGTGTTCCGGACGCGGCAAGCCGTCCGGCATGCAGCAGCAGGAGACGATCGGAAATCTGCGCCGAGAGCGTCAGATCGTGACTGACAAGCACGACGGTCATCTGCCGATCGCGGTTGAGGTTCATGAGGATCTGCAGCACCTCCTGACGGTGGTTGATATCGAGATGGGCAATCGATTCGTCGAGCATGACGATGCGGGGCTCCTGCGCAAGCACCATGGCAAGCGCGACCCGTTGCTGCTCGCCGCCACTCAGCTCCATGAAATACCGGTCACGCAGGTCCAGTACATCGGTATAGATCATTGCGCGTTCGACAATGTCCTCATCCTCAGGACCCGGTCTGCCAAAAAGCCCCATGGCACTTGTCCGCCCGTTCATGACAAGTTCTCCAACGCTGAAAGACATGGGGGATTCGAGTTTCTGCGGCACAACACCGACCAGCGAGGCCCTTTCGGCGTGCCTGAGCTGGCGGACATCGCGGCCGTACACCAGCACCGAACCGGATGAAGGCCTGACAAGCGCCGCAGCAGTCTTCAGCAGGGTACTCTTGCCGCAGCCATTCGGGCCGATAAGGGAAACGAACTCTCCCTCGGCAATGGAAAAACTCACCCCGTGCAATACCTCCCGGCCCCGGTATCCCGAAGAGACCTCCCTGAACGCAAGCGCCGGACTCTCTGCCGATCTCTGTTCGATCATAAGAAAAAAAGTCCAAAGTAATCTGAAAAACCGTTCGCTGTAAGCGGGAACACGGGACCATCACAGACGGACACGGACATGCACGGACCTGTAGCTGCCCGCAATCTTCATTAATTCCACGCCTGCTTCATCCTGCGCTGCAGGATCAGCAGGAAAAAAGGACCACCGGCCAGAGCCGTAACCACGCCTACAGGTATCTCGACCGGGGCAAGCACCGTGCGGGCAAGCGCATCGCAAAGCACCAGAAAAGCACCTCCGCCAAGCGAGGCAAGCGGCACGAGCCTGCGGTGGTCGGGTCCGAACATCGCCCGCATGACATGCGGCACGATCAGTCCCACAAAACCGATCATACCGGCCATCGATACCGCCGTAGCGGCAAGCAGCGTTGCAAGCAGCAGTCCGGCAAGTATCACTGCCCCGGCATTGATGCCCTGATAATGGGCCATTTCACGTCCAAGCGTCATGGCATTGAACCGGCTTGCAAGCAGCCAGATACCGGCGATCCCGCAGAGCACAAGTGATGAAGAAAACAACTGCTGCTGCAAAGAGACCGGCTGCAGGTTGCCGAGCATCCACCAGATCACGTTATGCAGCCCTTCCACGCTTGCCGTCGAAACCAGGAACATGATGAGGCTCGAGCAGATCGCGCTGACGATCACGCCGCTGAGAATGAGGCTGTAGACCGAAGGCGAACCGCCCGATCCCTGGCTCGCGATACCGTAGACCGTCATGAGCGTCAGCACGGCGGAAACGAAAGCCGTGACAGGAAGACTGAGGGGCATGGCAAGCGAAGTGCCTGCCAGGATGCTCACGGTCGCGCCAAGTCCCGCGCCCCCGCTGACACCAAGCACATAAGGTTCAGCCAGAGGATTGCGCAACAGAGCCTGAAAGACAACGCCGGATGCGGAAAGCGCCGCACCGACAAAGAGTCCCATCAGCATTCTGCCGAAACGAAGCGCCATGATGGAGGCTCCGGCCGGCTGCGACATGTCGGGCAATCCGATACCCGACGGGCCGAGCATGAGCGAAAAGGCACAAAGCAACGGAACTGACAGCAGAAAAAGAAGCAGCTTCAGCCTTGCTTTGCCTCGTCCCCTTGAGGGAAAGCGGTTGTCGGTGCAAATTCGATCAGATCCCATGTTCGGCTCAGTTCTCCACGCCTTGCTGTGCCGGAATCCCCTCTTCGTAGCCGTGTTTGACCAGCCTCATTTCCGTCACCGTATCGGCCGCCTCGATCAGCGCTTCCGGAGCGCTCCTGCCGGTCAGCACCACGATCTTGCCGTCTTCGGAGCTGCGGAGAGCTTCGACAAGCGGTTCAAGAGGAATCAGCCCATGGCCGAGCGCGAAACAGACCTCATCGAGCAGCACAAACTGATACTCTGAAGAAGCGAGAGCGGAAAGTGCCGCATCGAGGCCTTCGCGAGCAGCGGCACGGTGTGCCTCCATAGCCGGGCTCCCGGGATCGCGGGGAAGGAACCCTTTGCCGAACTGACGCCAGCAGACACCATCGAGCGCCCCGAAAAAAAGCTGCTCCCCTACCGCATCGTCCGATTTGACAAACTGGATCACCGCTGCCCGCATGCCGTGCCCGAGAGCTCGTGAAAGCATCCCGAAAGCCGCGGTGCTTTTTCCCTTTCCGTTGCCGGTAAAAAGAAGAATTCTGCGCTTGTTCATATCTGTCACCCCTTCTTTGGTTTATGCATCATGGTATCTGCCGCACCAGCAGCCTCACGCCGATTCCGGAAGCAAGAAAGACAACCGCAGTCAACCGCATGAGCGAAACACTGTTCCTGATCGTAGCGGCAGAGCAGACTTCACGGCAAAGTCCGAGCAATGGAGCATCGTGCATGACACCGCCATAGCTTCGGGGACCGCCGAAAGTCACGCCGAGTGCCCCGGCAAAAGCCGCTTCGGGATATCCTGCATTCGGGCTGGCGTGCAATCCCGCACCCTGCCGGACAGCCCGAAAGATATCAAAAAACCTGAGTCTTTGAAGAAGCGCTGCAATTGCGATAGCAAGCACCGTCAGCCTTGCCGGAATCCAGTTGCAGAGATCGTCAAGCTTTGCCGATGCCCAGCCGAATTCCCGGTACCGTTCATTCTTGTATCCGAACATGGAATCGAGGGTGCTCGCCGCCTTGTAGGCAAGCGCGCCGACCGGACCGAACAGCAGACCGTAGAAAAGCGGCGCCGTCACCCCGTCTACGGTATTCTCCGCAACGCTCTCCGCAGCGGCAAGTGCGACCCCCTCTTCCGTGAGGCCTGCGGTATCCCGCCCGACCATCCGGGAGACTTTCCCGCGGGCGAGAGGGAGATCGCCCAGTGCAAGAACATCGCCCACAGCACGGGCATGGTCTCCGAGATCCTTCACGGCAAACGAGGTGTAGAGCAGGACAACTCCCGCTATCACCCCCATGACGGGATGCAGCCGTCCGGCAGCTTCGATGAAAAGCCATGCCGCACCTGCCGTTCCGCCCACGACAACCAGCACACAGAGCAGGCCTGCGACCCGGAGAGGCATGCCTGAAGCCCTGAGCACCTTCTCGGCTCCGAATGCCAGCCACGCAATGCCCCTGACGGGATGCGGCATCCAGCGGGGATCCCCGAAAAGCAGGTCGCAAAGGAAAGCAGCAAGAAGCATGTATTCAGGTTTCGCCATACCGTTTCTAACCCCCCGTCGTCATTTCCGGAACGGTACGGAAGGCATCGAGCAGCACGTCGTTCTCCCCCCGCGTCCGGATGGCGAACCTGAAATACTTCTCTTCAAGACCGGCGAAGTTCCGGCAGTCACGTACCCTGATGCCCTGCTGCAAAAGATGCGCGAACATCAGGTCGATTGAACACCCGCCCCGCCACTCGATGAGGAAGAAATTCGCAGCTCCTCCGGCTACGTGCAACTCCGGCATCTCCGAAAGAGCCGAAACGATTCGGTATCGTTCCGAGGTCATCAAATCCATGAGCGCCATTTCATACCCCTCGCATACGGCAAGCTCACGCGCGACGCCTTCGGCGACGGCATTGAGGGTCCAGGGCTCCTTGAAATCGTAAAGCTTCCGGATGGTATCGGGATGGGCGACAAGCGCACCGAGACGCAAGCCGGGCAGGGCATAGAATTTCGTAAGCGAATGCACGACAACGATATTCGGGAACGCCTGCACCGCCTGCATCAGCGACACGGCAGGAAAATCCGGAAGAAACTGGACGAACGCTTCATCGACGAAAAACCACTTGTCGGGAAAACGGCTTGCAAGGGCCATGGTTATTTCCGGCGGAAACCGCGTACCGGTCGGGTTATTGGGATTGGCCAGAAAAAAGGCGTCGAACCCGTCAAGCTCATCGGCAAGTTTCCCGATCGGCGGAAGGGCGAACCCCTCTTCGGGACTGAGCTGCAGCGCTCCTGTTTCCGCGCCGGCCATGCGGGCCGCCCGGCCATACTCGTAAAAAGAGGGAGAGAGCAGAAGTATCCGCCGGATGCCGAGCGCCCTCGGCAGGAGGTAGATTCCCTCGATAGCCCCGTTCATGGCAAGAACCGATGCATCGTCAAGAGCGAACCTGCGTGTATAGAACTCCCGGACACCCCGGCCGTCTATCGAGGGATAGGCCTGCATTGCTGCCTGATCGATGGCTGGAGGAGCGTCAAACGGAAACAGCGGGCTGATATTCACGCTGAAATCGAGGAACTGGCGCCGATCGTCTCCCGGTTCAACCTGACCCCCGTGCCTGTGGTGATAGAGGCTGTTCATCGGCTGACGAATGGCTTGTCGATCATGGCATACAGCTTTTCAAGGTCGAGATGCGCGGCGACATGGCCTGCGAGCCTGTCGTAGCTCTCCTCGATGCCATGCTCATGCCGTGACGGACGATACTCCGGATCGGCAAGGGTGAGAAACCGGTGCCTCACCTGCGGCTCATCGAAAATGCCGTGGAAATAGGTGCCGATTACCTTGCCATCTTTACTCACAGCGCCATCGGCATCACTGACGGCTTTTCCGTTTCGACTGATCACCCGCATGAATGGTCTGGTACCATGAGAAAGCGCCGTACGTCCCATATGAATTTCGTAGCCCCGGCTTTTCACCCCGTCCGCATCGTCGAGTATCCCCGAAGCGTTGCAGAGGCACTTCTCGCTCTCGAGCACGGTATCGCAATCGAGCAGGCTGAGACCAGCGCTTATGCCCGGTTCACCCTCCACGCCCGACGGGTCGGCAATGGAGCGGCCAAGCATCTGGTACCCTCCGCACACACCCACGACAAGGCCGCCCTGCTCCCTGAACTCCCGGATGCGCTCCTCCCAGCCGAGCGAACGGAGCCATGCGAGATCACCTCGTACGTTTTTCGACCCCGGCAACACCAGCATGCTGTAGCCGTCCAGCGAGCGGGGATAGTGCAGATAGTGCAGTTCGACCGTCGCGTCCTGTTCCAGCGACGAGAGGTCGGTAAAATTCGAGATGTGCGGAAAGTAAATTACCGCCACACCGGTCTTTCCCTCTTCGGGCTCTCCTGAAGGATCGACCTTTGAAGCCAGTGGCACAGCATCTTCGGCATCGATGGAAAAGCCCCGGAAATACGGAACCACGCCAAGAACCGGCACACCGGTCATCTCTTCGAGCATGCGCACACCGCCCTGGAAAAGCTCGATATCGCCACGGAACCGGTTGACGATCACCCCCTTCACCAGAGCGCGGTCTTCCGGGGGAATCACTGCCAGTGTCCCCACAACCTGGGCGAACACGCCGCCCCGGTCGATATCGGCCACAAGCACCACCGATGCTCCCGCGGCCCTTGCCGTGCGGAAGTTCACGAAATCACGATCGTACAGGTTCATCTCGGCGCAGGAACCCGCGCCTTCTATCACCAGCAGTTCATGGCGCTGCATCAGCCGTTCGAGACTGTCGAGGGCAGCCGCTGCCCACAGCGACGTATCCCTGAAATACCCCTTTGCCGTTTCGGTGCTGCACACCTTTCCCTGCAGCACCACCTGCGCGCCGGTATCTGAATTCGGCTTCAGCAGCACGGGATTCATGTCGGCTGTCGGAACGACCCTTGCCGCTTCTGCCTGCGCTATCTGGGCGCGCCCGATCTCGAAGCCGTCAGGCGTAACGCCGGAGTTGTTCGACATGTTCTGCGCCTTGTAGGGCGCCACGTCGATCCCCGCATCGCGAAAAATCCTGCAGAGAGCCGTGGCGATAACGCTCTTGCCGACATCCGAAGCCGTGCCGAACACCGCTATGGCCCTTGCCTTTCGCTCTACCATGTTTCGTGGTGGACAAGTGTTTCAAGCTCAAGGCGCGGCAGCCATCCGGCCTGTTCGAGTTCCGGAGTCTCGTGAAAGAAACGCACATAACCCACACACAGCCAGGCAACCGGAACGATATGCTCCGGAATGCCGAGCACCCTGCGCACATGGTCGTGATGGATGATGCTCACCCATCCAACGCCGAGATTTTCAGCCCGTGCGGCAAGCCAGAGGTTCTGCACCGCGCAGACCGAGCTGTAAAGATCCATCTCGCGGTTTGCGGTGCGCCCGATCACCACCTCGCCGCTCCTCGTCCTGTCACAGGTGACGCAGATGCCGAGCGGAGCTTCCATAATACCCTCGAGCTTGAAGGCCGAGTAGGTCTCGCGCTTCTCTTCCGGAAACATCGCCGCCGCCTCCCTGTGGGCGATTTCGAACCCCTCTTTAATCTCCTGCCGGATCGCAGAATCTCTGACGACGATAAAATCCCACGGCTGCATGAACCCCACGCTCGGAGCGTGGTGCGCCGCATCGAGCAGTCGCCCGACCACGTCGTCCGGCACCGGGTCCGGCAAAAACTGTCCCCGCACGTCACGGCGGCTGTACATGACCTTGTACAGCGCTTCGCGCTCTGCTTCAGTGATTGCTGTATTCATCGCTGTTCAATCTTCAGATATCAGCCCTTATACCAACAACAAACGTACGGCCGGGCATGGTATATCCCTTGACATACTGGTATTCGCGGTCAAAGAGGTTTTCCACGGTGCAGCGAAGCGTCAGACCCCGACCTTGCTTGCGCGCCTTGTCGATAAGGAATTTTTTGGAAACCGAGAGATTTGCCACCGTATACCCTCCTTTTGCAACCACATCTCCTGACCAGTCTTCCCAGTTCTCGACCTGTGTCTCCCCGGTATAGGCAAAATTGAAAACGCTGCTGAAACCCCGCCTGTCGGCAACCCGGAGGCCTGAAGTCACTGACAATTCAGGGGTATAGGTGAGTTTTTCACCGGTTTCGTCATCACGATATTCCGTCAGCCAGGTGCCATTGACATAAGGCTCTACCTTCCACTCCGGACCGAAAGGATGCAGAACCCAGGAGAGTTCGGCTTCAATTCCGGACACCGTCGCCCCGCCGATATTGGTCCATGTCATATTCCCGTCTGTCGAAGTGGACTGGATTTTGTCGCGGAAATCGGTGGTGAACCAGGTCAGGGAGGTTCTGATGTCCCTGTAGTTCACCTCAGCTCCCGCTTCGAACGACCGGCTCTTTTCCGGTTTGAGATCAGGATTGCCGACATAATGGGTACCCCATGAATAAAAATCGGCTACCAGCTCTCTTGCTGAAGGCATTCTGAAACCCTCTGCGTAGGATGCTCTCAGTTTCAGTGCATCACTCGGGTTCCAGGCAAGACCGGCCTGTCTGGAAAGGTTATCGGCGCTCTGTGAAGAACCCTGTCCCTCTCCAATGGTCACATCGTACGAGTCATAACGGAGACCTGCGGTAAGGACAAGCCTGTCGGAAAGAAACCCGTATTTGCCGAGAACGAAACAGGCAGGGTTCTCGTACCCCGAAGATAGCGGAGCAAGGGTGGATTCGAGATCATACCTGATCCAGTCCATTCCGGCTGTAAGCCTGAGCGCCTCGCCGGAATAGGTGGCCTGCGCCTGGGCTCCTTTATGCTCAACCTTGTTCTTGCTTGTATACTCACTGCTTGGATCGGCATACAGATACTTGTCCCTGCCGGTGAAATACCGTGCCATCCAGGAAAAACGCCGGTCGGCGGTCGATCCTTCATAGACAACATCGGTGGAGTATGCTTTCTGACTGGTATAGGCATCCGAATCGACCTGGCTCAGATAGGAAGGCGAGCCTGCTTTTCCGACGTTGAAATAATTATATATCACTCCGATCCGGTGATTGGGCAGAAATTCAAAGCCTGCCTGCACATTGCCGACCGCCCTGTCGCTGTATGCGGTATTCGCATATTCAGTTCCCTTTCCTGTTTTATAGCTGTCCATTTCCGACAGGGAAACCGAACCGGAAAAATCGACCTTCCCGCTCTTTCCGCTTGCGCCAACGGACGACTGGGTGTACTGGTTGCTTCCAAGCTCCTGTTCGAAAAACAGCGATGGCATCCCCTCGCCCCTGGCCGTGATAACATTGACGATACCCCCGATTGCCGCAGAACCGTACTGGACAGCTGCAGGCCCCCGTATAATTTCAATACGATCAATGTTTCCGGTCGAAAGTTTCGCAAGATTCCCTGTACCGGCCCGCCTGCCGTTCAGCAGCACGAGCACCTTGCCCATGAGGTCGTTGCCGTGCGTTTCGGTCCTGAACCCGCGGATACCGACGGAGGTCATGGTGCCGGGGTATTTCTGGATATGGCCTATACTTTTTTCGGCAAGCAGTTCACCCAGATCCTTTGCCGGAGACTCCTCGATCTCCTCTTTACCGATAACGGTAATGCTGGATGTAACGCTTTTCTTCTCCTCTTCGACGCGGCTCGAAGTGACAACCAGCTCACTGCCGGTAAAGCTTTTCGTCGTCTCTTCGGCAAGGAGGCCCTTGCTCCAGAGCAGCCCGGCCAGCACAAGCAGGCATACTTTTTTGTTCATCATTGATTGTCCTGTTTTCAGTTTGAGAAATACATAAACTGACAGGGGTTAGAAAGGCAGCGCATAAGGGTTCGAGCAGCGCCGACCTGTTTTTCCAGGAATCGTTTTTCAGGAATTACGAACGCTGCGACAAGGACGAAAACGCGCCGCGCCGGTTCAGGTAAATCCATGAATCGTATCCTGCAAAAAGATCAAAACGGTCAGCAATGCAAATGAAGTACAGCTTTGCCCCGACTATAACCCGTAGTCCGATCTTGAAATGCAAAAATAACTGGCAGGTCTCCTGACTATCACGGCTTGTCTCCGTTCCGGCCTTCCCGCAGTTTTCCTGGGCGGAAAACGATGCAGTGACCTGAAACGACTGCTGCCCTCATGCATGTGGCCATGAATGACTTCAGCAGTATACCGTTGTACAGTTGCGGGTACAGTGTACGACTTTCACGTACTTCCCTATTCTCCGGCTTTTAAACCGGCACCAGCTACGACGAAAGAACAGTACTGAACATAAGAAAAATACCGGATAAAAAAAACAGCGAAAGCATTCATTGCCCGTTGATCCATTCTGCAGTCAACCTCATTGCCAAACCGATCTCACTGAACAGATCGCCCTCCTTTCAACGAAGAAATATCTTTTTTTTACAGAACACCATCCCGACTGCATCTGAAAACGCTCCGATCACGTCCCGGAAAAAACTTCCTGAATACCGAACACCGGCTTACGGCTGCAGCCATCACCCGGTATAGTTATTTGTGTTGCATAATGACGTCCCTAAGCCACCCTTCCCATAGCGCGGCCCTTCTGATTTGAACGATTAACAAACCATTTCGTTACTTTGTCATAGATACCCCGGAAAAACAACAAATCGGCTTGACTGATATGAACGAGTGGCAAAAGCGGATTACCATCAACCCTGATCAGTGCGGCGGGCGTCCATGCATCCGTGGACTGCGAATCAGGGTAATCGACATCCTTGACCTCCTTGCCGCAGGCCTGAATCAGGATGAAATACTCGAGGAATTACCTGATCTTGAAAAAGAGGATATTCTGGCGGCATTGAAATATGCCAGCAAAAAACTCGACCATCCGGTGATTGCGGCATGATCATCTGGATTGATGCACGCCTGTCTCCAATACCCCACATCAGATCCTCTGCGTCCCTGAACTCCCCATTCCGAATATTCCCCTATCTTTATCGTCGGCAACGATCTCTCTTTTTTCGATCCTCCGGATAATCACATGATGCAACGTGCCCGGCGAATCGAGTCTTGGACCTCTCGGCATGCCTCTACTGGTTGGTTTGTATCGGAGAAAGTTAACGCTGCATTCTGGTCATTGCAAGTTCATGATTTCAGTCACGTCCCTGATCACCTAATAAAATTTGCAATAACGGCTTGAAAGATCATGCCGATTCAAGAGTATCGGAAATCCATCGGTTCAGGCTTTTACCTGATTTTGTAGCCTTGATAAAGACTTTATGGTGCAGTTCCGGGCTCATTCTCAGCACCAGTTTTCCGGAAAAGGGCTTA
>VGMX01000006.1 GCA_016866305.1 Chlorobiota bacterium | reverse complement strand
CAGAGCGTGACGCTCGAAAGCCCGGAAACACTCAGGGCTACAAGCGTTACGGCAAAACCGTACCCTTCGTTTCCGACAGACATGCAGGCGCAGTGGACCGCCCTCATGACGCAAGCCGAGGGGGTCAGCAGGATTACCGACAAGGTCTATCACGAACGGTTCAACCATATTCCGGAGCTCAACCGCCTCGGCGCTCATATCGACATCCTTAAAAACCAAGCTGTCGTGCATGGACCGCGGAAACTCTCGGGCACGAAAGTCATGTCAACCGATCTGAGAGCGTCAGCCTGTCTGGTGCTTGCCGGGCTTGTTGCCGACGGCGTTACCGAAGTACTTCGGGTCTATCACCTTGACCGGGGCTACGAAAAAATAGAAGAGAAACTCTCCGGGCTCGGAGCGGAAATATCGAGAGAGAAGTACCAGGAGTTCATCTGAAAAAAAGATCCGGAAAGATGAATATTGTTTTGCTAATTCTCTCCGAAGAGTTATATTAACAGCCTCTAAAGCGAAGGTTTGAGGGCCCTTAGCTCAGTTGGTCAGAGCAAGCGACTCATAATCGCTGGGTCGTAGGTTCAAGTCCTACAGGGCCCACTCCTGATGGATGTCGGGTTCGTTTTGGAGTACAGTATCATGGCGTGTTCGTCTAGTGGCCCAGGACATCGCCCTCTCAAGGCGAAGATCACGGGTTCGAATCCCGTACACGCTACACTGTTGCACCCGTAGCTCAACTGGATAGAGCATCTGACTACGGATCAGAAGGTTAGGGGTTCGAATCCTCTCGGGTGTACCACTCTTTATTGAGGAGTGGCCAAATTGGTAAGGCTCCTGACTCTGGATCAGGCAATTCCAGGTTCGAGTCCTGGCTCCTCAGCATGAAAAAACCTTGCATCAGATGATGTTGCAAGGTTTTTTCATTTTCCTTCCAAAACTGTTTTCCCATTTCAATTCCCACCGATGATCTTCTGCCGGAAAGAACCATCACAAGATATATGCCCGGATATTTGACGGAATGCCGGCGGCATGCCGGCGGCATGATCATGGCGCAAGAAAAATCAATCCCATAGATAATCCCGGGAATAAAAAAAGGACCACTGTAATTGTGATCCTTTTTTCTTGCTATCAAATACAATTACCGAAAATCAGGCAACAAGGTAATCGCTTAACTTACCCCTTCTTTCCTCGATCTCCTTCACCCATTTAGGCTTCGGACCTCTTCCGCTCCAGGTTTTATCCTCCATCCGGTATTTGACGGCTTTTACTGCCTTAACCTTACCCGGAACCGTTTTTCTCTGCAGATTTTCGATGGTGATGCCGAATTCGCTCATCTTCTCGAGAATCTCGGCTATGGCCTGTCTTTTGCCTTCAGCCTGCTTTTCTGCAAGCTGTTTCTGTAATGCGTCGATCTGTGCCTGTAAATCTGAAATTGTTGCCATAAGTGAAAGTACTTGTTGTTAATAAAAGCTGATATAATTAACAGTGTAATGTAAAAAAATTTTTATTCAAAAAAATTATGATGCAAAATCATGCATACGTTCTTATCACCTTCTCTCTTATTCATGCTTAACATGAACCGTGCAGGTTTCTAAAAACATTAAATCGTTTCACTCCTAAATGATTATTGCAATTTCAGATAAGCACTCTTCTCCAAATGACTGTCCCTCTATTTCATCACGCAGACAACAGAATACCCGGTTTTCCATGACGCAATATCGATGTCCGGATGTGCCTTTCAGAAGCTCCCTGAATGACATGAGAAAGCAAAGGAGAAGTACCATGCAGTCTATTTTGATATCTTGTATTGACTTAGAGCGATCAACACCCGGGAGACAAATTCACCGCCCGTTCATCTTCGTGAAGCATTTAATGAGGATCTTCCTGCTGTCGCTCATGCTGTCTCCAGAATCCCTATCAGGGTTCATATTCTCAATCATCTCATCCCGGCAGCAAGGGCAACAACGCTGTTTCAGCATTGAAAAGCAAGAATTCGTGCATGACGGCTAATACGACATCCATGCAAAGAGAGTATCAACTCATTCGTCAAACACGAAGTGCTTTTATTTTTTTTATTGAGCAGCTCCTTTTTCGGTTTATGGTGCCGCCATGCACGTTTTGCTTTAAATCCTGAAAGAACACCCATATCCGATAATGCTATTTCATGGTATCCTGACATCCTTTTACCGGATTCAGCCACATCTTGCATTCCACTCCGGTTCTGTCTTGCAGAAACACGATGCGAATGCATGCACGACCCTGATGGCGCGGCATTCGGCATTTCCGGAAAAGCCGCCGCAGTTGCCGGAGCCCCCTTCGACACCGCTATCGGCCGATACCGGGTGATGCTTTCACCACTGTCAGGGTGATTCCTGTTTTCCCGCATGAATCATGATAAGCCATCACCCTGGAATCCGTTTTTTCCGGCCGATGAAGCATGGGAGAGCACGCAGGCGTCGAAGCTTCCGGGAGGTGGTTTCTGAAGGAATAACCGGGGTGTCAGGGTAATCAGACCTCACGGTATGCTTTCTGCACAAGCTCGTTCGGTGGATTGGCGCAGAAGCGAGGAGCGCGTTTTTGCAACCCTGTCTCACACGAGAGCACACATGCATGCAGACGGAGTTCCATGAGCGTCACGCAAGCCCTGCAGGAACGGTTTCTTGTAGAGAGCGCCAGGCTGCTATCTGTGCCGGCTTTTTTTGCGCCTGGACCGCACTTGCATCCCTGAGACAGGCAGGGCCAGGCTCATGGAAAAGATTTTCTGTCGATGTCGAAACATCTCTCTTCCCCAGGATCGGGCTATTGCCTGCCCGAATCGAAAGGAGCCCTTTGCGGCATCGAGGTATCGATCAGGGCAAAAAAAAGGAAGACAGTGCTTTCGCACTGTCTTCCCTGAAAATAAACCGGAAAAACCAGACTTATTTTGCGGGAGCTTCTGCAGGTGCTTCTGCAGGTTTTTCTTCACCAGCTGCAGGTGCTGCTTCTTCAGCTGCAGGTGCTGCTTCTTCAGCTGCAGGTGCTGCTTCTTCAGCTGCAGGAGCTGCTTCTTCGGTTGCAGGTGCTTCAGGTGCAGGTGCTTCAGTTTTTGCACAGCCAACGAAGGAAACTGAGCTCAAGAGGAAGAGGAAAATGAAAAGTTTTTTCATCGCTCGATTGTTGTTTTTGTTGTTTTGGTAATTAAACAGCTTCTTCAGCTAACGAATATTAAAAAAAACAGTGAGTTTTCAAAAGCCCACCGTATGGCTGAATATGCAAAATATTTCATAATCCCGCCATAAAAAAGATTTTTAATCGACAAGCACCTGTAACTCCTCCTTACCGAGTTCGTGGAAATTGAGATACCGGTATATCTCCTTTTCCTTGTCGCCGGAAAGCTGTTTTTTCACGACTTCGAGATACTCGTCCTTGTCGGGAAGATGTCCGAGCAGCGCAGCAACAGCCGCCAGTTCCGCCGAACCGAGATAAACCTGGGCGCCCTTGCCCATGCGGTTGTCGAAGTTCCTCGTACTGGTCGAGAACACCACCGCATTGTCGGCAACCCTGGCCTGGTTGCCCATGCAGAGGGAGCAGCCGGGGATCTCCATACGCGCTCCGGCAGCACCGAACACCGAGTAATAACCCTCCTCGACAAGCTTTTTCATGTCCATCTTCGTCGGCGGCACGATCCAGAGCCTGGCCGAAGCGACGCCTTTATTGCGGAGTACCTCTCCAAGCGCACGGAAATGACCGATATTGGTCATGCAACTGCCGACAAACACCTCGTCGATGTGCTTTGGCCGTTTTTCGTCAAGCAGCACCTCGCTGAGGGTCATGACATCATCGGGATCGTTCGGGCAGGCCAGAATGGGCTCCCTGATGGCACTCATATCGATCTCGATCACGGCTGCGTACTCCGCATCGGCATCCGGCTGCAGAAGCACCGGATTCGACAGCCACTCCTGCATTTTGCCGATCCTGCGACGCAGGGTCCCGGCATCTCCGTACCCCTCTTCAATCATCTGTTCGAGCAGTCTGATGTTGGAGCTGAGGTATTCGATGACCGGCTCCTTGTCGAGGCGTACGGTACATGCTGCGGCACTGCGCTCGGCCGAAGCGTCGCTCAGCTCGAACGCCTGCTCCACCTTGAGTTGCGGAAGTCCTTCAATTTCGAGAATACGTCCGGCAAAAATGTTTTTCTTGCCTTTTTTCTCGACCGTCAGAAGCCCCTGCTTGATGGCGACATAAGGAATGGCGTTGACAAGGTCGCGAAGAGTGATGCCTTCCTGCAGTTCACCCTTGAAGCGAACCAGTACGGATTCCGGCACATTGAGCGGCATGGTTCCGGTCACACCGGCGAATGCCACAAGCCCCGAACCGCCAGGGAAGGAGACCCCGATCGGGAAACGGGTGTGCGAGTCACCTCCGGTGCCGAGCGTATCGGGAAGCACCATGCGGTTCAGCCAGGTGTGGATAACACCGTCACCAGGACGGAGAGAGACGCCGCCTCGGCTCATGATGAAATATGGCAGGCTGCGGTGCAGCTTGATGTCAGACGGTTTTGGATACGCCGCTGTATGACAGAAACTCTGCATCACAAGATCGGCGCTGAAACTCAGTGCGGCAAGTTCCTTGATCTCGTCGCGCGTCATGGCGCCGGTGGTATCCTGCGAACCGACGGTCAATGTTTCGGGCTCCACGTACATGCCCGGCCTCACGCCCGCAAGGCCGCATGCCTTGCCGATCATTTTCTGGGCGAGGGTGTAACCTTTGCCGCTGTCAGCCGGCTGTACCGGACGGGTAAAGACATCGGACTCGCCAAGTCCGAGTACCTTGCGGGCCTTGCCGGTCAGGGTCCTGCCGATAATGAGCGGAATACGTCCTCCAGCTCTCACCTCGTCGGCAAGCGTGTTGGGCGCGAGATCGAAACGCGAAATCACCTCCCCGTTCTTCTCGATCTTTCCTTCGTAAGGGTAGAGATCGATAACGTCTCCCATCTCCATGGCGGTCACATCGGCCTGGATCGGCAATGCACCGGAGTCTTCAGCGGTGTTGAAGAAGATCGGCGCAACAATGCCGCCGATCACCACGCTGCCGGTTCGCTTGTTCGGCACGGCAGGAATATCCTCGCCGAGATGCCACTGCACCGAGTTGATGCCCGACTTCCTGCTCGAACCGGTGCCGACGACATCGCCGACATAGGCGAGCGGATGGCCCTTTTGCTTCAGCCCGGCGATGGTGCCGATCGGATCTTCCATCTTCGAACCGAGCATGCAAAGGGCATGCAGCGGTATGTCACTGCGGGTAAATGCCTCACTGGCCGGGGAAAGATCGTCGGTATTGGTTTCGCCCGAAACCTTGAAGACCGTCAGCGTCATCTTTTCGGGCAACGCAGAATGCGATGTGAACCATTCGGCATCAGCCCATGACCGCAGCACCTCCCTGGCGTAAGAATTGGAAGCGGCAAGCTTCGCAACGGCATCGAACGAATCGTAGACAAGCAGAACGTTCTTGAGCATCGAGGCAGCTTCGGCGGCAACGGAGCTATCGGCATGGCCAAGTGCATCGATGAGCGGCTTGACATTGTAACCGCCGAGCATGGTACCGAGAATCCTGACGGCTTCGAGCGGAGTGATGACCTCGCAAGCCGACTCTCCCTTGATGACGGCATCGAGAAATGCGGCTTTTTCGAATGCGGCATCATCAACGCCGGGACTGATGTGTTCACAGAACAGTCTGAGCAGGTACTCTTTCTCCTCGACAGGCTGCTGCTGCAAAAGGACGATCAGTGCACGTGCCTGATCTGCTGTCAACGGCAGAGGCGGAATGCCCTGCTGGGCCCTCTCTTCGGTATGCGCTCGGTATTGGCTGACAAGACTCATAGGGTTCTCCCGAATTATGATTGAAACGGTTATTACGTGAAACGATCCTGAATGGAAGGGAAAAACGATCTGTCTTCTCCAGAAAAGACAAAAATGTTATAATAGCACACCTTTTTTTGAAAACAAAACGGCGGAAAAACACCAAAACCGTTTCCACCGCACTTTCTTAACCGGCACCGGGGATCGCGCCGAACTATTTTAGGAGTTATGCACAGCAGAGAGCATGTCGGGGCCGATCAGCATACTGTCGCCGTAGCTGAGAAACCGGTAATTTTTACCGAGCGCCTCATCATAGGCCATCTGAAGACGCGATTTTCCGGCAAACGCGGCAGTGAGCATCAGCACCGTGGAACGGGGTGCATGAAAATTGGTCAGGAGAAGATCGATCACCCGGAACCGGTAACCCGGATAGATGAAGATATCGGCTTCACCCCGCATCTCCTCATCGACACAACCCCAACCTGGCAACGATGCCGCATGCTCGAGCGTACGGGTGACGGTCGTACCCACGGCGATCACCCTTCCTCCGGAAACTTTTGTCCGCCGGATCTTTTCCCTGGTTACGGCGGGAATCTCGTAATATTCCCTGTGCATGACATGATCTTCGAAACGCTCGCTCCTTATGGGAAGGAAGGTGCCCAATCCGACATGCAGGGTCAGTGTCGCCCTGTCGACACCTTTGCGGCGGAGCTTTTCGAGCTGCCCTTCGGTTATGTTCAGCGATGCGGTGGGAGCCGCCACGGAGCCGGAATGCTCGGCAAAAACCGTCTGATAACGCTCGGCGTCGATCGCCTCGGCATCCCGCTTCAGGTAGGGAGGAATTGGAATCGCAGCATACTGTTCAAAAAGCAACGGCAGATCGGTTCCTGCCGGTGCGCAAAGGCGAGCCTGTCCCTCACCGGCAATCTCAACGACCACCAGTTCATGGCCGTAAGCAAGAAGCCGGTCGCCTTTTTTCAGCCTCCCGCGATAGAGCACGAGGTTCTGCTCCCCCTCGTGTTTTTCAAGCAGCATCAGTTCGACTGCGCCGCCGGTAGTTTTCGAGGCAAACATCCGCGCTTTGACAACCCGGCTGTTGTTGAGCACCAGGAGATCCCCCTCGCGAAGAAATTCATCGAGCGCCGCATACCGGCTGTGCACGATATCTCCCGTCCGGCTGTCGAGCACAAGCAATCGTGACGAACCCCGCTCGGATGGGGGATAGCGTGCAATCATCCCCTCCGGCAGACTGTAATCGAAATCGCTGACCTTCATAACTGCCGGAGCCGCTCACGAACCGCTTCAGCGTGCGCCTGAAGTCCCTCATAATCGGCAAAGGAGGCGATCTTCTCTCCGCAGACGGAGAGCTGTTTTGCCGAATAGGAGATGATCGAGGTGTGCTTGATGAAATCGCGCACCGAAAGCGGCGAGAAAAATCGCGCCGTGCCACTGGTCGGGAGGGTATGGTTCGGACCAGCGAAATAGTCCCCGACGGTTTCGCACGAATACGGCCCCATAAAAACCGCTCCGGCATGCCGGATGGCAGGCAGCACGTCCCAGGGGCTTGCAACATGCAGTTCGAGATGTTCCGGCGCAATCATATCGGAAACCCGGCATGCCTCCTCCAGGGAACCGGTAAGGACGATTGCCCCGTTGGAGGCAAGCGCCTCGGCTATCACCTCCCGGCGGAGCATGGCCCCGATCCTGCGTCCGGCCGCATCCCTGACTGCAAGGGCAAGGGTTTCGGATGGGGTGATCAGTACCGCCGATGCATCGGGATCATGCTCGGCCTGGGCGAACATATCGAGCACAATGAAATCTGGATTGGCCGACCCGTCGGCAATGATGACCACTTCGGAAGGCCCCGCAATACTGTCGATGGCCACATGGCCGAACACCTGCTTTTTGGCGAGCGCAACATATTTGTTGCCCGGTCCTGTGACAATATCGACTTTCGGAATGGTTTCGGTGCCATAGGCGAACGCCGCAACCGCCTGGGCTCCACCGAGCTTGTAGACCCGTTCGATACCGGCAACTGCTGCAGCAGCGAGAATGTGGTTGCTCACATTCCCTTCGCTGTCGCAGGGAGTGGTGAGAAAAATCTCTCCGACACCGGCAACCTGGGCAGGAGCTGCGTTCATGAGCAGCGAAGAGGGGTAAGCGGCTTTTCCGCCGGGCACGTACAGCATTGCCCTGTCCATGGGCGTAACCCGCTGGCCGAGAATCACGCCGTTCGGTCCCTCATAGAAAAAACTTTTCTCCGCTTCGTGACGATGAAACGCGCTGATGTTCCGGTAAGCCTCCTCAAGCACCTCGATGAACGAGCGGTCGGCGGCGTCATAGGCTTTGCGTATCTCGCCTGGAGAAACCCTCATCTCCTGCAGCCTGACTCCCTGAAACCGGTCGGTAAAGTCAAGTACCGCACAATCTCCTTGTGTACGCACCGCATCGACAATATCCCTGACGGCACGTTCGACATCCGGTTCGAAAACCACGCTTCTTGTTATCTGTTTTTTCAGCGCATCGCTGTCGGTATCATAACGGTAGATTTTCAACACAGTTTCAGTCCCGCTTTTGATGTTTCATGGATATGCCGGCAAGCCGTTTGTCCCGGTTTCTGCTAATGTAGCGAATAGCCCTGTTTATCAAAACCATCCGCCCATGCGTTTTATGAGTCACGAGGCAGCAGCCCGTCAAAAAAAGTCATTCGGACAACATGCTTTTCATTTGAAAAAAAAGTTCCGTTGAAGTACTTTGATCTTTTCAGATGAAACCTTGGAATATAGCCTGAACTGCCGCCTTTCCAAGCCACTATGACACCACATCTAGATACACTGATAACATGAGCTTTTTCAGCAGCCTGTTCCGGGACATCGCTATCGATCTCGGCACGGCAAACACCCTGATTTATATCCGCGACAAAGGTGTCGTCCTTAATGAACCATCGATTGTAGCCCGTGAACGGAACTCGGGAAAAGTCGTGGCGATCGGCCATGACGCTCTCCTGATGCATGAGAAAACCCATCCCGGCATTGTTACCATAAGACCGCTTGCAAATGGTGTGATCGCCGATTACGAGGCAACCGAAGAGCTTATCAAGGGCCTTATCAATAAAACCAAAACCCAGTTCTCGTTCGGTATCCGGAGAATGGTGATCGGTATTCCTTCCGGCATCACCGAAGTTGAAAAACGCGCCGTTCGAGACTCGGCAGAGCATGTGGGGGCCAAGGAAGTTTACCTTGTCGCCGAACCCATGGCGGCTGCCATCGGCATCGGCATCGACGTCAAGGAGCCCATGGGCAACATGATCGTCGATATCGGCGGTGGCACAACGGAAATCGCGGTCATTTCTCTCGGTGGTATCGCCTCGGGAGAATCGCTTCGCGTCGCGGGGACCGACATCACCAATTCCATCGTACGCCATTTCAGGAAAGCCTATAATCTCGCTATCGGAGAGCGCACCGCCGAAGATGTCAAGATCAAGATCGCCTCGGCATACAAGCTCGACAAGGAACTGACCATGACGGTGCGGGGCCGGAACCTGGTCACCGCGCTTCCTGAAGAACGTGAGATCAATTCCCCCACCATCAGGGATGCCATCGCAACGCCGATCAGCCAGATCATCATCTCCATCAAGAAAAGTCTCGAAGTCACCAAGCCGGAGCTTTCCGCAGATATTCTTGATCGAGGTCTCTTCCTGGCGGGCGGCGGCGCCCTCATCAAGGGACTCGACAAGAAAATCAACGAGGAAACGAAACTTGCCGTGCATATCAGCGAAGAGCCGTTGACCGCTGTCGCCAGAGGCACCGGCGAAGTGCTGGAAAACCTCGAGAAGTACCGCAGCGTCCTGCTTTCCACAAAACGCTACTGACCCTTCAGCCGGGGCGGGACGCTTCGATCAGTTCAGAGTAGAACGCCTCGTACCGTTCGACAAGCAGTGAGGTTTCGAAACGCTTTGCCTGTCGGACGCAGGCCGCTGAAAAGGCCTGATGCAGGGCTTCGTCCTGAAGCAGCAGCAGCGATTTTTCGGTCATCTCCCCGATGTCTCCCGGCGGAAGCAGGTAACCGTGAACGCCCGATACGATAAACTCGGGAAACCCTCCGGCGTCGGTAGCCACCACCGGCACCCCGCAAGCCATCGCCTCGAGGGCCGCAAGACCGAACGACTCGGCATTGCTCGGCATCAGCATGAGATCGGCAAGCGAGAGCAACGGAACGATATCGTCGATTTTGCCGAGAAAACGCACCCGGTCGGCAATGCCGAGTTCACGCACACGGATTTCCGCTGCGCCCCGCTCAGGACCGTCGCCGACAAAGAGCATCGTCACGTCGATATGCTCCGTGAGGGCGGCAAACACACTGACGATATCGCCGATGCACTTCACCGGCCTGAAATTCGAAATGTGGATCACGATCTTTTCGCTTCCGAGGAGCCCCAGCTGCCGGCGAATCTCCGGATCGGGTGAGCGCGAAAAGAGCGCGGTATCGACAAAATTCGGAATCACCGAAATCTCCTTTTTCGGGGTGAACATCCTCCGGGTTTCATCGCGCAGATAGCCCGACACCGCAGTCACACCGTCCGATTTGTTGATGGCAAGGCGCACGACATCCTGCATGCCGGGATCGGCGCCCACCACGGTAATATCGGTACCGTGCAGCGTGGTGGCCAAACGGAAGCAGCGGGTTTCGGCACACTTGTCCTCGAGCATCTGCCGTGCAAGCATGGCGCTCAGTGCATGCGGTATGGCGTAATGGGCATGAACCACGTCAAGCTTTTCGTAATAGGCGACATCGGCGATCTTCGAGGCAAGGGCAAGCGAATAGAAGGGGCACTCGAAAAGCGGGTAGTGCATGGCCTCGACCTCGTGATAAAAGATGTTCCTCGAAAACGTCCCCAGCCTGAACGGAGCAGCCTGGCTGAAAAAATGAACGATATGGCCGCGTCCGGCAAGCGCCTTGCCCAGTTCGGCGGCAATTGCACCGCTTCCGCCGTAAGTGTGGTGACAGGAGATTCCGATTTTCATGGGTAACGATTTTGTTGCAGACAATATACCAAGAAAAGAAGGAAGAGCCCGCCTGTTCCGGCTCAGACCGAACGAAAACCGTTCATCAGAAGGTTCTGGTAAAGAAAACACCTGCATCATGAAGCATATCTTTGTCGAAAAGGCCTGGGGTCCGTCGGTTTCGGAACTGCCGGCAGAGCTGGTCGAACGCAAGGGGAAAGGACATCCCGACACCATCTGTGACAGCGTCATGGAAGCCGCCTGCATCCGGCTCTCGAGCGAGTACCTTCTGCGGTGCGGAAGAATCCTGCACCACAACCTCGACAAGGGGCTGCTGGTTGCGGGAAGAACCGTGACCAGGCCTGGAGGCGGCCTCGTGCTCGAACCCATGCGCATCATCACGGGAGACCGGGCCACCCTGGAGTGGGAGGGTATGGCGATTCCTGTTCACGACATTGTCGAAACCGCAGCAAGAGAGTGGATAGCTGCCAACCTGCGGTTTGTCGATCCGGAACGGCACGTGGTGTTCCAGCATGAAATCAGGCCGGGTTCTGCGGAACTGTGCGATTCGTTCTCCCGTAAGGTTATCGGGGCAAACGACACATCGGTCGGTGTCGGGTTCGCCCCCCTGAGCGAGACCGAATCAGTGGTACTCGACACCGAACGGTACCTGAACTCCCCCGCCTTCAAAAGCATGTTCCCCGAAACCGGCGAAGATATAAAAATCATGGCTTGCCGTAACGGCACAAGTCTCGACCTGACCATTGCCGTGGCTTTTGTCGACCGGTTCCTCGAAGACACCGACATGTACTTCAGGAGAAAACAGGCTGTCGGGAAACACCTCGAAACGTGGCTGCTGAACCGGAACCGCTCGTTCGAAACCATCGGACTGCACATCAACGCTCTGGATGATCCCGAACGAGGAGAGGGGGGCATGTATCTCACCGTCCTTGGAACTTCGGCGGAAGGAGCCGACGGGGGTGAAGTGGGCAGGGGAAACCGGGTAAACGGACTGATCGCGTTCGGCAGGCCATCGAGCCTTGAAGCCGCCGCAGGTAAAAACCCCGTGAGTCATGTCGGAAAAATCTACAATGTGCTTGCACGGGAAACGGCCTGTCGCATTCACCGGGAGGTTCCGGGCGTCAAAGAGGTGACGGTTTTTTTCTGCAGCCGTATCGGCAGCCCGGTCGACCAGCCGCTTGCGGCTTCTGCCTGTATCATTCCTGAGCCGGGAACCGGTTTCGGCCGGATCCGCCGCAAGGCATCAGCGATTATCGAAAGTGAACTGGACGGAATGGAAGGGTTTCTCGAAAAGCTTTCCATCGGCAGCTTTCAGGTCTGCTGACAGGAAGATGCTTCCCTACCCCACGCTTGTGGCGACAAGATAGAGGGTATAGACGGTATACCCCCCCAGCAGGAGCCCCCCTTCGATCCTGTTGATCCTGCCCGTACCCTCTCCCCTGAAACCGTAACCGATAACGAAAAGCAAAACGGTCAGCAGCAGCATGAGCACGATGTCGCGTGAAAAAACCTCCTTGTCTATGACTGAAGGAGAGATCGTTCCGGAGACACCGGCAACGGCAAGAATGTTGAACAGGTTCGAGCCGAGTACGTTGCCGAGTGCGATATCGTGCTCCCCCTTCCGGGCGGCGGCAAGCGAAGAAGCGAGCTCGGGCAGCGAGGTGCCGATAGCAACCACGGTCAGACCGACCACGATATCGCTTACGCCAAGCACTCCGGCAATGCCGACAGCCCCCCAGACCAGCATGCGCGAACTCACCAGCAACAGCACCAGTCCTGCGGCGACAAGCAGGAGTGCCTTGCCGAGTTGCATCGGATGCTCTTCAAGCTCGCTCTCCATTTCGATGCCGAACTCGTCGTTCTTCTTCATGATGCCCTCCCACAGAGACCATCCCATCAGGAGGGCAAAAAACACGAGCAGAAGCAGGGCATCCTGCCTGCCGAACATACCGTCGGACATCAGGAATGCAGCGATCGCCGTCATGAGCGTCAGGACGGGCAGCTCCTTGCGAAGCACGCGGGAGTGGAAGGCTACGGGATTGAGCAATGCAGTCAGACCGAGAATAAGCGCGATATTGGTGATATTCGATCCGAACACGTTGCCGAGCGCAATATCCGGATTCCCCTGTAAGGAGGAAATCGCCGAAACCGTCATTTCAGGCGCGGAGGTACCGAATCCGACGATCACCATGCCGATCAGCAGCGGCGGCACCCTGAAATGCCTGGCGGCGGAGGCTGAGCCGTCAACGAAGCGTCCGGCGCTCCAGACAAGTAGGACAAGACCGAAAACGACCGCGATAAGGAAAGAGAGCATAAGATTGACTGGTATCAATGATGTTTTTCGCAATCCCCGGGAAAACGAAACGGTATCATGGAACTCCGGACAAATTCCGGAATCTGCGTGATCTGTTTCAGCCGGACATTCCCGAAACGTGCAATCGGATGCATGAACGCCGCAGCCTCCGCAATCAATGGTAACGATTCTCCTTTCACCATGCAAGAAACGGAAAGGAAAATCCCCTTATCGCTCGGCTTATAGCAGAGAAATCTTATTTTAAAAAAAACCGCGAAGCGCAATCATGGAAAACGATACGGGACGTTTTGAAATCGGCGTAACAGCCTCGGAGGAAGATATCGACATGCACGGCCACGTTAACAACGTGGTGTATTTGAGCTGGGTTCAGGACGCCGCCATCGCGCACTGGAAAGCCATCGCACCCGTCGAAGAACATGCAAGGCTGCTCTGGGTGGTCCGCAGTCATGAAATCGAATACAAAAAACCGGCGTTGGCCGCAGACCGTCTCAGGGTTCAAACATGGACAGGAACGGCTTCCCGCTTTGCTTTCGACCGCCATACCGAAATTATCAATGCCGTGGACGGAAAGACGCTTGCTCTGGCACGTACCGTCTGGTGTCCGATTGACCGGAAAACCGGCCGCCCGGGCAATGTCAGTGCGGCAGTTCGGGCTCTTTTTTCCGTCTCACCAGACAAACCCTCGACGAAACCTGTAATCTGCAGATGACGCAGAGCGAACAAATCGTCCCGAATCAGGAAGAAATGCGGCAACTGCAGCAGAGAGAGATTCTTGTTGACCTTGCATTCCTTCCCGAAGATGTGATCGGGGTCAGTGGCCGGATATGCATCACCGCACCGCCAGAAGCGGTCTGGGCGGCACTGACTGATTACGACAACCTCTGCAAAACCCTGCCGAAGGTGGTTTTCAGCAAGCTCATCGAACGGAACGGCAATGAAATCATCCTCGATCAGACCGGAAAAACCGGAATATTTTTTTTTGAAAAAACCGTTAATTTCCGCCTTAAGGTCAGGGAAACCTATCTGAAAAGAATCGATTTCGAGCAGTTGAGCGGCGATTTCAGGGTATACCGGGGCGCATGGATACTGAGCACCTGCGCGGAGGAGAACCGGACTCTGCTGCACTACGAAGCGGAACTGAAACCATCCTTTTTTGCTCCACCGATCCTTGTCAGTTTCGTCCAGCGCCTCGATCTCCCTGGCATTCTCAACGCACATAAAAAGAAAGCCGAAACCATTGCCGGCCGGCACTCCCTCGAAAGGGGTTGTACAACAGAACCCTGACGACGGGCTTGGGGCGTGCCGATCAAACTGCGTCAGCAAACACCATCTATGATCACAGAAAAGCCTTTCTGCGTCACCGGCGCTTCCGGTTTTATTGCCTCACACATCATCAGCCAGCTGCTTGCAAAAGGCTATCGGGTAAGAGGAACCGTGAGGAAAAACCCCCGGCAATACGATTTTCTCATGAACCTTCCGGGAGCGGCACGCAACCTCGAGCTTCTTGAAGCCGATCTGCTCAGAAAAGAATCGTTCGGACCGGCATTCAGGGAGTGTGAATATGTCATTCACACGGCAAGCCCCTATAAAATCAATGTAAAAAACCCTGCAAAAGAACTCGTAGCACCTGCGCTCGAAGGCACCGCAGCAGTCATGGAGACTGCACGTGAAGCCGGTACCGTCAGGCGCGTCGTTCTGACCTCGTCCGTAGCGGCGATAACCGATGAACCCGATAGCACAAGAGTGTTTACGGAGCGTGACTGGAATACCCGTTCGTCGCTCGTCCGGCACCCCTATCACTACTCGAAAACCCTCGCCGAGAAGGCGGCCTGGGAATTCATTGCACGGGAAAAACCGGGATTCGACCTGATAACGATCAATCCCGCCATGGTGACGGGACCGTCGATCGGGCCCGGCATCAACACCACCAATGCCATGATCCGCGATATCATGCAGGGCGTTTATCCCGGTATCATGGACATGAACTGGGGATTTGTCGATGTGCGCGACACGGCAAGGGCACATATCCTCGCCATGGAAACCAGGGAAGCAAGCGGCAGATACCTGTGTTCGGCAGGCCTCATGCACATGCGCGAACTGGTGGAACTGCTGAACCTTTCGGGGTACCGGAACTACCCCCTGCCGAAACAGGATCTTACCGGAAAAATCGGAACAGCGCTCCTGACCGCCCTCTCCTGGACACAGCCGAGGGACACCGGAACCTACATCCGCACACACATCGGACGATCCATCCGGTACGGGTGCAGCAAGATCAAGCAGGAACTCGCCATGAGCTTCATGCCGGTCATGCAAAGCATCCTCGAAGCGGTCGATGACATGGTCCGCAAGGGCTATCTGCTCTCCCCGGAAAACCGGAACCGGCAGATCAGCGCAGAAAAAAAACGCTGAATGGCATACCTCTGAACAGACTGCGGTCGTTCCTCCGCCTCACCGACTGCACCGCCTTGCGGCGCTGCAACGTATCAGGCAGCTTGAGCAGAACATCCCGGAGCGCCCTGAGCACTGCAAGCGCATTTTCCTGACCACCGGAGTCTGTGAGAAGATAGAACAGCGCCGCAGCGGGTTCGAGCAGAAGCCGTAAGGGAAAAATCGCCAGAAGCGACCAGATGCCCATGTTCCCCAAAAGCATCCGGAGATTGTTTCGGTGGTTGTAATAGGTTTTCAGCGGAGAGCCTTTTGCAAGCGAAGCGCCACCTTCATGATAAACCACAGAAGAGGGCACGGAGCGAACGCTGTATCCGGCAAGCCGCATCCGCCAGCACAGATCGATCTCCTCCATATGCATGAAGAAGGAGTCGTCAAACCCCCCCAGTTCACTGAAAACGCTCTTTCTGACAAACATGGCCGCACCTGAAGCCCAGAAGAGGTCACGGGGAGTGTCGTACTGCCCCCGGTCTTCTTCCACTCCTGAAAACGTCCTTCCGTAACACCAGGGAAAACCGAGCCGGTCGAGCATCCCCCCCGCCGCACCGGCGTGATCAAAAACGTTCCGACCCCTGGCGTGCTCCGCCAGGGAAAGAATTTTCGGCTGCAGGGCCGCGATGCTTTCATCACGCCGTGCCTCCGCCACAAGCGCTTCAAGCCAGAGGGGATCGTGCCGGGTGTCGTCGTTCAGGAAAACGACGTAGTCGGCTTCCGAAGCATGAAAACCTGCATTACAGCCTCCCGCATAACCCCTGTTCTCATGCAGCCTCAGAAGGCGGGTGCCTGACACTTTTCCGGTGAGCTTTTCCAGCTCCGGATCGCCGCTGCCGTTATCGACCACGATTATCCCCATCGGACGGTAACGGGTACAGGAAAGGGATGCAAGACAGCGCTCGAGGCGTGCGATATCTCGATAATGGGGAATAATGACGTCAACCGGCGGACCTGAGAAAAAAGCTTCGCTCATGAATGACCTCTCAGCGGAGGCTGCGCCAGAACTCGCCGGCAAGGCGGGCGCACTCTCCGGGAGTTACCGCGCCGGCAACGTGCTGCAGGAGGGCCGAACCCACGACTGCCCCGTCGGCAAGACGCCATATCTGCTCGACCCTCGCCTTGTCCCTGATGCCGAACCCCACGACGAATTTCTTCCGGGCATGCCGCCTGACCCGCCTGAGGTACTTCTCCACTGCAGCATCGGCGTCGGCTCCTGAAAGCTTTGCCGTACCGGTCGTTGCATTGACGGCAAGGCAGTAGGAAAAATCGGTCGAGAGCGAATCGATCAGTTCGATGCGCTCCGGGGGAGTAACCGGCGAGATGAGAAACACCACCGTGAGACCGAAACTTTTCGCTCTTTCAAGAAAGTCGCCGGCCTCCTCGGGAGGCAGATCGGGCAACAGCAGTCCGTCGACGCCGGCTTCGACGGCATCGTGCAGAAAACAGTCACCGCCATACGCAATGAGTGGATTGCAGTATCCCATGAGAAGGATCGGAGCAGTAACCGGCTCGCACCCTTCTCCTGCACGGGCCTTGCGCACCAGTTCCAGAAGATGCTTGACCGTGACGCCATTGCCGATGGCGATTTGTGCGGCCTCCTGAATGACCGGTCCGTCACCGACAGGATCGGAAAACGGAATGCCGAGTTCGATGATATCCGCGCCGTTTTCCTGAAGCGCCTCGAGCACCGGCAGTGTGGAGCCCGGAACGGGAAATTCCGGCATATAGTATGCAAGCAGGAGTTTCTTCTCCTGCCGGAGCAGCGAGGCAATGCGGTTCTCTTTCATAGAAGGGTACCTGAAGGCCTAAAACAGCAGTTGTGGAATAACGAAAATATCGAGGACCATGGAGATCATGGTGATCATATGCACCAGCACACTCCCCCAAACATTACGGGTCTTCAGCACCAGGTAGCCCCCGAAAATGCCGATGGGTAAAGCCATCATGGCCATCAGGGCGCGTTCCCGGAAGCCTACCGGAGCCACCGCGAAATGGTTGATCACATAGAACATGGCGGTAAGAAAAACCGTGAGATGCCGGTTGACCCCTTTTTCGATCATGGCGGCGAACATGATGCCGCGCCACAGAAACTCCTCGGCCAGCACCAGCACGGGAAAGAGTAAAAGCATGTAACGGTTCACCAGAATGTTCACTATCTCGCCCATCGGAGCACCGCCGTTTTTATAGTACATCACCGTATTGAAAATGTCCATCGCAAACAGCAGGCCGCCGGCCACGCCGCCCCAGAGCAGCGATTTCCTGAGGTCGCCGCCCGCCAGGTACATCTCCGGCCACTCATGATACCTTCTCCCTCGCCAGAGCACCAGAGCGATGGAACCGAAAACATAGATGAAAAGCGCCGGCCATTCGAGAAACGGGGTGAAGTGCCCAACAAGGCCGGTGATCCAGATCAGGGCCATGAGGCCGAAAGAGAGCTTCAGCCGCTCGTCGAGAGAGGAAAACCCTGAAGAATACGCTTTGACCGGTTTCATGAAAATTGTAACTGGTAATTCTTAAAAAAAAGAACATAAAGGACGAAAAAGACCCAAACAACTCACCTCCCTCATTCTCCCTGCCCACTACTCACCGCTCACTGCCTACCGACTACTCACCGCTGATGTCCTTAAATATACTTCGGCCTCACCTCATAATCAATCGGATCGCGCAGTCCGGTCAGTTCAAACGCCCTGAGCCGTCTGGCGCAGCTGTCGCAGAGTCCGCATGCCTTCCCCTCGTTCTTGTAACACGACCAGCTGTAGGCAAAAGGCACGTCAAGCTCCATCCCGCGCAGCACGATATCGCACTTCTGCATGGCGATGAGCGGGGTTTCGATGCGGATCGAGGTATCGGGCTTCGTACCGAGCTCGATAACGGTGTTGAATGCGTCATAGAACGCCTTGCGGCAGTCCGGATAGCCTGACGAATCCTCCTCGACCGCACCGATGAATATCCGTTCCGCACCGATCACTTCGGCCCAGCTGACGGCCATGGAGAGAAAACCCGCATTGCGGAACGGCACGTAGCTCGTTGGAATGGCGCTACCCTGCAGATCGGCCCCCCCGACCGGCATGAACGGGTCTGTCAGCGACGAACCGCCAATCGATGCCAGATAACCCGCATCGATCTCCAGCCGCTCGGCAATGCCGTAATGAGCAGAGACAAGGCGGAAACAGTCAAGTTCCTTCTGTGAGGTTCTCTGCCCGTAATTGACATGCATGGCGGCAAGGTCAAACCCCTCATCGGCGGCTATCGCCGTAGTTACGAGACTGTCCATGCCCCCGCTGATGAGGATGACGGCTTTCATGTCCGAGTGGCTACAGTTGGAAAAGTTTTCTGTAAAGGTATGGAATTCTCCGGTTTTAATCGTGCGTCCGGGCATAAAAAAGCCACCCCGGACAGGCTCCGGGATGGCTTGGCAAGAATATGGCCGTCGAACGGAATCAGTACATGCCGCCCATGCCACCCATGCCGCCCGGAGGCATTGCCGGCATCTCAGCTTTTTCTTCCTTGATGTCGGTAATGGCTGCCTCGGTGGTGAGCAGGATGCTGGCAACCGATGCGGCGTTCTCGAGCGCACTGCGGGTCACCTTGGTGGGATCGACCACGCCTGCCTCGACGAGATTCTCGTACTGCTCGGTGCGTGCGTTGAAGCCGTAATCGCCTTCACCTGCCTTGACTTTCTCGAGCACGACAGCACCGTCGGTTGTGCCGGTGTTGGCTACGATCTGACGGAGCGGCTCTTCGAGAGCGCGGCGGATGATGTCAATACCGGTCTTCTGATCCTCGTTGTCCGCAACGGCATTGGCAAGGCCTTTGGCAGCACGCAGAAGGGCGACGCCGCCGCCTACCACGATGCCTTCCTGGACTGCTGCGCGGGTTGCATGCAGGGCATCCTCGACGCGGGCTTTCTTCTCTTTCATTTCGACTTCGGTCGATGCGCCGATGTTGAGAACGGCAACGCCGCCGGAGAGCTTCGCAAGACGTTCCTGCAGCTTTTCGGTGTCGTAATCGGAAGTTGATTTTTCGATCTGACCCTTGATCTCGTTGATACGGGCCTTGATGTCTTCCTGGGTGCCTTTGCCTTCGACGACGGTGGTGTTGTCCTTGTCGATGTTGACGCGACCGGCCTGACCAAGATAGGCAAGAGTGGCGTTTTCAAGTTTGTAGCCTTTCTCTTCGGAGATAACGGTGCCTCCGGTGAGGATGGCGATGTCCTCGAGCATTGCCTTGCGGCGGTCACCGAAGCCAGGGGCCTTGACGGCACAGACTTTCAGGGTGCCGCGGAGCTTGTTGACCACGAGGGTCGCAAGCGCTTCGCCTTCGATGTCTTCTGCGATGATGAGCAGCGGACGACCGGACTGTGCCGATTTTTCGAGGATCGGAAGCAGCTCTTTCATATTGCCGATCTTCTTGTCGTGGATGAGAATGAGCGGATCTTCGAGCTCGGCTTCCATGGTTTCGGGATTGGTAACGAAATACGGAGAGAGGTAACCGCGGTCGAACTGCATGCCCTCGACGACCTTCAGTTCGGTGTCCATGCCTTTGGCTTCTTCGACAGTGATGACGCCGTCCTTGCCGACCTTGTCCATGGCTTCGGCAATCAGCTCGCCGATTTCAGGATCGTTGTTGGCAGAGATAGTGCCGACCTGGGCGATCTCCTTCTTGCCGGAAATGCTGCGGCTGATGTTGCGCAGTTCGGCGACAACCTCTTTCACGGCGCGGTCGATGCCTCTTTTCAGGTCGATCGGGCGTGCGCCTGCGGCGACGTTTTTCAGGCCTTCGCGGTAGATAGCCTGTGCGAGCACGGTTGCGGTGGTGGTGCCGTCACCGGCTACATCGCTGGTTTTCGAAGCGACCTCGCGAACCATCTGTGCGCCCATGTTTTCGACGGCATCGGCAAGCTCGATCTCCTTGGCGACGGTCACACCGTCCTTGGTTGAGGTGGGGGCACCGAATTTCTTGTCGATCAGCACATTGCGTCCGGCAGGGCCGAGGGTGACTTTCACGGCGTTCGCCAGTTTGTCTACACCGACTTTGAGTTTGGCGCGGGCGTCGGCATCAAAGAGAATATCTTTAGCAGTCATTGTAAAGCGTTCCTTCTTGAAATGGTTAGTAAATGGTTCTTGTCAACAGCTCAGTCGAGAATGGCGAAGATGTCGGATTCGCGCATGATCAGGTAATCCTCTCCCTCAACATTCACTTCGGTGCCGGAATACTTGCCGTAGAGCACTTTCTGTCCGACTGTTACCTGCATGTCGACCACCTGACCGTTATCGGCGACTTTGCCGGGGCCGACAGCCACAACTTCACCATACTGCGGTTTTTCTTTACCGGTATCGGGAATGAAAAGGCCGCCTTTGGTTTTTTCTTCTGCCGGAGCCGGCTTCACAATAACCCGATCAGCTAAGGGTTTCAAGTTCATTGTCTTATCTTGTTTGTGTTTGCGTTAAGAAAACGATACTGCCAGTGAGCAGCAGCTTGAAATCAATCCTTTAGCACTCAACCTGGCAGAGTGCTAAAAGAACACCTGAATTATAAAAAAAAATTTTCCCTCTCCAAACTGTTTCTGTACCATGCAGTGAGGAAAAAAACGATTCCCGGCGACAGTTTTACTTATGATCTTATGAAATCAATGGATACAGAACTCCTCTGCACCATCGGCAAGATTGCCATGGAAAAACTTGCGAGCCTGAACTCCAAAATGCGTGATGATACGGCTACAGCCGAAGACCGGCAGCATGCAGCCATTCTCGGAGAAATCGCCGCACTCGCCTCAAACAGGGTATCGGTGACGGAAAACGAAGCCCTACGGCACAAGGGAGGATCGGTATGGGTCGAACGGACATCCGAGTCGCACTTCCCCCACATCCGCCTGCACGGCGGAGCGATCGAGGACGATCCCATCGCCTGAAAACCGCAATTCAGCCCCCCGCTCTCAGGTACTCCGCGAGATAGCGACCGGTCAGTGAAGCTTCCGATGCAGCAACGGTTTCAGGAGTTCCTTCGGCCACCAGCGAACCTCCGTTATCGCCTGCTCCGGGGCCGAGATCGATAATCCAGTCGGCCTGCTTGATGATATCGGG
Organism: Chlorobiota bacterium; assembly: GCA_016866305.1. GTDB lineage: Bacteria > Bacteroidota > Chlorobiia > Chlorobiales > Chlorobiaceae > Chlorobium. The sequence continues at coordinate 89,477 of VGMX01000006.1, read as the reverse complement.
ATTGTGCTCGATGACAACCAGCGTGTTCTTCTGCTCGAGCAGCTTTTCGAAACAGCGTATCAGCTTGCTGATATCCTCGAAATGCAGGCCGGTTGTGGGCTCGTCGAACAGGAAAAGCGTGTGCTCGATATCTGCGCGGGCAATGAAGCCGGCAAGCTTCAGGCGTTGCGCTTCGCCGCCCGAAAGTGTGCTGGAAGACTGCCCGAGCCGGATATAGCCGAGCCCCACCTCATCGAGCACCTGCAGTTTTCGCACGATTGCCCGGTCACTCCGAAAAAACACGATCGCCTCGCTCACCGTCAGATCGAGCACCTCGGCTATGGAAAGTCCGTTGTACCTGATTTCGAGGGTTTCCGGCTTGTAGCGCAACCCGTTGCACTCCTCGCAGATCGCCTCGATATCGGCAAGGAACTGCATTTCGATCTTCACGCTCCCCTCGCCCGCACAGCTTTCACACCGCCCTCCCGGAATGTTGAAGGAGAAATAACCGGCTTTCCACCCTCTTGCCCTTGCCTCTCTTGTCTGGGAGAAGAGAGCCCGGATATCGTCGAAAACCTTCATGTAGGTCGCAGGATTGCTGCGGCTCGACCTGCCTATGGGCGACTGGTCCACATGCTCCACGCGGTCGATAAGGCCTGCCCCCGATATCGAACGGTGAGTACCCACCTTTTCCCTGGTTCCCTCTTTTTCACGCAGAATGCCGTTTTTAAGGATGTCGTTGACCAGCGTGGACTTACCCGAACCGCTTACGCCGGTCACGCAGGTCATGACTCCGAGAGGAAAGCGCACATTGATGTTCTTCAGATTGTTCTGCATCGCGCCCCGTATTTCAAGAGCCTGCGAAAAATCAGGGGTCCTGCGATTCCCAGGCACGGCGATGCACTTTCTGCCGCCGAGGTAGTCCGCAGTCAGGGAGGTTCCCGTGGCCCTCATCTCTGCAATGGTGCCGTGGAACACCACCTCGCCTCCGAGCCGTCCCGCCCGGGGGCCCAGGTCGATCACCACGTCCGCAGCCTCGATGATTTCCCGGTCGTGCTCGACTACCACTACGGTATTGCCGAGATCACGCAGTTTCCTGAGCAGACGAATCAGCCTTGCCGAATCGCTCTGGTGCAGTCCGATGCTCGGCTCGTCAAGAATGTAGATCGCACCCACGAGCGGTGATCCGATGGAGGTGGAAAGGTTGATGCGCTGGAACTCACCCCCGCTGAGCGAGTGGGTGAGCCGGTCGAGCGAGAGATAGCCGAGACCTACCTCAAGCAGATAGCTCAGCCGTTTGACGATCTCCTCGAGCACGGATTCTGCAACCTTGCGGTCAAAAGGTGAAATGTCGAGCGTGGTGAAGAATGCATAGGCTTCGCCGATGTTCATGCGCGTGACCTCGCCGATATGACGGCCCGAAATCCTGACCAGACGAGCTTCAGGATTGAGGCGGCTCCCCTCGCACTCCGGACAGGTGGCATAGCCACGATACCGGCTCAGGAACACCCGGTAGTGCATCTTGTAACCTGCATCCTTCTCGATTTCCGCAAAAAACGGCCAGATGCCGTCGTACCGCTCCTCCTGGCCGGAAACACCCTTCCAGATCATCTCCTTGTGCAGATGGGAAAGTTTCTCATAGGGAACGTCAACCGGAATACCGACCTTTTTGGCCGCCGTCATCAGACGTTTCCAGTTCCAGCAGTATTTCTCGGAATTCCAGCAGACGATCGCTCCTTCGGCAATGCTCAGGGACTTGTCGGGAATGACGGCATCCTCGTCGATGCCTGCTATTCGGCCGAACCCCTGGCACTTCGTGCACGCCCCGATCGGCGAATTGAAGGCGAACAGCTGCGGCGAAGGCTCCTGATACTCAATGCCGTTCAACTCGAAACGGTCGCTGAACCGGAATATTCTGCCGCCGGCAACCTTCAGCACGGCGTACCCGCCCGATTCGCTGAACGCAACCTCGGCCGCCTGTTCTATCCTGCCGTACACCTTCTCATCCTGGCGAGCCACAAAGCGGTCTACAAGCACAAGAAGTCCCGAAAGCTCCTCGCGTCCCATTTTGCCGAAACGCATGCAGACCGGCTCCTCGTTGAGGTCGAGAACGCTCTCGCCTTCGATGATCCGGAAAAAACCCTTCTTCAGGAGATTGGCAATCTCAGCCGGCGCAGTACATTCATGCAACGCGGCGTCCTTGTGGCAGGGAAACGGAAACGCAACATAAAAGCGGGTGCCCTCGTCGAAAAAACGCGCCTGGTAGCTTACGTCCTCGGGAGTATGCTTCAGCACCAGCTCGCTGGTATCGCTGGAGTAGATCTTGCCGATCCGGGCATAGAGCAGCCGGAGGTAGTCATAGATTTCCGATACCGTACCGACCGTCGATCGGGGGTTTTTCGGAATGGTTTTCTGTTCGATTGCGATTGCCGGAGCAATCCCCTCGACAATCTCGATATCGGGCTTGGGCATCCGTTCGAGAAACTGGCGGACGTAAGCCGAAAGCGACTCCACATAACGGCGGTGTCCTTCGGCGTAGAGTGTATCGAACGCGAGGCTCGACTTGCCTGAACCGCTCACGCCGGTCAGCACCACAAAACGGTTCCGCGGAATGCTGACGGAGATATTCTTGAGGTTGTGGGTACGTACACCCCTGAGTACGATATCGGGAAGGGCCACTGCGCCCTGAACCCTGTCCGTTGCAGCGGAACTGGCCATTATCATATCGGGACATTCATTGACAAGAGTCCGGCAATATACAACCCGGAAACCGGAAATAACGGGAAATCATCCGGTATTGCCTGTCACTCCGAAGAGGGCTCCTCATCCTGCTGCCGAAGCAGGTCGGCAATGGTCGTGGAAGCCATGAGCGCCTGAATCCGCGCCTGAAGGTTGTTCATGTAGCCACGGTAACCGCAGTTGTCGGCAATCTCGCAACTGCTGAGCCTGACAGCACAGCGGGTCAGGTGCGGTTTTCCCTCGATGGCCTCTCCGATATCGGCAACGGTGATCTCGGATGGTTTTCTGGCAAGCCGGTATCCACCCTTCACGCCCTTTACGGACTCGGTTATCCCGACTTTTTTCATGCTTTGCATGGCCTTGGAAAGAAACTCCTGAGAAAAACCGATGGAATCGGCCATCTCCTTGACGGTCACCACCCTTCCCGAGCCTTTCTTGGCAAGATAAGCTGCCGCATGAAGCCCGTATTCGAATTTTCTTGAAACCTGAAGCATAAAAAACGTAAAGGTTCTGGATAGAAAAGAAACTCGCCTGATCTGTATTAAATCGCAGGGAATTATAATTAGTTTGTAGCATTGTATATTTTAACAGTTGACACTCTGGAAATATTCCGTATTGCAACCATGAGCACCTCTCCGACAGACCAGTATTTCCTGTGGCAGCTTTCCCCCGAACATGAAGCGAGAATCCGGTACCTGGAAACCGGATGCGCCGAAGCCGGAAATAAAACCCCGATCCTGTTCATCCACGGCTATGGCGGGATGATCGAACACTGGAAAGAGAATATTCCCCAGTTTACCGGAAGTCACAAGATTTATGCCATGGACCTCATCGGGTTCGGCAAGTCGCAGAAACCCAATGTCCGCTACAGCCTCGAGCTCTTCGCCGCGCAGATCGAGGCGTTCCTGCACCTGAAAAAACTTGATGATGTGATTCTCGTGGGTCATTCCATGGGAGGTGCCGGAAGCATCTATTACGCGCACCTCAGACCGGAAAAAGTGCGGGCGCTCGTGCTTGCCAATCCATCGGGGCTCTACGGCGACAGCATGGACGGCATGGCGAAAGTGTTTTTCGGCCTGGTCGGCTCGCCGATGATCGGAGAGGTGCTTTTCACGGCATTCGCCAACCCTGTAGGGGTCAGCCAGAGCCTTGTGCCCACCTACTACAACCAGAGCCGCGTCGATCTCAGGCTCATCAACCAGTTCACCCGTCCTCTGCAGGACAAGGGCGCGATCTGGTCGTACCTTTCACCCTCGCGCCGCCCCCAGGACTTCACGCTCGACCACATTGCTAAACCCTGCCGCTACAGGGGGCAGGCATTTCTGATCTGGGGAGCCGAAGACAGCGCGCTGCCGCCGCACAGGATCATTCCGGAATTCCAGCAGCTCCTTCCGCAGGCGGGCGCCTTCATCATTCCGAAAGCTTCGCACTGCATTCACCACGACGCTCCAGAAGCATTCAACGAGCGGCTCAGAACCATTCTCGACTCGATCAGCTGAGCGCTTCCTACTGGGTCCATCCACCTGTATTTCCCCCCGTGCTGAACCGGATATCCTTGAGCTGGGGAGCTTTCAGCCCGATCTGAAGATAGTAGCTGTTGTACTCTCCGGTCGGCACCCACTGCAAACCGACCTGCCAGCAGTGCAGATCGCGGTAGAGCTGCAGCATTGGAAAAACGAACTTGTTCTGCTCGATATCATAGCCGGTGTTGACGCCTGCCTGCCAGTTCGAGGAGAGCGCGACTTTTGCGGACAGGTTGAGCAGCGCGGTTGTTTCCGCCTCTTCGAGCGGATTCGTCCTGTCGGACAGCAGATAAAGCGAAAGGCGAAGCCGCCAGGGAAGCGAATAATCGATATCGCTGAAGTCGCCGGCATTGAATCGCTCGCGGAATATCGCCTGTTCGGCACGGAGGGCTTGAGGCCGTCCGGAATCTCCGTTCCGTTTCTTTCCCTCGAGATTGAGACTCATGTTCAGATAACCGCTTACGAACCGCAGAAACCCGTTTCCGTCCTCAGCATAAAAACGGTTGACCCGCTCGCCCGTCACGGAATCGTAACCGTAAAAATCATAAAGCGCACCGGCGCTCAACAGAAAATTCGGCGACAGGGCGCTGCTCGACGCCGTCACGAGCAGCGGTGACCATCGGAATGCGTCAGCAGCGAAATTATAGGCGGTCGAGGCGGTCAGCGAAAGCAGGTGCACGGTTCGCTCACCGTTTCCGGCCTCCTCTGTGGAGGTCCTGATCTTGCCGTGAAAAAGGTTTTTCAGGGAGATCCCTATCGTGCTCTGTCCTTCGGGGATATCCTGGTAGACCGAGTGCTCGAACCGGCTGTAACGCAGATAGCCGCTGCCGTCATAGACCGTGCGGTAATAGTCGTAGCCGGTATCGGTAAAATCGGGATTAAAGGTGTACGACAGGGTGGGAATCAACGTATGACGCAAGGCTTTCAGGCCGGTCAGTCCCTCCAGAAGAGGGGTTTTCATGCTTGCGTACAGACGGGTGGAAACATCCGCGCTGAAATTCCAGGTGGAAAATCCGGTATCCTCATTCCGCTCCGTCGTAACGACGCCTGCGCCATCCCAGGTGTTCAGTACGTCGTTACCGACAAGGTAGTGGTTGAAAGAGAAACCCGCATTGACGTTGAAATGACGGAAAAGTGTGGACTGCACGCGCAAGGGCAGTTGCAGCCTCATACCGTAGCGCCGGTCGCCGTAGCTGTCGTCGTCGAGCATGCTGCCCTGAAAGAAAACTCCCTGCGTGAAAAGCGCCTTGCTGTTTTCGGAAAATTCATGGAAGTAGCCCACCTGCAGATCGGCATCGGCAAGATACTGTGACAGGTCGTTGCCGCTGTCGGAAGCGATCGACGCCTGTAGCGAGGCCGAGGAGGTCAGCGAAACACGGTCCCGCCAGTCATCAAGCGTACCGAGCCTCCCCTTGCGGAAAGGATAGTAACGGTTCTGGTAAAAACCGATGCCGGCGAGCTGATAGAGATCGCTGCTCCGCAGGTCGTCGTTGCGCTGGTAGCCCGCCGTCAGAATGCTGTTCTCGTCGTCGAAAGTCTTGCCGAAAGAGGAATAGGAGAGCGCCTGTTCATTGACGACGGTTTCGTTGTTAATGGTGTTCAGGTCGTAGTTGCGGTCTCCCCCCTGGAACTGCAGGTTGAGATCGAGGGTTGCCGCAGGGCTGAAATCCTGGTGGTGCCCGAAGCGCATGCTCCAGCTGCTGTACCTGGCGTAATCCGCTTCATCGGCATCTCCCTTGAAGTAGCGCTCGTACTCCCCTTCCACGAAACCGGAAAACGCATCCCGGCTTTTGTAACGAAAGCGCTCCCCAAGCCGCCAGCTTCCGTTGAAGGCGATGTCGCCTTCGATCCGAAGGTCAAGATAATCGTTGATGGCCCAGAAATAGCCGAGATCAGAGAAGTAATATCCCCGGTCGCTGTCGTGGCTGAACCGGGGGATCAGGAGCCCCGAGTCGCGCCCTTCCCGCAGCGGAAAAACCATGAACGGAAGCGGAATCAGCGGAATGGCCGGCAGGCGCCGGGAGAAGAGTTCGGGCCGGATATACATGATGAAGGGACGGGCGATGATTCTGCTGCCGGGAATGATCTTCATGTAATCCGTCGATACCCAGTAATGGGGCTCCGTATCATCACAGGTGGTGAAGGTGCCGTCCCTGACGATCAGCTCACCGTTTTCGAGCCGGGTGACTTTCCGGCCGCTGAATATCACCTGGGAGGAGCGAGAGGAGATGTTGGTGGTCTCACCCCTGCCGGTTGTGAAAGCGTATGTGATTTTATCGGAAGTGAAGCTGCCTTCGCGGTTGGTGAACACCGCGGGATCGGGGCTCACTCCGGAACCATCCGGCACACCGAAAGCATCGAGAATCGAACTTTCGAGATCGACAACAATTTTCGGGGCACTGATTGTAGTGGAATCGCGCTCTACGCGTGCCTTCCCGAAAAGCTCCATGGACTTCCGGTCGAAACGGTAGATGAGAGAGTCCCGTGCGGAAAACGAAATGGGTGCACCGGAAATCGTTCCGGAAAGCATTCCCGGCTGCCTGGTGTCCTGTGAATCCCGCTCTTCGGCCGAAACCGGACGGGAACAGGGCATCAGCCCGCTGCAGAACAGCGTGCACAGAAGCGTGGCAAAGCCGATGGTGCACTTCGAAACATTCACAGGAGCACCCTCTGATGCTGGTTGGCAAGGCTCTCTTTCATAGATATTCTCTGAAAAGTTTCAATATATTATTTTATTGTTCGAGAACAGTCGCCTTTTCTCCGGCTTCAGCGCGGTCTGGCCTCCGATAAACGCTGTATACCGATTCTTTTTGTCAATTTTCCTTTGGTTCGCATGTCCCGGTCACCCTACTCCGCTCCCGACTCCAGGGGGCATTTCGGTATGTTCGGCGGAAAATTCATTCCCGAAACCCTCATAAAAAATGCTGCAGATCTTGAACAGGAGTACCGCCAGGCACAGAACGACCCGGTTTTCAGGGAAACGCTCGGCAGGCTTCTGCGCGACTATGTGGGACGCCCCACACCGCTCTACCATGCCGAACGGCTGAGCCGAATGGCTGGCGGTGCAGCAATCTACCTGAAGCGCGAAGACCTCTGCCATACCGGCGCACACAAGATCAACAACGCACTCGGTCAGGTACTGCTTGCCCGGCGGATGGGCAAGCAGCGCGTGATCGCCGAAACCGGCGCAGGACAGCACGGCGTGGCCACAGCCACGGTGTGCGCGCTCTTCGATATGCAATGCATCGTCTACATGGGTGAGGAGGATATCCGCCGCCAGGCGCCCAACGTGGCCCGCATGAAACTGCTCGGAGCTGAAGTGAGACCGGTCACCAGCGGATCCAGAACGCTGAAGGACGCCACAAGCGAAGCCATTCGCGACTGGATGAACAACCCCGAGGACACCTTCTACATCATCGGCTCGGTGGTAGGTATGCACCCTTACCCCATGATCGTGCGCGACTTCCAGGCCGTCATCGGCAAGGAAACGAGGACGCAAATCATGGAGCATGCCGGAAGACTGCCGGACGTCATTACCGCCTGCGTGGGAGGCGGTAGCAACGCCATCGGCATGTTCTACGAATTTCTCGAGGACGTGCCTGCCTTAGAACTGGTCGGCGTTGAAGCTGCTGGCGAAGGGCTTGAGGGAAAGCACGCTGCATCGCTCACCAAAGGCGAACCGGGCATACTGCACGGCGCAATGACAAGACTGCTGCAAACCGAGGACGGCCAGGTACTCGAAGCACACTCCATCTCAGCCGGACTCGATTACCCCGGCGTCGGACCGGAACACTGCTATCTGCAGGAAACCGGACTCGTGAGCTACACCTCGGCAAACGACCGGGAGGCACTTGATGCGCTGAAGACGCTCGCTGAAACCGAAGGCATCATCTGCGCACTCGAATCCGCGCATGCCGTACACTATGCCGTCAGGCGAGCCGCGACCATGACCCCCGACTCGATCCTCGTGGTGAACCTTTCGGGCAGGGGCGACAAGGATATGGGAACCATCATCGAGAGCTTCGGGCTCTGATCATCCTGTTCTCCATGCATCCCGAAACGCTGACCACGATTACACGCAGTGCCGAAAAGGAAGACGGACGGGAAGGGAATTTTTCACCGGAAAAAATTCAGGCCTCTCTTGCACAGTTTTGAAATATCCTTATATTAATGCCTCATCAATGCGGGAATAGCTCAGTTGGTAGAGCACAACCTTGCCAAGGTTGGGGTCGCGAGTTCGAGTCTCGTTTCCCGCTCCAGAAGCATGAGAGCCTCGGTATCAACCGGGGCTTTTTTCGTTTCCGGAAAACCCGCGCCAACATACTGAACCTGGATGAGCGTCAGGTCTGCCTTCGTTACTCTCGGGAAGAATTGAATTCGACCAGCTTTTTCCAGTCAATCACTCCGTCAGGATTGCAATATTCCTGCATGAACTGCAGGGTAAACCTGTTGATCCTCTGTGAATACGATTGCAGGAAATCATCGTTTTTTTCTTTTGCCTTATGCCCAAGGGGCTCGATGATTTCGGTGTACAGCTCCGGATTGCCTGAAATGAACTCCCAGAATCGCTGGCCGCAATACTTGAAATAATCGCCTTTATCAGCATACCGCTCTTTTCCGTAACAGCAACCATTGACAGCTACAACACGTAATCCTGAATTACTGGTTCGAAGCGTTTTGGCTGCCGTTTTGAACTCGGACTGCATCTTCTTGATCTGGCTTGCATTTCCCCAATTTGGCCCTGACTTGATGTTCACGATGAACCGCTGACCCTCCTTGTCGAATTCGAGATCTATCCCTTCTATTCCGGATTTCCAGCCACCATACACTTTTCCGTTGATAAAGATTGCAAGTCCCTCAAGCCAGTGTCCGAATACGGTTTCCTCGTTCGACGAAATATGGGCATCGACAAGCCCTTTCACTATCTGTTCGGCAGTCAAGACATATTTTGCCTTGAAAAGGTAAGGGTTCTTTCTTTTCAGAACTTTGGAGAGGCTTAATCCATCGAGGCTTGCAATACGTTTCCTGTGAAACGTTCCGATATTTTCTTCAACGTACGTCGATACGTCGCTCAGGGATAGTGGAATCATAACGGTCTTTTTTTTCAAGCAGACAAAGTTCTACCGGTTCAAGTTCTTTTTTTACCGTTTCATAATATTCAGGAAGAATCTCTATTCCGATGGAGTTTCTTTTCATCCTTTTTGCCACGGCATTGGTGGTGCCTGACCCCATGAAAGGATCGAGAACGGTATCTCCTTCTTTGGTAAAAAGCCTGATGAACCACTCCGGAAGCCCTTCCGGAAATGCCGCGCTGTGATTCTTGTTACTGCACTCGGTCGCCAGATGCAGGACATTGGTCGGATAGGCATGCTCCCGATCAAGCCAGTTCGAAATGTTTTTGCCGAAACCGCTGCCAACTTTCGACTCATCCCTTGTCTTGTCTGTTTCGCTGAGTTTTTTCAAACGGCTTTTCGCCCAGTCACCCATGGGAACCATGACGGTTTCCTGATACATGGCAAATTGCTTGCTCTTGTTGAACTGGATCAGCCGTTCCCAGGAATCTCTGAACCGGTTCGGCCATTTTCCGGGATAACAGTTTTTCTTGTGCCAGATGAACTCTTCGGTCCAGAGCCAGCCCTGTTGCCGTCTCATTTCAATGATAAGTTCCATGACATAGGTGCTCCGCTCCCCGTCTACCACCTTCTCCTTTATGTTCAGCACAAAGGTACCGGCTGGTTTCAGTACTCTCAACAACTGTTTGGTAATCGGCAGAAACCATGCGACATAGTGATCAGGGTGAATTCCCCCATACGTTTTCTTTCGCTGATCGGCATAAGGCGGAGACGTAAAGATCAGATCCACCGAATCATCAGGCAGCTCTTTAAGAACATCCAGGCAATCACCCAGATAGAGATCGGTTTTTATTTCCATTACTTACCGGATAGAAAACGTATTTCTTTGTATGATAATCTGTTGACGGCTTAGGGGCTCTCTGTAAAGGCTGTGTGGTAAACTTACATATTTTCCCTGACTTTGTAACAGCCCTCAAAGCTCTTCAGGACCGGAAGAAAAGCAGAGGGGCGTGAACATGGAGCGCCGATTTAAAAAGTTTTCAGTGCAATAAAACAATCCTTGATTGAAAAAACAGGGATTTTGTTATATTCTCTCCCTTCAGCAGAGCCCTGTTCGCGCCGGTTCTGCGAGGTTCTTTCTGCATGACAAGGAGAGGTGCGAGAGCGGTTGAATCGGGCGGTCTCGAAAACCGTTGTGCGCGCAAGTGTACCGTGGGTTCGAATCCCACCCTCTCCGCCACAAATAAAAAGCCCTTGCAAACAGCGAGGGTTTTTTGTTTGTAGCCCATCCCCTGAAATTCTTTCCCGGACTCTTGTTCTTCACGAGGGAATATCGTACTATAAATACCTATACCGGGTATAGGTATACGCCATTCCGGAAAACAGCTCTCTCTTGCAGAAAACAGGTTTTACAGCAAAGCAATTCTATCATGGCAACAGTCAAACATACCACTCCTTCCGAAGCTTTTTCGATGACCAGAAAAGGTGCGCTGCTGGTCGATGTGCGCGAGGAGCGGGAAATCGAACACAAGGCATTCGACGTGCCGGAGGTAATGGCAGTGCCGCTCAGCAGGTTCGAAAGCAGCTTCAGGGATATACCGCAGAAACGGAAGGTGATCGTGGTCTGCAGGAGCGGAAGCCGCAGCACTGCAGCAACATCCATGCTCATGAGCCGCGGCTACAAAAACGTGTTGAACCTGCAGCACGGCATTATCGGCTGGGAACGGGAAGGGCTGCCGGTAAAAAGAAAAGAGCAGCAGGGTTTGCTCGCCCGCATGCTCCAGAGGCTCCACAAGCAGAACTGAACCCAACCGCTACTTTCCGGCAAGAAGGTTTCGCTTCGTGGACTTCCAGTTCCACATGCCCGCCTCTTCGCGGATTGCCGCGCAGACGTCGAGAACGTACTGCAGTTCGTTCTTTTCAAGACCGCAGTGTAGCGAAAAGCGCATGAGTGCGCGGTTTTTCGGAGTGGCCGGAGCACAGAACACCGAACCGAACACATTGCGATCCTCGAGCGCGTCGCGAAGCACCTCGGTCTCGGGCTCCGTGCCGGGTTCGAGCGAAATGATCTGCGACTCGCTGACAATGGCGTAACCGAGGTCGCGGAGACCGTCGCGCAGGAACATGGCATTATCGTGCAGTTTCCTGCGACGGTCGTCCCCTTCGATGATAAGTTTTAGTGTGGCCCCGAGACCGGCGATTTCGTGAGGCAGGATCGCCGAACTGAAAATGGCGGGATGCGCCATGTAGGGATAGCACCGAGCGAACCGTTTCGAACAGAAAATGATGCCTGCCCGGCCAGCGAAAGCTTTGGCAAGACTGCCGGTAATGAAGTGCACCCGATCGGTCAGGCCGAGCGAGGCGACCAGACCCCGGCCTTTCGGGCCGTGGGTGCCGAGGGAGTGTGACTCGTCAACCACCGAGACGCAGTTGTAGCGGTTCGCAATGTCGATGATATCGACAAGCGGCGCGATATCTCCCGTGGTGCTGTAGAGCGAATCCACGAGAATGATGCCCTGTCCGTGCCTCTGGATGAGTTTTTCAAGGTAAGCCGCATCATTGTGCAGAAAGGTGTGAAAAGGAGCGCCTGCCGACTTGATGCCTTCCCACAGCGACATGTGCGTCAGGAAGTCGATGTAGACCGGCGTGTTGCTGTCGGCGATAACCTGCATGAGCCCTACGTTGGCCGCCCATCCCGACTGGCAGAGAATCGCGCCCTCAAAGCCCGAGAACTCCGCCATGTCTGCTTCGAACACCGCCTTGTCGCTGCCGTCATGCAGAAACACCGCCGACATCACCAGCTCCCGTCCTGCCTGTTCAAGCTTCTCTATCTGGGCTCGCGAAATGGACGGGTGCATCGAAACATTCAGGTAATCGTTGCTCTGGAGGATAATGGCGTCCGGACCGGGCTTTTTGCCGAGGACAAGCGGTTTTCCGTTCCGCCGCGTTTTTATGGACTCCTCCTCGAAAGCAGAAAGCCGCTGATCGAGTAAATCGGGAAGAGGTAAAACAAACCGCTTTCGCCCGTCTTTACTGCCGAATCCTGGCATCGTTGCATCACCACCACTCATCAGACTGCTCCTCCGGGTTGATCAGACCCTCTTTTATGACTATTTTATCAGTTAGGGGAACAACATAGAATGATCACTCTATTCCTTTATAAAAGTAATTTCCTGAACTCATTAGGCATCTTGCCCGCGGTTCAGTTCAAATTTACGGAAAACCACTGTTTCCTGTAATCGCGAAACTTGCGGATTTGTTGCCCAAACAGAAAAAAAACGTAGTAAAGAGGTACTAAAAAAATAAAATAACCACCTTGCTTTCAGGCAGCGCCTTTCCCGTCCCGGAAAATCCTCTGCTGGAGCATGCGCATGCAAGGTTGCCTGAAACCCTTTTCCCTGTTTTTCGGTATAATAATTGTTTCCTGTTTTCACGATCTGCAATGCTGACCCCATGAACACCGACAAACCCCCTGAATATGCTCAAACATCGGCTGAATTTGCAGCATCCCGGTGAAAACGTTTTTTGCTCAATGCTGAAGCTGAAACAGAAAGCCATAGGTATTGTCGAGCATGCCGAGCCGAACCTGAGCGTCATAGGACTGTTCGGAACGCTCGGGTACCCGGTTTACTACCTGCTATGGAGCTATCTGTACCCCCAGCCCTATGAAAATCTCGCCTTACGCCTGCTGTGTGCATTCATCTGCCTTCCGTGGCTGCTTTACCGGGAACTTCCGAGATGGGGAAAAGAGCTTTTCCCCGTCTATTTCTTTCTTTCGCTCTTTATCGTCATGCCCTATTTTTTCAGCTTCATGATGCTGAAAAACGAGTGGTCACTGATATGGGCGATGTCGTTCATGGCCGGAACATTTCTGCTGACGCTCTTCATATTCGACTGGGTGATCATCCTGACCATGACCGGACTCGGCTTTCTTTCTGCCTATGCAACGGTGCTCTTTCTTGACGGACGAGTCTCGTTCGCATATTTCATCCCCGAGTATATCCCGATCTTCCTCTTTTCCATTGCCGGAGGCATCATCGCCAACCACAAGCGGCAGCTTGCCCACCAGTCGAAAATCTCGCTTCTGAGAAGCCTGAGCGGCAGTATCGCGCATGAAATGCGAAATCCCCTCAGTTCGATTACCAACGCCATGAGCACCGTACAATCCATCATTCCCAACAAGCCGGCCGGTCATGAGACGGAGGTGAAATTCGATCTCAGCTATTCGGGACTGGTGAACATTCACGACGTTATCGACGAAAGTATGGCGACCATCAGAAGAGGGAACAAGATCATCGACTCCCTGCTCGCCACCCTTCAGGACGGAGCGATGGATACCAACAATTTCAAGCGGCTATCGGCTAAAAACGTCATCCACAGCGCCATCACGAGCTTTGGATACAGCGACACGAACGACAGGAAACTCGTTCAGGAAAACAGCTCAGTGTCGTTCGATTTTTTTGGTGACAAGGACATCTTTATCTATGTGCTGTTCAATCTCCTGAAGAACGCGCTTCATTACAGGAACAAGCCCGGATTCAATATCATCGTCACCTCGGAAAAGGGGCACCAATTCAACACGATACGGGTAAGGGACAACGGTCCCGGCGTACCTGCCGGAAAACGGGAAAAGATTTTTGACCGCTTCTACACCTACGGAAAAAGCGGAGGCAACGGATTGGGTCTCTCGTTCTGCCGGAGGGTCATCGAATCGTTCGGAGGCACCATAACCTGCGACTCCCAGGAGGGACACTGGACGGAATTCATTATCCGATTGCCGGTATATACTTCAAAGACCGTAGAGGAGTTGAAGAAGGATATTCTCAAGCAGAAAAAAATTCTCATCGTCGACGACCAGATAAGCAACCGGATGCTGCTGCAGAAATACACCTCGGAATGGAATTGCCAGTCGGACCAGGCGGAAAATGGGCAGCAGGCGCTTGAAATGCTCTCGAAAAAACGGTACGATCTGGTTTTCATGGATTTCGAGATGCCGGCGCTGGACGGAGATCTTGCGGTTAAACGGTTACGCTCGGCGCTGAATATCGAACCGTCGCTCGCACCCCACTACATGCAGGTACCGGTTATCGGCATTACCGCGCTGACACTTGCCGATGCGCTGCCAAGAGCCACCCGCTGCGGTATGAACGACGTTCTGTCCAAGCCGGTTCGGAGAGCCGATATCAAAAAGGTATTCGAGCGGCATTTCTTCTCTGAAGCCACACAGGCCACCATGGAGCAGGAAGAGTGCCTGTCCGGATGCCGGATACTGCTTGTTGACGACAACGAGACGAGCCGGAAATTCATGAGCATGATTCTGGAGCACTACGGCTGCCTGACCGGACAGGCCGAAAACGGCGAAGTCGCTCTGGAACGTCTCGAACTGCAGGACTACGATCTCATCATTATGGATATGGAAATGCCGGTCATGAACGGCCTGCAGGCAGCACGCGAAATACGCAAGGGAGACCGGTTCAGGCGATTCAGAAAGTTCGATACCATCCCGATCATCGCGATCACCGGCAATACCGATACCGAAAACATCGCCAGATCGAAGGCGGCAGGGATGAACCATCATATCGGCAAACCGGTATTCAGGGATGAACTGATATCGGTGATAACCGCCTGGCTTACCAGCAGAAACGACCCGGACAGCCTCGGGCAGAACGAGATCCGGAAGGTGCCTGAAGAGAAAAACTTCTGGGAAACTATCGCCGGGGAAAAAATCCTTGACCGGTCGATCATCAGCAGCCTGATTGAAACAGGCGGCAACGAGCTGGTCACGAGCATCCTGCGGCTCTATATTAACGATACGCAGGAAATCCTGGAGAGACTCGGCTCTGCAGTCTCTTCAGGCGATATAAAGAGCGTCGATATGCTCATCCATACTCTGAAAGGCTCTTCGGGAAGCTGCGGAGCGAACCGCTTGTATATTCTGACCCGTTATATAAACGAATCCACCAGAAAAGGCAGATGGCCGGGCAACGACCGCTGGCTTGCCGTGCTTTGGCAGACATTCAACGATACCTCCGGCGCTATAAAGACTATGCTCGAAAACAACGTTATCGATGGGTAAACGCATCCTGATCGTCAAGAACATTGCCAGAGAGGGTCCGGGACTGCTGGAGCCTGTTCTCGAAAGGCACTGCGTCGCATATACGGTGTGCGATATTTCGCGAGGCGAGACGATTCCCGATCCGCTTGCCTGCGACGCTCTGGTCATCCTCGGAGGGCCGCAAAGCGCTGACGACGACACTCCTGCCATGCGAATGGAGCTCGACATGGCCGGGCGAGCCCTGCAGGCCGGAATGCCCTGCCTCGGCATATGCCTCGGGCTGCAAGTAATGGTCAAAGCCGTCGGCGGCCTGGTTATGGCAAGTCCTGTAAGGGAGATCGGCTTTTTCGACCCTGAAGGCAGGCCATTCTGCATGGAACTTACCGGCGAAGGGAAAAAAGATCCGTTGTTCCGGAATATGCCGGAATCGTTCCGTGTGTTCCAGCTGCACGGGGAAACCGTGGACATAACAGAATCGATGAGGGTGCTCGGCGTCGGCAGGCATTGCAGGAACCAGGCTGTCCGGGTCGGGCCCAAAGCTTATGGACTGCAGTGCCATTTCGAACTTACTGCTGAAATGCTGAGGGAGTGGTCGAGGCTCGATCCCGACCTGCAGAAAATCGGGAGCAAGACCCTTATGGAACAGTTCGAGACAGTCCGGGAGGACTACACCGCAACAGGAATTTCGCTTATGACAAATTTTCTGAAGATCGCGGCAATGGCCTGATTCCGCGGAATCAGGCCATTGCCGCGCATCGAAAAAGCCTATGCGATGACAAGGTCGATGGTGCGCCGCTGCATATCGACGGTATGGACCTTCACCTTTACCCGCTGGCCGATCTGCAGCCGTTTCTTGCGGCGTTTGCCGATGAGGGAATAGGTGGTTTCGTCGTACTCGTAATAATCGTCGGTAAGGTTGCGCATGTGTACGAGACCTTCGATGGCAAAATCGACCATCCTGACGTAAATGCCGTATTCGGTCGCTCCTGAAATCACCCCCTGATAGACCTTGCCGAGATGACCCGCCATGTATTCCACCTGTTTCAGCTTGATGGATTCCCGTTCGGCTTCAACCGCACTTTTTTCCCGCTCGTTGGAAATCCGGCTGACAAGCCTGATCTTTTCATGGAGATCGACAAGTCGCTTGTCGCTGATTTTCTTCTTCTTGCGGCGCAGGTACTCATACTCGAACAGCAGCCTGTGCACTACAAGGTCGGGGTAACGGCGAATCGGCGAGGTAAAATGGGTATAGTGCTCGAAGCCCAGCCCGTAATGGCCGGTATTCTCGTCGGTATAAATGGCTTTCGACATGCAGCGGAGCACCAGTTCGTTGACGAGAAACTCCACGTTCGTACCGTGCACCTGCTGCAGAAGCTGGCGAAGCGCTTTGGCCGTCACCACCGGACCGTTCTTGTCCCGGTTGAGCTTGAGCGAATAGCCGATCTTGCGCACAAAGTTCGACAATACGAGCACCCGCTCCTGCTGGGGCGAGTCATGCACCCGGTAGATAACCGGCTGTGCAGTCTTCTTCCGCCCACGGAAGGTTTTCGTGAGATACTCGGCAACTTTCCGATTGGCCAGCAGCATGAACTCCTCGATAAGCCGATGGCTCGATAACCGCTCCTTCTTGATCACCTCCACCGGTTCGCCCTTGCTGCCGAGTCTGAAGCGCACCTCCTCGGTTTCAAAATCAAGCCCGCCATGCCGGAACCGTTCCTCCCGAAGCTGCACGCTGAGCTTTTCAAGAAGCTGCAGTTCAGCGGAGAAATCCCCCTGGCCCTCCTGCAGAATCTTCTGCACATCCTCGTAGGTGAACCTCCGTTTCGAATGAATGACACTTTTGTGGAACTCGTGCCCCTTGACCTCTCCCTGTTCCGTCATGGTGAAGAAAACGCTGAACGCCATTCTGTCCACACCGGGATTGAGACTGCAAATCTGTTCGGAAAGCCTTGAAGGCAGCATGGGAATAACCCGGTCGACAAGATAGACCGAAGTTGCACGCTTCATGGCTTCGCGGTCGAGCAGAGAGTTCTCGGGCACATAGTGCGAAACATCGGCGATGTGCACGCCTATACGGTACAGACCCTTTTCGAGCGGCTCGACCGAGAGGGCATCGTCGAAGTCCTTCGCATCGACGGGGTCGATGGTGAAGACGGTTTTGTCGCGCATGTCGAGACGATCCCTGAGATCCTCTTCGGTAATGCCCTCCCCGATGGACGCAGCATGACTGACAATTGCTTCGTCAAAGGTTTCGTCAATGCCATGATTTCGGGCAATGGCGCTGACTTCAACCTGTGACTCGCCTGCCGCACCGAGAATTTCAAGCACCCTTGCCTGGATGATGCCCGGCTTGCGGAAATCGAGATCTCCGACAAGCACTTTCTGTCCATCCTTGGCGCCTGCAGCCTGCTTGACCGGCACCATGATCTCGGGCAGCAGCTTGCGCTCGTCGGCCTTGAGAGTGAACTTCCGGTTCGCGCGAACAAGCGTTCCGACGATGGCTGTCATTTTCCGGTTCACCACCTGCACAACGACGCCCTCGCACCGCTGATGCGGCGTGGACTTGGATGCATAGGTTTCCGGAACCGTGGTGACGACAACCTCGACTTCGTCACCGTGAATGGCGGAATTCAGGTCGCCTGCCTTGATGAAGATGTCATCATCGAAACCGTCGACATCGATGAAACCATAACCGTTCGGATGGGTGGAAAGCCTGCCTGCATAGGTCTGGTCAACCTTGAAACGCTCCTTGTCCGGTGCGGGAAACGTCCGGGTCTGTTCAAGCACATCCTCGTATGTTGCCGGCTCAAGACACTGCATGCCGTAGCAGCGGTTGGAGTCCTTGTCGAGTGTCCCGTCCTCCTGCAGCTTGTGCAGCACATACCAGAAACCCGGAAGCTGACGGGACTCCGTGTACCCCATCTCCCTGGCAAGTTCGACCGACCGGAACCGTTCGCCTTCGTGATCGGCAAGAAAGTTCACGATTTCAGCCGCAAGAGAGCTTTCGCCACGCTTGAACAGAAATTCATTGATAAGGATATGGTCATTGGGACGAACCCGTTCACCACTCTGTCGGGACGCCGGGCGGCTATTCTTTTTTCCGGAAATTCCGGGTTTGCGATTATGACGCTGTCTTGCCACGCTGGATAGTGTTTATAGTGAAATGCTCCGGCTGCTCCGCCAGGATTCCTGAAGCCGGAACACGGCTCGGTCGAGAAACCAAAAATAGGTCTTTTGCGTTTCCACAAAGACAAATCAGAGCACGGGAATGCCCTACCCGGACACCCGCAAGAATAAATAAATACTGTAACATAATGAAAAGAACCCACAAATTAACCTTTGCCGCAGGGGTTTTACTCGTTCTTGCAATCCTGATGCCCCCCCTGCAGGCATCCTCCGCATCAAACACCTCCGGAACAGTACAGCGGAGCGTGACGGTCGGCAAACAGGTCTGGATGGCGGAAAACCTTGCCGTCACCCATTACCGCAACGGGGAGGAGATTCCCCAGGTGCAGGACGCAGGGGCCTGGCAGCGCCTGACCACCGGTGCATGGTGCTGGTACGCCAACGACAGCGGCAATGGCGTCACCTATGGAAAGCTGTACAACTGGTTTGCGGTGAACGACCCGAGGGGGCTTGCTCCTGCAGGATGGCACATCCCCTCGGACGCCGAATGGCAGGAACTGGTCGATGCGACCGGAGGAGAAAAGGCATCGGCTACGAAACTGAAATCAACGGTACTGTGGAGGGAGCCACTGACAGGAGCCGACAACAGTACGGGCTTCACGGCTCTTCCCGCCGGGTACCGCAGCAGCAACGGCACATTTTCCCTGATCGGCTCGAACGGCAACTTCTGGACTTCCACGGAAAACAGCGGATATTCGGCCTGGTACCGGCAGATGTACAACAGCTATTCGGCTGTGTATCGCGTCAGCAGCAGCAAGACGATGGGGCTATCCGTACGGTGCATGAAAGACTGAAACACCTGATCCGCCAGCAGGACCCGGAACCGGCTCAGCCCTGAACCGTTTCCGGCAAGGAGGATTCGGGTGTAAGGCAGTCAGGGCAGATCATGTGCAGCACCACACGCTTGCCGACGATCCGGTACATTTCGGAAAGCTGCCCCGGCACGTCGATGGTGTCAAACCCTTCATCCCGGATGTCGATGATCCTGCCGCACCTGATGCAGTGGAGGTGGTGGTGGCTCTTCATGTCGGGATCGAACCGGCGCACACCTGAGGTGGACTCAACGACGGAAATGAGGCCAATTGCCGCAAAGGTGAGCAGGGTGCGGTTCACGGTCTCGAAAGAGATGCCGGGAAACTCCTTTTTTACCTGACGGTACACGAAATCCGCAGACGGGTGTTCGACGCACCCCTTCAGTGCAGAGTAGATCGCCATGCGCTGCGGCGTAACTTTCAGGCCGTGCCTCCTGCACTCCCCGATAAAATCCCACGGAGCGGCTTCAGCCACCTTGATGCTGGCCATACGATAACCTCCTGCAGAACAGTGTTCGGTCCGGTCTCGACCGTCTCCGGTAAAACAGGACATTTTTCATCACATTAACAATATATAACTATAACCGTTTTTGACGGATAGGAATTCATGAATTTAAAAAAACTTAAAAAGGATTTACTCTTATTTAAGAATAATATCTATTATACTCGCTGTAACGCAAACACAGACCGGTAAAATCATCAAACAAGGGGGATATATCATGACAGAACATTTTGAAGACCAGTTCTACTACAGCGAAACCGGCATGCCGTTACTCGGCGACAGCTTTCCGGAAATGAAGGTGCAGACCACACACGGGCCGATGAACATCCCGGGTGATCTCAAGGGCTCGTGGTTCGTACTCTTCAGCCATCCGGCCGACTACACGCCGGTCTGCACCACGGAGTTCCATGCTTTCCAGGAGCGGATCGGGGATTTCAACAAGCTCGGATGCAGGCTGGTCGGCATGTCGGTTGACCAGGTGTTCTCCCACATCAAATGGGTCGAGTGGATCAAGGATAACCTTGACATCGACATAACCTTCCCGATCGTGGCCGCAAACGACCGAATTGCCATGCATCTCGGCATGCTCCATCCCGGAAAGGGCTCGAACACCGTGCGTGCGGTCTTTGTGGGTGATCCTGAAGGCAAGGTGCGCCTGATCCTGTACTACCCGCAGGAGATCGGAAGGAACATCGACGAAATCGTTCGCGCCGTCAAGGCTTTGCAGGTTTCCGACCGCAACAAGGTCGCAATACCGGCGAACTGGCCTGAAAACACCCTCCTGAAGGACCGGGTAATCATCCCGCCGGCAAACAACATCGAGGACGCGAAAAAACGCCCCTCTCAGTACGACTGCTACGACTGGTGGTTCTGCCACAAGGCGCTCTGAACAACCTGAAAGAGAAACAACGGAACAAGCCGGAAAGAGCCCCCGCCATCTCTTCCGGCTTTTCTGCTGCTGTGCCCGATTGAAAACGGCTACCTGCCGCGCTCTTTCCTGAGCAGTTTCCCGGCGGGCTCGTAACCCGCACCTGCGGCCTTTTTCAGATCGGCAAGCATGCCGTCTCGGTTACCCTGTTCTCCCCGTACAATTCCCCTGAGAAAATACGCTTCGGCGTACCCTTTGTTTCTTTGCAGTGCTGCCGAACAATCGGCTTCTGCGCCGGCATAATCCAGGAGCTTGACCCTGGCCAGTGCACGCCGGTAATAGAGTTCGGCATTGGCGGGCTGCATGCCGATGACCCGGGTCAAATCTTCAAGGGCGCCACTGTAATCGCGGATCCTGATTCTTGCAAGACCTCTTGCTGCAAGGGCTTCGGGATACTGCGGGCTGAACGACAACGCCTTTGAGAAATCCCCGAGCGCACCCTTGCCGTCCCTGGTGAGCGCTCTCGAAACCCCCCTGTGATAATAGGGCTCCGCGTAGCCCGGTCTGAACTCGATAACCTTTGTAAAGTCCTTTATGGCGGCCTTGTGCACGGAAAGCTGCTGATGGACAAGACCCCGGTTGAAAAGGGCTTCGGGATAGAAAGGCTTGATGGCGATCGCGCTGTTGAAATCGTCAAGCGCTCCGTGAGGATCCCCAAGCGCCTTTTTCGTCATCCCGAGATTGTTGTACACTTCCGGAAGCATTGCGTTGATCCGGAGGGCTTCGCCGTAATCCTGCATGGCTTCACGATGCCTGCCGGTTTTCGCTCTTGCAAGACCCCGATTGTTGTATGCTGCCGCCATGGAAGGATCGATCTTCAGCGCCCTGTTGTAATCGGCGATAGCACCGCTTGCATCCCCGGAAGCAGCCCTGCAGAGTCCCCGGTTGTTATATGCCCCGGCAAGACGGGGGTTGCTTTTCAGCACCCTGGTATAAACATCCGCTGCAGCGGAGAAATCCCCTTTTCGATATTTCATCCAGGCGTTTATCATCAGAGCCTCGACGCCGCCGTTGGCAGCAAGGGATGGGACGGGAAAACCCGGCAGCATCAGAAACAGCAGAAAAAAAAGAAGCGTAGGCGTTTTCATGAGGGGACCTGTTGACAGGTGGAAAAATCGTTGCCCGGGGGCTCGGCGTTCATGCCTGCATGTCACCGCCACCTTTCTGTATCCTGTAGAACCTCACGCAGTATTCGACAAATGAGTAGAAAAGCATGAGCACCGAGAGATACATGAAAAACTCCTGAAGATGGTAACGGTTGAAAAAAGGATGGGGCCAGACCATGGTAATGAACATCATCGAAACGAACCCCACTGCCCACTTGCCGGGCCAGAGCGATGTGGTGAGCACGCTGTGCCGGTAGCGGATATAGGCGGCACCAGAAAAAATCAGTACATCGCGCAGAATGGCGAACAGCACGAACCAGAGCGGCAGCTTTCCGATCCAGAGAAAGTACAGAGCCGCACTTGCCAGACAGAGCTTGTCGGCAAGGGGATCGAGAATCTTGCCCATTTCGGACACCTCGTTGGTCCAGCGGGCAGCACGTCCGTCAAACCAGTCGCTGAGCACCGCGATGATCATGAGAACGATGGCTACCGTGAAGTTTCCGGAATGGTAGAAATACAGAAACCAGGGAATCAGAATGATTCTCAGGAGACTGAGAAAATTCGGCAGATTGAAGATATGTCCTTCCACAAGCGGTATGGTTTGGTTAATGGACAATCATATCCGGACGGGATTCGACAAACTGCGCCCAGCTCTTTCTCTTTCCGGTAGTCCGCTGCGACGGAACGCTTCCGTTTCCGGATTTCAGGATGTAGCACAGCGCAAGGCCGAGTGCATCGGTGACATCGTAGGTTTCCGGGTTTTCAGCGACCTGCAGCATGCGGTTCACCATGCCGGCGACCTGCTCCTTGCTGGCCGCGCCTCTTCCGGTAACGGCAGCCTTCACCTCCCTGGGTGCGTATTCCGTCAGTTCAAGACCCCGGTTCGCGCAGAGGGCTATCACCGCTCCCCTCACCTGGCCGAGCTTGAGAGCCGACTGGACATTTCGGCTTAAAAACACGGTTTCAAGCACGGCACAGGTCGGCCTGCAGGCGTCGATGACCGTTTCGAGTTCCCGGTATACCTGTCCAATCCGCTCGGCATGGCTTTTCCTGCGGCTCATGCGGATCACGCCGCTGTCAAGCACATGAAAACCGTCTCGGTCCTTGCGGATCAACCCGTACCCTGTACAGATACTTCCGGGATCAATCCCAAGCACGACCATCGGCACCTATCCGTTTAAACTGTTCATGGCCTTTTCACTGATTTCCATGTTGGTGTAGACCGCCTGCACATCATCGTTGTTCTCGAGCGCGTCGATCAGCCTGATGACCTTTTCCGCATCGTCGGCTTCGAGCTCGATGCAGTTTTCCGGAACGAGATCGACCCTGGCGTTTTCGTAGGCAATACCTGCATCATCAAGCGCCTTTTTCGCGGTTTCCAGATCGCGGATGTCGGTAAGCACCGTGTAGTAGGCTTCATCATCGGTATCGAGGTCATCAAGACCTGCGTCAAGCAACAGCTCCATCAACGCCTCCTCACCGATAGCGTTTTTCGGCACATCGATGGAACCCTTGCGCTGGAACATCCAGCCGACACTGCCGCTCTCGCCGAGAGAGCCGTTGTTGCGGCTCATGATGTGGCGAATTTCAGCAACCGTGCGATTACGGTTGTCGGTTGCAGTTTCAACGATCAGCGCGATACCTGCCGGACCGTAACCTTCGTAGGTGATCTCGTCGTAACTTGCACCTTCGAGCTCGCCTGTCCCTTTCTTGATCGCCCGCTGTATGTTGTCCATCGGCATGGAGTTGGCCCGTGCCGTATCGATAGCCAGCCGCAGTCTCGGGTTTCCGGAAGGATCACCGCCCCCCATTCTTGAGGCAATGGTGATCTCCTTTACCAGCTTGGTAAACAGATTGCCTCTTTTCTGGTCGGTAGCGGCTTTTTTTCTTTTGATGGTAGCCCATTTACTGTGTCCGGACATGATGAAAAATCGCTGATTTAAATTTCCGGGAATATCCCCGTTTTCGATATTAGTATAAGTATATTCATTCAGGAAAAGACAAAAGCACCGGCTTTGCCGCAAGTTAACTACAAGAACAAAGAATGACAAACTGGATGATCGCCTACCAGGGGGAACCCGGAGCGTACAGCGAAATCGCCGCGCTCAGGCTTGGCAAACCCAAACCCTGCGAAACCTTCGACGAGGTGTTCGCCGCGGTTGAAAACCGCCTGGCGGACTATGCGGTCATTCCCATTGAAAACTCTCTGGGGGGCAGTATCCATCACAATTACGATCTGCTGCTGCAGCATCCGGTCGCCATTGTGGCCGAGACATTCGTCAAGGTGGAGCACTGCCTTCTCGGGCTCAAGGGCTCGTCGGTCGAACAGGCCGGAAAAGTGCTTTCGCACCCCCAGGCGCTTGCCCAGTGCAGGAACTTCTTCAGCACCCACAAACTGCTCAAGCCCGAAGTGGCTTACGATACCGCCGGAAGCGCGAAAATGATCGCCGCCGAAGGCGACCCGTCGAAACTCGCCATAGCATCGAAAAGGGCAGGCGAGCTCTACGGTCTTGAAATCCTTCAGGAAAACCTTGCCGACGAGGAGTGGAATATCACGAGGTTCTTCTGCATCGCCCATGCCCGGAACGCCGTGACAACGAGACTGAAACAGCTTCCCGATATCACGCATCCGAAAACATCGATCGTCTTCACCCTGCCGAACGAGCAGGGATCGCTCTTCAAGGCGCTGGCCACACTCGCGCTCCGCAATATCGATCTCACAAAGATTGAATCACGCCCCTTCAGGAAAAAGGCGTTCGAATATCTGTTTTACATTGATTTTATCGGACACCAGGAAGAGCACAATGTTGAAAACGCGCTGCGCCACCTCGGCGAGTTTGCCACGATGCTCAAGGTACTCGGCAGTTACGGGGTGATTGCATGAACGATTCCCGGCAGTTCGACATGTTCGCTCCCCGGTCGAAACGGGAAAAAACCGACATGCCGCAATCCTCTCCGGACGGCAAGCCCAGGCTTTTTCTGCTCGACGGCATGGCCCTGGTCTACCGGGCCTATTTCGCGCTGCAGCAGGCCGGCATGAAAACCCGTGAGGGAGTTCCTACCGGCGCACTGCACGGCTTCGCTTCCGCGCTGCTGAAAATTTACGAATCCTGGCGACCGGACTATCTTGCCGTCGCATTCGACAGCCGGGAAAAAACCTTCCGCCACAACCTTTACGACCCCTACAAGGCGAACCGTCCGGCACCACCCGAGGACCTGATCGTGCAGATCGAGGCAATCATCGAAATGATCGGCGCTTTCGGCATTCCGCTCATCAAAACCCCCGGCTACGAAGCCGATGACCTGATCGGATCGGCAGCAAGAAAGTTCGGCGAACGATGCCGGGTCTATATCGTTTCACCCGACAAGGATCTCGCGCAGCTGGTTCATGACGGAGTCACCATGCTGAAACCCTCGAAAAAACAGAACGAACTGGAACCCTTCGGCAAACAGGAGATCATCGAACAGTTCGGAGTCGGACCGGAACGATTTATCGACCTCCTGACCCTCACCGGAGACACCTCCGACAACATTCCCGGCGTCAAAGGGATCGGCCCGAAAACCGCGGCTTCGCTGCTCCAGAAATACGGCTCGCTGGACAGTATCTACCAGCATATCGGAGAACTCGCCCCGAAAACCCGCGCAAGCCTGGAAACCTTCAGTCCGCAACGCGACCTCATCCGGCAACTGGTCACCATTCACTCCGATATCGATCTTGAGTTTGAGCTGGAACACCTTGCATGCAGAACTCCCGAGCAAGACAGGATCATGCCGTTTCTGAAAAAGTTCGAGCTCAGACAAATCGCTGCCCGCCTGCCGGTGATCTTTCCGGGCATCACGACGACCGCCGCAGAACAGCAGACGGAAACCCCCGAGGCAGAACCGCAGGAACAGAAATGCGACAAACCGCTCCTTTCACCCCTCGACGGCGCCAGTTATCACCTGATCGAAACCATCGAGGAAGTCAGGATGCTTGCCGGAAAACTCGAACTCGCCGATGCTTTCGCAATCGACACCGAAACCACGAGCCTCGACATATTCCAGGCCGAGCTTGCCGGCATCTCATTTTCCCTCAAGCCGAAAGAGGCGTGGTTCGTGTATTTCGGAAAAGACGGTCTCGACGTGCGCGAAACGCTCGGCATCCTCAAACCGGCGCTTGAAAACCCGGAAATCCGGAAATCCGGACAGAACCTCAAATATGACCTGCTCGTCCTGAAAAACCACGGTATAAATCTCTCGCCGACAGGATTCGACACCATGCTGGCGAGCTATGTGCTCGATCCGGAAAAAACGCATAATCTCGACGACCTGGCCGAGCGCCACCTGTCGATCAGGACAAAAACCTATGACGAACTGACCGGAGAAGGGAAAAAACGGATACCCATTCACGAAGTCCCTCCCGCAGCACTCACCGACTATGCATGCCAGGATGCTGACGTGGCCCTCAGGCTTCAGGAGGTATTCGAAAGCAGACTGCAGGAAAATCCTGAACTGCTGGAACTGTGCAGAACCATTGAATTCCCGCTCGTGGAAGTGCTCGCATGCATGGAATACCACGGCATCTCCATTGATACACCGCATCTGGCCCGAACAGCGGAGCAGGTGAACGCCCAGATTGACGAACTGAGGAAACGCATCCACGAAACGACCGGCTCGGTCTTCAATCTCGATTCCCCGAAACAGCTCGCGCACATACTCTTTTCCGTGCTCGGCCTGCCGACCCGGAAAGCCACCAAAACCGGGTTCTCAACCAACGTGGAGGTGCTCGAGGAGCTTGCTCCGCTGCACCCGGTTGCCGGAGCCCTGCTGGAGTACCGCAGCCTGCAGAAGCTCAAGACCACCTACATCGACGCCCTGCCGAAAATGATCAATCCGAGAACGGGAAAGTTGCACACCTCGTTCAACCAGCACATCACCGCAACAGGCAGGCTCTCGTCGTCGAATCCGAACCTGCAGAACATTCCTGTGCGCACGCCCTCGGGCAGGGAGATCCGGCGCGCATTCATCGCCTCGAACCCGGAAAACCTCATGCTTTCGGCGGACTATTCCCAGATTGAGCTCCGCATCGCCGCGGAGATTTCAGGTGACGAAAATCTCATCGAGGCGTTCCGCAGAAGGGAGGACATCCACAGCGCAACCGCAAGGGTCATTTTCGGCACCGCCGATATTACCCCCGACATGCGAAGAAAAGCAAAGGAAGTCAATTTCGGGGTGCTCTACGGCATTCAGCCGTTCGGACTCTCAAAACGGCTGAACATCCCGCAAAAAGAGGCAAGGGAGATCATCGAGGTATACACATCGAAATATCCCGGACTGTTTATGGCGCTGCAGGAGATCATCGCCGAAGGACGGAAAAACGGCTATGTATCAACCCTGCTCGGACGGCGCCGCTACATGCCGGATCTGAACAGCCGCAACAGCATACGCCAGAAAGCCGCCGAAAGGGCGGCCATGAACACACCGATCCAGGGAACCGCCGCAGACATCATCAAATACGCCATGAACCTCTGCAGCACAAGAATCAGGAAAAGCGGCATGCAATCGGTCATGCTGCTGCAGGTGCATGACGAACTGCTGTTCGAAACACCTGATGGAGAAAAGGAGCAGCTGAAGGATCTCGTGGAAGCCTCCATGATCGACGCAGCCCGTTACTGCGGCCTCCAGACCGTACCAGTCGAGGTCGATACCGGCATGGGAAAAAACTGGCTGGAGGCTCATTAGAGCGTTGATTTATAAAAAAAAAGTTTTTATATATTATTCGGACAACAAAATCTTGCCCGATCTGACAACCAACCCGGCACTGCATGTTTCTATCAACACTGTTTTTCAGCCCGGCCGGCTGCAGCAGGAGACAGCAGGCTGCAGCCGGTACCGGTGCTCCGGCCAGAAACTGCCGGGCGCTTCTGACCTCTGTTTTGTTGCTGGTTCTGGCGCTTCCGGCTTTCCGCACGCTTGAAGCTGAAGATAAAATGCCGGAAGAAATGAGTTCCGCTGAAGGGTTGCTTGCCTCCACCGAACAGATGATCGAGCATCTGATCCTGCAGATTGAGCGACAGGAGGAGAGCGGGGAAACCGCAAACTACCAGCACGTTGAAACGAACCGCCCCTATTTTTCATCCGTTCCCAACATCAAGCCGATCAACGGAAGAATCACCAGCGGCTTCGGAATGAGGCTGCATCCCGTATACAGCCGAGTCATATTCCATTCCGGAACGGACTTCTCCGCTCCCGAGGGAACGAAGGTGCATGTCACGGGAGATGGAGTCGTCACCTTCTCCGGCTACGACCGGAGTTACGGACAGAAAGTGCGCGTGAGTCACGGATACGGGTTTACCACCGTCTATGCCCATCTTTCCAGATCGCTTGTGCGTCAGGGCCAGCGTGTCCGGAGAGGGGAAATCATCGCCTTTTCGGGCAATACCGGAGTTTCGACCGGGCCGCATCTGCATTACGAGATTCACAAGAACAACGTTAAAGTCAATCCTGCCGCCTACTTCTTCGACGACAGCAATCCGGACAAGTTCCTGACTGTCAAGCAACCGTCAGAAAACGGCAGTAATTCATAAACTGATTAAATTCAAGCGCTTCACCATGTACTGGAATCTGGATCTCGCCCGATATATAGCAGATGCCCCATGGCCGGTTACAAAAGATGAGCTTCTCGATTATGCGAACAGAACGGGAGCGCCCCAGCAGGTCATCGAAAACCTGCATGATCTGCCGGAGAGTGACGAAATCTATGAAAGCATCGATGAGGTATGGCCGGATTACCCTACTGACGAGGATTTCTGCTATGGCGATGAAGAGATGTTGAACTGAGACAAACCACTTTCAGTGTGTTTTTTATAAAAACTCTTTTCAGGGCAATTGCCGGGATTCTGGTCATTGCCCTTTTTTTTGCGGGTTCGACCGCGTTTTCCGCGGAAATGACCCCTGAAAACCAGCCAGACACAACCGGCGCTCCCCGTCCTTATGTCCACTCCATCAGGTTCATCGGCAATACTGCAGTTCCCGACGAAGAACTCCGGCAGATCATCGTCACCTCCGAACCGACCTCGTTTCTCGGCCTCGGCCTTTTCGGAAAATCCCGAAAACCTTTCAACCCGGAAGATTTCCAGCGGGACCTCGGCATCATCAGGAAACTTTACACCTACAAGGGATATTTCTTTGCCGACATCAACCCATCAATACAGTTACGGAACAAGAACCGCAATGTCGATATTCTCGTTACGATAACCGAAAACGAACAGGCGAAGATCGACTCGCTGGCCTATGAAGGACTCGAAACCATCGAGGAGCAGATCAGAACACAGTTCCTGCAGAGCCGCGTCCTGAATACAGGAGACAGCTTCTCCGTTGAAAAGCTCATCGCCGAACGGGACCGCACCATGACGTTTTTCCGTGAGGAGGGATACACCTTCTTGCATGAGGACAGCATCCGTATCAAGGTCGATACGGTAGGTGCCATAGCAGGCATTCGATACAGGATCAGGCTGCCGGAAAAACTCGTTTACGGGCCGATCCGGACAATCGTACACAATCCGCAAAGAAGAGATACGACATCGAGGGAGTGGCGTTTCGAAGCCGACAGCATCTCGGGTATCGTTTTCGGCCCCCAGAAGATACGCCCGGCACTCATTACCAGCGCCATTGCCTTCCGTCCGGGCCAGTCAACCAGGGAAAGCCTCGAACAGAAGACCCTGCAGAATTTCGGCAAAACCAACATATTCTCGTCCATTATCATCCGTCCGGACTCGACCCGTGACGGGCAACTCTATACCACGGTACACCTGGAACCTGCACCGAAACACCAGATTGAACCAAAGCTGCTTGTCGACAACCGGTACGGATCGCTCTTTTTCGGAGCCTCGCTTGCTTACGAAAACCGGAATCTTTTCGGAGGAGCCGAACAACTCAAGACCTCCGCTGAATTCGGCACCCGGACCAGTTACAGCAACAACCTGCTCGACAATCTCGGCAAGGATGACTATGATAAATTCATACCCTACGAATTCAGCCTGAAAAGCAGTCTTCTCATGCCGGTGCTGACAAAACCCGACAACGTCTATTCCGCATATATCGAATACTCGCGGGCAAAACTGCCGATCCTGCTCTCCAGCCTGAACGGCCTCGTCAGAGGCACCTACAGCGCCAGGCTCACGCCTTCCTCTCGCCTGAGCTTCGACTTCTTCGAGTTCGAATGGGTGCAGAAAGACTCGCTGAGAGGGTTCAGGAAACTTTTCAAGACAGACCTTGCCGGAAATATCGGCATCGATCCGGCCGACGACGCCGCTGTCGATGCGGGAATCGACAGCCTGCTGGAAACACGGGTAAACCAGACCTTCCGTCTCCGATACAACTATACCAACCTGAATACCGCCCCTCCGGGAAAAAACATCTGGAATCTCGACCTGCTGCTCGAAGAGTCGGGAAGCCTTGCCTGGCTTATCGACCAGGTGATCGACACGAAATCATACACAGGATTCTCCGACAACGATCCGCAGATTTTCGGCACATCCTACTCACAGTACGTCAAAACCGAAACAAAGCTCGCCTTTACAAGAAACCTTTCTCCGGAACGGCAGATAGCCGGACGGCTGCACCTCGGCTGGATGATGCCTTACGGCAAGGCTTCTGCAACTCCCGAAGAGCGAAGGTTCTTCGCGGGAGGTGCCAACAGCATGCGCGGCTGGCTCTTCAACACGCTTGGCCCGGGCAGCAGCGCAAGTGAAGCTGCCGCGAACTTCGGCGCTGATATCAAGCTCGAACTTGGGCTTGAATACCGCTGGAAGTTCTTCAAGCTGTTCGGACAGCAGTCGGGCATAACCGTTTTCACCGATATCGGCAATATCTGGGACCGGACCGGGCCATACGGATTCAGCGTGAACTCCCTCCTGAACGATTTCGCCTGGGACGTCGGCATCGGCCTGCGAATCGGTTCGCCTATCGGGCCGTTCCGGTTCGATTTCGCCTGGAAGGTTCACGACCCGGCGGAAGAAGAGGCATGGAAAATTTTCAAATGGAACCCTCTCGACTATACCTTCAACTTTGGAATTGGAGAGGCTTTTTGATTATTTAGGAACGCTTTTCGTAACCAGCCTTGCTCACTCTTAAGTACTGAACTGCAATGCCCGCAACAACGACCCTTCTTGCTCCATCAATTTTATCCGCCGATTTCACCGATCTCAGGGCATCGATCGCCCTGGCGGAAAAGGCCGGCGCAGACTGGATGCACTGCGACGTCATGGACGGCGTCTTCGTACCCAACATCACCTTCGGCCCGTTCATCGTCCAGGCCGTAGCCGCCTGCACGTCGATGACGATCGACACCCATCTGATGATTGCTGATCCCGACAGGTTCATTGCCGATTTCATCAAGGCCGGTTCACACCAGATCACCGTCCATCAGGAGGCCTGTCCGCATCTGCACCGGACGGTACAGTACATCAAAAGCCTCGGAGCCAAAGCCGGAGTCTCAATCAATCCGGCCACCCCGGTTTCGGTGCTGGAGTCCATCCTGCCGGACCTCGATCTCGTGCTGCTGATGTCGGTCAATCCCGGTTTCGGAGGTCAGAAGTTCATTCCCTCGTCAGTTGAAAAAATCGCAAGGCTGCATGCCATGCGCAACGGACTGAACCCCGGCATGGTGATTGCCGTTGACGGCGGGATAACGGATGAGAATGCCGGAGATGTCGTGGCGGCAGGTGCCGATGCGCTTATTGCCGGCACGGCGTTCTTCAAGGCCACGGACCCCGTGGCGACCGCCTCGAAGCTCAAGGGGTATTCCAGGCACAGCTGAAAAATGTCATGTCGACCCCGGGTTCAGGGTGGATGGTACGGCCGGAAAACCGTTGATCCGAAAACTTTCGGGACAATGCGGCAATCAGGTCGCTCAACAGCGTTTCAGCTGCAACATCAAGGCTTTTGCCAGGCAACACCATGCAGTGCGGTGCTGACATGCAGTCCTTCGCCAATCAGCACCGCATCGAATGATGCGGTGCTGATCCGTTCTATATCGTCAGGAGTTTGCAGGCCGCTTTCCGCGACGGCGATCACTCCCTCCGGGAAAAAGGGCCTGAGTTCCGTAGAGGTGCGAAGACTGATGCTGAAATCCTTCAGATTCCGGTTGTTGACGCCGATGATCCCGGCGCCCGCTCCGGCAGCCGCATCGAGTTCCCGAAGGTCATGCACCTCGACAAGAGCGGCCATGCCGGTTTCCGAGGCAAGCTGAAGATAATCGCGC
The DNA here is from genome assembly GCA_016866305.1 of Chlorobiota bacterium. Lineage (GTDB taxonomy): Bacteria > Bacteroidota > Chlorobiia > Chlorobiales > Chlorobiaceae > Chlorobium. The sequence continues at coordinate 57,332 of VGMX01000006.1, read as the reverse complement.
AACTGGGAGTGGTCGAGGGCAGCGACAATCAGAAGAATGGCATCGGAGCCTATCAGCCTCGACTCGTAAATCTGGTGCTCGTCGATAATGAAATCCTTGCGCAGCACTGGAAGGGAAAACTCTTTTTTAACCGCTTCCAGGTAGTCGTTCGAACCCTGGAAAAACATCCTGTCGGTCAATACCGAAAAAGCCGATGCTCCAAGGCCGAGATAACGGCGGGCCATCTCGACCGGATGGAAATCATGAACGATGATCCCGCGCGACGGAGAGGCCTTCTTGATTTCGGCAATGAGTCTGAGCTCCCGTCCGGAACGTTTCAGGTTCGCCCTGAAATCGCGGCATGGCGCAAGGGAACCCTGCAGATCGCCATAGCGCTGCAGGATTTGCTGTTTTTTCAGTTCGGCAATCTCGATGCGTTTCTGATCGAGTATTCTGGAAAGATAGGTCATAAAAAACCGGCGGTTCCGGCGTCTATTCCGCGGCAGCCAGATCCCTGAGCTCGGCTTCGAACTCGACGATCTGACGGATGTTGTCAAGAAACCACGGATCGATTTTCGTAGCCTGATGCACCTCATCGACCGTCGCCCCCGCCTGGAACGCGTAACGCAGGTAAAACATCCGGTCGGCTTTCGGCACCTTGATCTTTTCGAGAATGTCCTCCTTGGCAAACATTTTCTGCTGCTGGGTCATACCCACGACGTTCATGAGATCCTTTCCGTCGGAACCCAGACCTGCACGGCCGATTTCAAGACCGCGAAGCGATTTCTGCAGTGCTTCACGGAAGTTGCGCCCGAAAGCCATCACCTCGCCAACTGACTTCATCTGCACGCCGAGACGCGCATCGACGTTCTTGAACTTCTCGAAATCCCAGCGGGGAACCTTGACGACACAGTAGTCGATGGCGGGTTCGAAACTTGCCGGCGTGGACTTGGTAATATCGTTGAGAATCTCGTCGAGCGTATAGCCCACAGCAAGTTTTGCGGCAACCTTGGCAATGGGAAAACCGGTAGCCTTCGAGGCAAGCGCCGAGCTGCGCGAAACACGCGGGTTCATTTCAATCACCACGATTCTCCCGTTTTCGGGGTGGATGGCGAACTGAATGTTGCTGCCCCCGGTCTCCACGCCGATTTCACGGATAATGCGGATCGAGGCATCCCTGAGCACCTGGTACTGACGGTCGGTAAGCGTCTGGGCAGGAGCCACGGTAATGCTGTCGCCGGTATGCACACCCATGGGATCGACATTCTCGATGGAGCAGACGATGATGACATTGTCGGCAAGATCACGGATAACCTCGAGTTCGAACTCTTTCCAGCCAAGCAGGCACTCCTCGACGAGCACTTCGCTGATCGGACTTTCAGCAAGACCTCTTCGCACGGCGTCGTAATAATCGGCTTTCGTTTCGGCAAAACCGCCGCCTGTACCGCCAAGCGTGAACGAAGGCCGGATCACGATCGGCAATCCGATCTCCTCGAGAGCTTCCCTGGCCTCCTTTTCGTTGCGCACGAAGAATCCCTTGGCCATATCGAGACCGATTTTCTTCATGGCATCGCTGAAGAACTCGCGGTTCTCGGCTTTTCTGATAGCCCTGAGCTTGGCGCCGATCAGTTCGACGCCGTTGCGTTCGAGAATGCCCGATTCGGCAAGACTGACCGCTGTATTGAGAGCGGTCTGACCTCCCATGGTAGGCAGAAGCGCATCCGGCTTCTCTTTTTCAATGATTTTCCGGACATATTCCGGAGTAATCGGCTCTATGTAGGTGGCATCGGCCATCTCGATATCGGTCATGATGGTAGCAGGGTTGCTGTTGACCAGAATCACCCTGTAACCTTCCTCCTTGAGGGCCCGGCACGCCTGCGTTCCCGAATAATCAAATTCACATGCCTGGCCTATGACGATAGGGCCGGCTCCGATCACTAAAATGGACTTGATGTCCTCCCTTTTTGGCACTCTTTTCCCGGGATTAATCGATTGGTAAGCTTTTTTTCGAACGTAATGTACAAAATATTCAGGAGAGTTTCCTTTCCCTTTCAGGCTTCGACTTCACTCGATAATCCTGATCGGTTCCTGGTGAAATCCACCGGACTCCCTTCGCTGCCAGGCCGTGACCTCCTTCGGTACGCCGTTGATGAGCGAGATGATCAGCATGGTATGGCCGGGACGGGCGAAATCGATATCGTTTCGGGAAGGCACGGCAGGTGAGTTGATATGGGAGTGGTAGGAACCAACAATCTCGTAGCCGAGCGTATGGGCCTCACGCTCGACATCGCAATACTCGGTGGAAGAGATCTCGAAACCGTTCTCCCTTCCGAAATAGAGGCTGTTGCGACACGGAGCGATCTCATGAACCACATTGTCGATATTGCCCCTGTGATCGACATATTTCCTGCCGGCGAGCAGACCGCAGCACTCATAGGGCTTTTCACGAAATGCATGCTCCTGGATAATTTCGAATTTACGCCGGGGTAACTTCATATGAATCCGGTTGAAATGGAGTAACTGGAGTTAGAGGGCCTTTGCCCCGATATCCCTGCGGTAGTATGCCCCCTCGAAACGAATCCTTCCTACCGCCCGGTAGGCCCGTTCGAGGCTCTCCTGCAGCGTGGATCCGAGAGCCGTAACCGAAAGCACCCTGCCTCCGCAGGTTCTGAGTTGTCCGTCATCGAGCGATGTGCCCGCATGAAAGATCGTCACCTCGTCCGGCTGCTCGGTTCCGGGCTCGATGACAACCGGCTTGCCGGTTTCGAAAGCATCAGGATACCCGCCGGAAGCCATCACCACCGTCGCCGCAGCGCCTTCATGCATCAGGAAAGGCACCTCGCCGAGACCGCCCTCAACACTGGCGAGCAGGGCGTCGAACAGGTCGCTTTTCAGCAGCGGAAGCACCACCTGCGTTTCAGGATCGCCGAGACGTGCGTTGAACTCCACGACCGATGGCTCCCCCCGGTCGATCATGAGTCCGACATACAGAAACCCGGTGTAGGGCATTCCCTCTTCAGCCATTCCAGCCAAGGTTGGCCGAATGATACGTTCCTCGACCTTGCGCATCACTTCCGGCGTTACAAGAGGAGCCGGAGCATAGGCTCCCATGCCGCCGGTGTTCTTGCCGGTATCTCCCTCGCCGATGCGTTTGTGATCCTGGGCTGGAAGAAAGAGCCGGTACTCCCGGCCGTCGGTCAGGGCGAACACGCTTGCCTCCTGGCCATGCAGGAAATCCTCGATCACCACCTCGTCGGCAGCACTGCCGAAAATGCGATCTTCGAACAATTCACCATTTGCCTTCAGCGCCTGGTCCTTATCAAAAGCGATAATGACACCTTTACCGGCACAAAGCCCGCTTGCCTTGATCACTTGCGGAGGAAAAGTCGCAGACGAAATCGATTCAACATAGTTGTTTGCAGCAGGAAGGTCTCTGAACACACGGTATCCGGCGGTGGGAATCCCGTGACGACGCATGAAATCCTTGGCGAACACCTTGCTCGATTCGAGGCGCGCCGCTGCCTGCACGGGACCGACGATTTTCATGCCAGCAGCGCGAAACCGGTCCACGATGCCCGCCTCAAGCGGCTGCTCAGGACCGACAACGGTAAGGAGAACACGGTTTTCACGTGCGAATTCAAGCAATTCGTCAAGCTGCAGGGCTTTCAGCGGCACGTTGACCACGTTTCCTCCCATCAAGGCGGTACCGCCGTTTCCAGGGGCCACAAAAACCTTTTCCACCCTGCTGCTCCCGGCAATTGCCCGGGCGAACGCATGCTCACGCGCTCCGTTTCCGATAATCAGAACATTCATGTACAGATTTTTTCATGCTGATGGCTGCAAGGCAAGCCATACGGTTTATCAAGCCGGATTGTTAAATTACCCACGGAGCCCGCCCGGCGGCATTCCCGGAAATGCCGGTTGTATATAAATCAGGTTGTGCAAAAAAAACAATTAAAAAATTTTTCCTGAAATCAGAAGGATGACCGGAAAAAACAATCGCGTAACCAGCTTTTGATGCGTGCACCCCTGTCGATAGTTCACCGGGTGCTTCCGCTGCTGTTGCGGATGCTCTTCGGAAGCCTGAGGATCACGCTGACCTGGCGGCCTGAAACTGCCTGCCTGCCGGAAGGGTCCGCAATCTTCTCTTTCTGGCACGGAAAAATGGTGGCCGGCTGGATGCTTGCCCGGAAGCTCTTTGCAAACCGGCGCGTCAGCGCAGTGGTGAGTCTCTCCGAAGACGGAAACATCCTGTCCGGAACACTTGCTGTCCTGGGTTTCTCGCTGATCAGGGGATCGAGCTCGAAAGGAAGCCTGAACGTCAGGGAAGAAACTGCCGAAACCCTTTCGGGCGGTGACATTGTCGCCATAACGCCCGACGGGCCCAGAGGCCCGAGACACGAGTTCAAATACGGCACCGTGCGCCTGGCGTCGCAATGCCGCACGCCGCTGCTGTTCGCTGACATCCGTTACCAACGGGCATGGCAACTCAAAAGCTGGGACCGGTTCGAAATACCCTGGCCATTCAGCAGGGCAAGCATCATCCTCCATCACATCAGCGTACCGGAATTCCGGAGCGAGGAAGAACTCCGTGACTGGAGCGGCAAACTCACGGCAATGCTTGGCCATGACTGAGCGGCTGCGCCTTCTGCTGAAACCCGCCGCACTGCTCTACAGAGCAATCGTGCAGTTCAGAAACCTCGGGTTCGAAAAAAAGGTGCTGAAATCGTGGCAGGCCCCGCTGCCGGTAGTCTCCATCGGCAACATCACGGCCGGAGGCACCGGAAAGACCCCGCTTGCAGACTGGATCATCCGTTATTACCGTTCGCTCGGCGAAAAACCTGCCCTGCTTTCGCGTGGTTACGGGCGCATCACGAAAGGGGTGCGGCTTGTCTCCGACGGCAAGGACATCCTCCTCGGCAGCCGGGAAGCCGGCGACGAAGTCGCCATGCTCGCGGCAAAAAATCCCGGACTGATCGCGGTAGTTGCCGAAAAACGGAAGCAGGGCGCGGAGTTCATCCTTGGGCATTTCGGCGATCGCTGCCCATCGGTGCTCATTCTCGATGACGCATTCCAGCACCGGCAGGTTGCCCGGAACCTCGATATCGTGGTCATCAATGCCGGCGAACGGTATTTCGATGCTGAAATGCTGCCCGCAGGCCGGCTGCGGGAACCGAGAGAGAACATCGTAAGAGCCGATCTTGCCGTACTCAACAAGATAACCGACCGAACCGTTGCGGATGCCATTGCCGGCGATCTTGGGAAAAAAGGGGTACCTGCCGTTCGTGCAAGAACCGTGGCCGGGGAGCTGAAGCCCTTTCCCGGAGCCCTGCTGCAGGACGGAACCCGCGGTATTGAGGCCTGTTACGCCTTTGCCGGCATCGGTGCTCCAGAAGGATTTCTCGACACCCTGAAAGAAAAGGGATTGCAGGTCGGGGCTTACCGGTTTTTCAGGGACCACGAGCCCTATACGCATGAAAAACTCGTGCCGATTCTGCAGGAAGCCAGAGAGAAAGGACTCCGTCCCGTCACCACGGAAAAAGACTATTTCCGGCTGCTGGACATGCCGGAACTATGCCTTACGCTGGCCGCGCACGGCTGCTGCTATCTGAACATCCTCATGGAAATCACCGAAGGAAGGGAAACGCTCGAGGCCATGCTCCAATCCGTCTTGAGTACGCAAGAAAACCGGAAGACTACTCCTTGACGATTTTCGAAATCGCCTTGAACCGCTCCCCTTCTGCAATACGCAGCAGTTCGAAGATCGCCATCTCGGTGCTGGTCGGGTTGCCTCCCGCCTTTTCGATGCAACGGATACCGATTTCGAGATTTTCCGGAGTTCTTGAGGAAACCGCATCGGTGACAAGATGCACATTATAACCGAACTCGAGCAGTTCAACACAGGTCTGGTACACGCACACATGGGTTTCCATGCCGGCAACGAGGATATCGTTGCGGCTGAACGAACGGAGACGCTGCATGAACGCCTCGGTAGCGCAGCAACTGAAGGTGATCTTCTCTACCGGCTCAAGATCGCCGAGCAGATCCTTCAGCGGAGCGACGGTTTCGCCGAGCCCTTTTGGGTACTGCTCGGTGTAGAGCACCGGTACGTCGAGAATCCCGCAGGCCCTGATGAGTTTTTGTATATTGCGCGCGACCTGTTCAGGCCGATGCACGCTTTGCGCAAGCTTCCCCTGTATGTCGATCAAAAGCAGGAGGGTCTCATCGGGAACGATCATGAAGCATCTGATGATATGGTATTGAAGAAAAAAAGGTGCTGCCGGAGGCTACTCCGGCCTGAACGATACTATCTACATAAAAGTAACTTTTTAAACTAATTTTTCAGACTTGACTCCGAAAAAAACACTGCCGCAGAAAGAAGGGCGCGGCGAATACCTTGTGGTGCTGCAATTCCTTCTCATGGCGGCGTTCATCCTGATGCCCGTCTGGCCGAAACTGCATGAAACCGCATATTTCCGGGATTCCGCGCTGCTGCGCTGGCCGGTGCTGTTCTGCTGCTGGGCTTCCGCCCTTGCGCTCGGCGGCCTTGGATCGCACCACATCAGGGAATTCCTCACCCCGCTCCCCTATCCTGTCGATCACAACCGGCTGGTCACGAACGGCATATACGGGCTGGTGCGCCATCCGCTTTACGGCAGCCAGCTCTTCGCGGCGTTCGGATGGGCGGTCTTTGCGCTCAGCCTCTCGCATCTGCTGCTGCTATGCGTCGGATTCCTGTTTTTCAGCTTCAAGGCCTCGAAAGAAGAGCGGTGGCTGACGGAAAGGCATCCGGAATACACCAGCTATGCAAAAAAAACGAAAAAATTCATCCCCTGGATTTACTGACCAACCTCTGCGGGCACCGCTAATTCATTGTCGCGAGAAGCCTGAGTGCAGGGCGGATGGATCGCAGAACCCGGAATGTACAAGGAGTACAGGATTCCGAGCACCACCCAACAGTGCAATCATGCTCCGGAACAAACAAATTGAGGTGCCCCGCTCAATCCATCAGGCAGCGAACGGAAAACCCTATGCTTTTATTGACGCTGACACGCCGCACACCCGCGTATCTGCTGCCGATCTCGCGATTCCAGGCTTCAAACTCTCCTGAAGACGTCGACGACCAGAAAAACGCATCACTGCCCTGCGCGAAAAATCCTCCGAGGCAGTTGCGGCTGCCGGCAGGCAGTGCATTGAATCCGCTCCCCCCGCCGGTTGCCGAACCTGCAGCAACATCCCGTGAGGATGCTTTCTTCAGCGCCCTTCCGGCAACGGTATCACCGCCAAGTGCCAGTACAAGCCTCTCCCACTCCCCGTCCGTCGGAACGTGCCACCCTGCGGGGGCGAGCCCCCTTGGATCGTTGACCGCAAACCAGTTGTAAAGCTTTCCATACACCTTGCCGGTTTCTGCATCGCCGCCGTACCAGCGCCAGGCCCCCTCCCCCTTCGAAGCGGCATCGTGCCAGGCGCACCGGATCGCCGTTACGGTAGCGCTCGACATCGAGGTTCCGGCTCATCCAGACCTGCTCGCCGATCGTCACCTGCAGGGTTTCGCGCTGCTGAGAACAACCCGGCAGAAACAGGAAGAAAAGCAAGAAGAGCATGTAATGCGAAGTCGAAACACTCCGCGATCGATCAGTGTGCATGAAACCTTTTTTCAGGGGTACGAGTGCCGGAAGATTGCTTTTTTCGTTCCTTCATGATACTTTTTTCTGTAGTCCTTCCAAAACGCGGCACGAATCAACAAGACAACAGATCCATGAAAAATATAGGGGTCATTCTTTCGGGATGCGGCTTCCTTGACGGTGCGGAAATCCAGGAGGCCGTGCTGACGCTGCTTGCCATCGACCGGGCAGGTGCCCGAGCGGTCTGCCTTGCTCCCGACATCCCGCAGCACCACGTGGTAAACCACCTGACCGGTGAAATCGTGGCCGGCGAAACCCGTAATGTGCTCGTGGAGTCCGCCCGTATCGCCAGGGGAGCGATTGAAACACTTGAAGATACCGATATTGAAAGCCTCGATGCACTGGTATTGCCGGGAGGATACGGCGCCGCAAAGAATCTCTGCGATTTTGCTTTCAAGGGAGCGGCATGCGAGGTCAACACTGCAGTTGCCCGTGCCGTTCGCGACTGCTACGATGCAGGAAAACCGCTCGGCTTCATCTGCATCGCGCCTGCAATAGCGGCAAAAGTGCTGGGCGGCGAAGCGGTTGATCTCACCATCGGCAACGACAGCGCTACGGCTTCAGCACTTGAAGCGCTCGGAGCCCGACACATCGACTGTCCGGTCAGAAACACGGTGATCAGCCGGAATGGCGCCGTGGTGAGCACCCCGGCATACATGCTTGGGCCAACCATCGGAGAAGTGTCCAGAGGCATCGAGAAACTGATCGGCGATATCATGCGGCTACTCTGAACGGCCTGCTTTCCTGTAGGGTATTCCCGCTTCCCGGGGAGCTGCCGACTTGCCGACAAAACCGGCAAGCACCAACAGTGTAATCACATAAGGCAGCGACTGTACGAGCTGTGAGGGCACTAATCCGGTCTGCAGCCACATTTCCGCCGCCTCACCTGAAGCGAACAGCATGCTGGCCAGTGCGGCTCCTGCGGGGTTCCATTTACCGACGATCATGGCTGCAAGCGCGATATACCCCCTGCCGGCCGTCATCCCCTCGGTGAACGAGTGCTGCTGGAATGCGAGGAAGGCGCCGGCAAGAGCCGCAAGCACACCCGAAATGAGCACCCCGTTATAGCGCATGAAGCTGACGCCGATGCCTGCCGAATCAGCGGTTTCAGCGCTTTCGCCGACAGCTCGCAGATGCAGGCCGAACGGTGTCATGAACAGGATGAACTGTCCGGCGACAACCGAAACGACCGCGGCAAGAAAAAGCGGGTCAAGAAAAACCGACGACACCTCGATTCCGGCTATTCTCGGAGAGTTCATGGCGCTCCCGAAGACAATGCTTGAACCAAAACGGGTAGCACCCATCACGAGGATGTTGATGGCGATGCCGGAAACGATCTGATCAGCCTTCATGGTAACCGTTACAAAGGCATGAAGGAGTGCAACTGCAAGTCCGGCGATGAGAGCCAGAAAAATGCCACCCGCAGCTGAACCGCTATAGTGCTGGCCTGCAGCTGCACCGAATGCACCGGCAAGCATCATCCCTTCAAGAGCAAGATTCACCACCCCCCCGCGCTCCGAAAACGACGCGCCGACCGATGTCAGCACATACGGCACAGCAATGCGGATGACTTGCTCCAGGATAACGATAAGTTCCAGACCCATGACAACCATTTGTCAGGCATATGAAAAATTCACACGCCGTTATTATATTCAAGGACAATCATGTTTACGATTGTTTACATCCCTATGGGGTGTCGTCATCCGAATGCGTACCGTATTCACTTTGCCCGATTTCCAGCTAAAAATAACAATTTCACCACGAGAAATCCATGTTTGTGCAAGACAGCAACACAACCTCGAACATTGCAAAACAGTACATTTACCGTTTTGCCGGCGGTTCCGCCGAAGGCGACGCATCCATGAAGAACCTGCTCGGTGGAAAAGGAGCCAATCTGGCTGAAATGGCCAATATCGGCCTCCCTGTCCCTCCCGGCTTTACCATTTCAACCGAGGTTTGCACCTGGTATTACGACCACCAGAAAACCTACCCCGCAAACCTGTTCGAACAGGACATTCCGGCATCGCTCGGCAAGGTCGAAGAAGAACTGGGCAAAAAGTTCGGCGATCCCGAAAACCCGCTCCTCGTATCGGTTCGTTCTGGATCGAGGGCCTCGATGCCCGGCATGATGGATACGATCCTCAACCTCGGACTCAACAGCGAAACCGTCGAAGGCCTTGCACGCAAATCGGGCAATTCCCGTTTCGCATGGGACTGCTACCGCCGTTTCGTCCAGATGTACGGCGACGTCGTGCTCGAACTGAAACCTGCAGACAAAAAACAGGTCGATCCCTTTGAAGCCATCCTCGAAGCGAAAAAGCACGAGCTCGGCATCAAACTCGATACCGATTTCTCCGTTGATGACCTGAAAGACCTCGTAAGCCGCTATAAAGCCGCCATCCTTGAAAAAACCGGACAGGCTTTTCCCGAAGACCCCTATGAACAGCTCAGGGGCGCCATCGGCGCGGTCTTCAACAGCTGGAACAACGAACGGGCCATCGTGTACCGCAAACTCAACCACATACCCGGCTACTGGGGCACCGCGTGCAACGTGCAGGCTATGGTGTTCGGCAACATGGGACCCGACTGCGGAACCGGCGTTGCCTTCACCCGCGACGCGGCTACCGGTGATGACATCTTCTACGGCGAGTTCCTCATGAACGCCCAGGGCGAGGACGTGGTGGCCGGGATCAGGACACCCCTGAAGATCGAACAGCTCAAGCAGGAAAATCCGGGCATCTACGCCCAGCTCGAGGATATCCGTTCGATTCTCGAAAAACACTACCGCGACATGATGGACATCGAGTTCACCATTGAAAGCAACAAGCTCTTCATGCTGCAGTGCCGTGTCGGAAAGCGTACCGGCGTGGCCGCCATAAAAATAGCCGTCGATATGTTCAACGAGGGACTGATCGACGAGAAAGAAGCCATCATGCGTATCGAACCCGAACAACTCAACCAACTGCTCAGGCCGGTATTCGACATGAAGGAGAAACAGCAGGCCATCGATAACGGGCGTCTGCTCGCTACCGGCCTCAACGCAGGTCCGGGAGCCGCCACCGGGCGTATCTACTTCAATGCAGCCGATGCTGCTGAAGCCACCAAACGAGGAGAACCGGTCATTCTCGTGCGTATCGAAACCTCCCCGGAAGACATCAAGGGCATGGCGGTTTCGGAAGGCATCCTGACCGAACGGGGCGGCATGACCTCCCATGCAGCCCTTGTAGCCCGCCAGATGGGCAAGGTGTGCGTGGCAGGGTGCGGGGCGCTTTGTATCGACTACCAGAAAGGTGAAATGCATGTCGAAGGAAGCAGCCTGGTGCTCCGCGAAGGCGACTGTCTTTCAATCGACGGCAGCACCGGCGAGGTGATCGCCGGAGAGGTCCCCACGAAAAACTCCGAAATCATAGAGGTGCTGATTGACAAGACCCTGAAACCTGAAAACGCGGCGACCTGGGCAATCTACAACCAGCTCATGGAGTGGTCCGACCGCTACCGCAAGCTCGGAATCCGCACCAACGCCGACCAGCCGGACCAGGCTGAAATCGCTGTCACGTTCGGTGCCGAAGGTATCGGGCTCTGCCGCACCGAACACATGTTCTTCGGCGGCGAGCGAATCGACGCCATGCGCGAGATGATTCTGGCCGACGACATCGAAGGTCGCAAAACCGCGCTCGGCAAACTGCTCCCCTACCAGCGCGACGACTTCTACGGCCTCTTCAAGGTCATGGGATCCAGGCCTGTCACCATCAGGCTGCTCGATCCTCCGCTGCACGAGTTCCTGCCGCACACCGATGTCGAAATCGCCGATCTTGCCGCTAAAATCGACAAGCCGGTATCCGCCATAAAGGAGCGGATCGGCGACCTGCACGAATTCAACCCCATGCTCGGCCTGCGCGGCTGCCGTCTCGGCATTCTGCACCCGGAAATACCCGTCATGCAGGTGCGCGCCATCATCGAAGCCGCCTGCCGCCTGAAAAAGGAGGGCCACGAGGTGGTACCGGAAATCATGGTGCCGCTGGTTTCAACCGTCAGAGAACTCGAACTCACTGCGGAGATCATCCACAAAACCGCAAGGAGCGTGATCGCCGAACAGGGTATCGGCATCAGCTATCTCGTCGGCACCATGATCGAGGTGCCGAGGGCAGCTATCACCTCGGCAGGGATCGCAAGAGCCGCAGACTTCTTCAGCTACGGCACCAACGACCTCACCCAGATGGGCCTCGGCATGAGCCGGGACGATTCAGGACAGTTCCTTCCGATCTACCAGCAGCAGGACATCTTCCCGCGCAACCCCTTCGAGTCCATCGACATCGAGGGTGTCGGACGCCTTCTCGGCATGTCGGCAAAGGAGGGCCTTTCGGTGAAACCCGACCTGAAGCTCGGCATCTGCGGCGAACACGGCGGCGATCCGGCAACGGTTGAATTCTGCCACAAAACCGGTCTGAACTACGTCTCCTGCAGCCCCTTCCGAGTGCCCATCGCACGACTCGCTGCAGCAAGGGCGGCGCTGCAGGGATGAACCCCTGCGCTCCCTCCAGATAACCGGGAAAAGGCGGCCTCGAAAGCCGCCTTTTCCGGTTTTCAAGCGAGATGAACCGGGTATTATCCGTTCTTCCTCTTCCTGCTTTTCTTCCTTCGGCTTGAAAGACATGCCACCCCCTCGGCAAACACCTCGTTGCCGTTGCAGGTATCATCAGCCGGGTTTGCGGGCAGGTTAACGCCGGACAACACCCCGCTGGGGGAAACGGAGCGACTGCACGCGATTTCACAAAATTCCCCGAAGAGAGGGAAACCATCATTATCGGAAGACCGTTATTCCCGGTTGATGGCGTAAAGCTCGCTTCCCGAACAGGGATTTAACCGCCAAATCGCTATAATGAAATACCGAGATTTTTTTCCGACAGAAGTGCCGAACAAACCATGGAATTCAGCCATATTGCCATAAGGGGAGCCCGGGTTCACAATCTCAAGAACATCTCTCTTGATATTCCCCGCAACCGGTTTGTGGTAATCACCGGCATTTCGGGATCGGGAAAGTCCAGTCTCGCCTTCGACACCATCTTCGCCGAAGGCCAGCGGCGCTTCATGGAGACGCTTTCGCCCTATGCCCGGCAGTTCATCGGCAATATCGAACGGCCCGACGTGGATTTCATCGAGGGACTCTCCCCGGTCATCGCCATCGACCAGAAAAGCACCAGCCGATCACCCCGCTCGACCGTGGGCACCATTACGGAAATCCACGACTTCATCCGCCTGCTTTACGCAAAAGCCGGCAGGCGCCATGATCCGGTTACAGGACAGATGCTGCAGAAACAGTCGCCGGAGAGCATTGTCGAAACCATTCTTTCGCTGCCCGAAGGCACGAAGGTGAGCATCCTCTCTCCAGTCGTCACGGGGCGCAAAGGGCACTACCGGGAGCTGTTCGAGCGGCTGCTGCAGAAAGGCTTTCTTCGGGTGCGCATCGACGGAGAGGAACGGGAGATGGAAAAAAACATGCAGCTCGAACGGTACAAGACCCATACCATCGAACTGGTGATCGACCGACTCGTGATCGGCCAGGGAGATACCGAACGGCTGCAACAGGCTGTCGGCATGGCCATCGGCATTTCGGAACACCGGTCGGCGGTGATCTGCCTGCCGCTTGGCGGCGAAGGCCGGGAGCTCTTCTTCAGCACGCAGTACGCTTACTCGGATGGATCCGTGCCGGTCGATACGCTCGCCCCGAACCATTTCAGCTTCAACTCGCCTTACGGGGCATGCCCGGAGTGCAACGGCCTCGGTGAGCTGATGCAGCTCTCTGCCGACCTGATGGTGCCCGATCCGGCAATTTCGCTGAACCAGGGAGCAATCGAACCGTTCGGCAAACCGGGAAAGCGCAACCTCTGGCAGATCGTCAAGGCCATTGCCAGAGAGTTCCGCTTCACGCTCGACACACCGGTTGCAGAGATTCCCCCGAAGGCGCTCGACATCCTGCTGCTGGGCTCCGGAAGCCGCACCTTCGATGTCACTTATGCATACGCCGGCAAGGAGCACAGCTATCCGCAGATTTTCCAGGGCGCCGTTCCCTATGTGCAGGAGATGCTCCATAACAGCAGTTCCTCCAGAATGCGCGAATGGGCGGAAAGCTTCATGGTGCACCAGCCCTGCCCGGTCTGCAGGGGGGCCCGGCTGCGGCAGGAAAGCCTGCACGTCAAAGTAAACGGACTGAACATCGCCGAAGCCGAGTCGCTCCCTCTCCCCGAATCACTCGACTTTTTCAGGAATCTCCCATCCTCCCTGACGACACGGGAGCTGCTTGTAGCCACTCCGGTGCTGCACGAAATAAGCAGACGGCTTGAATTCCTGCTTGATGTAGGACTCGGCTACCTCACACTCGTTCGGAGCGCACGCACGCTCTCGGGAGGTGAAGCGCAGCGCATCCGTCTTGCATCGCAGCTCGGCTCCCGCCTGAGCGGGGTGCTTTACATCCTTGACGAGCCCAGCATCGGCCTGCATCAGCGCGACAATCACAAGCTGATCGACTCGCTGCAGCAGCTCCGCGACATCGGCAACACGGTGCTCGTGGTGGAACACGACAAGGACACCATGCTCATGGCAGACGAAATCATCGACCTCGGTCCGGGAGCCGGTGAATACGGGGGTGAAATCGTAGCCAAAGGTCCTGCTGCGCAGCTCGATCATGGCTCCCTGACCGCAGCTTACCTGACAGGACGGAAAACCGTTTCTTGCAATCCGGAACAACAGGGCAACCAGGAAAAGCCGCAGTATATCACTCTGAGGGGGGCCCGCGGAAACAACCTGCAGAACATCGACGTGCGGTTCCCGCTTGGCTCCCTCATCAGCGTAACCGGGGTAAGCGGCTCCGGCAAGTCAACCCTCGTCAACGAAACACTCTACCCGGTGCTGGCACGACACTTCTACCGATCGAAGCTCATCAGCCAGCCATGCAGCGGTATTGAAGGCATGGAGCTCGTTGACAAGGTGGTAAACGTCGACCAGACCCCTATCGGTCGTACCCCGCGCTCCAACCCGGCAACCTATACGGGGGCGTTCACCTTCATCCGCGACTTCTTCACCCGTCTGCCCGAAGCCCAGATACGCGGCTACAAGGCCGGACGGTTCAGTTTCAACGTCAAGGGCGGGCGGTGCGAAGTCTGTCAGGGTGCCGGTACCGTAAAAATCGAGATGAATTTCCTGCCCGACGTTTACGTGCCATGCGAAAGCTGCAAGGGTCAGCGTTACAACCGCGAAACCCTGCAGGTCAAATACAAGGGCAAATCAATCGCCGACGTGCTTGAAATGCCCATCGAGGAGGCTTCGGGCTTCTTCGAGGACTTTCCCCGCATCCGTCGCATCCTTTCGACCATGCAAAGCGTCGGACTCGGCTATCTCAAGCTCGGCCAGCCCTCTCCCCTGCTCTCGGGAGGAGAAGCGCAGCGCATCAAACTTTCCGCGGAACTCGCAAAAATACAGACCGGCAAGACACTGTACATCCTTGACGAACCGACCACCGGCTTGCACTTCCAGGATATCCAGCACCTGCTCGAAGTGCTGCGCAAACTTGTGGACAAAGGCAATACGGTCATCATCATCGAGCACAACCTCGACATCATCAAAAACAGCGACTGGATTATCGACCTTGGCCCTGAAGGCGGCAACGGCGGGGGGAAGCTGATCGCCGAAGGCACGCCTGCCGATATCGCGAAACTGGAACACTCCCATACCGGCCGATTCCTGAAAATCGAGATGGAAAGTCATGAAAGCAGCCGCAACTGAACCCTCACACGAAACACATGCCGGCTCCTGCCAGGTCTGCGGAACAACGCAACGTTCGAGGCTCCGCAGGGCATTTACCGTTCGGCCCGCGATATCCGAACTGATCAGGAAGGAAACCGGTGTCTGGGATGAAAACGGGTGGATATGCCTCGACGACCTTCAGCAGTTCCAGTACCGATACATCCAGCAGATACTCGAGACCGAAAAGGGAGAGATCACCCGACTCGACCATGACGTGCTCAAGGCGATGCAGGAACAGGAAGTGCTCTCGAAAAATCCCGACATCGACTTCGATGCCGAACTGACCTTCGGCCAGCGCCTTGCCGACAAAATAGCCTCGTTCGGCGGAAGCTGGTCGTTCATCATGATCTTCGGGCTGTTCCTTTTCCTCTGGATGGGCCTGAACTCTTGGCTGCTCGTTGCCAGGCCTTTCGACCCCTACCCGTTCATCCTGCTCAACCTCGTACTCTCCTCGCTGGCCGCCATACAGGCGCCGCTCATCATGATGAGCCAGAACCGGCAGGAAGCACGTGACCGAGCCAGGGCGATCCACGACTACCAGGTAAACCTGAAAGCCGAACTTGAAATCCGCCAGCTCCATCAGAAAGTGGACCACCTGCTCTCCCGCCAGTGGGAGCGTCTCGTCGAGATCCAGGAGATCCAGATGGAGCTGATCAACGACATCCGGAACAGGAAAGAGCATGTATGAACCCATACAATTTCCCCCCCCTGTCTCCACAGGCAGGTTTTACATCACCTCCCGGAAGGATATCATCACGGGACAAACCTTAAAGCGCCTTGCTCCCCGTGAGCACCGCATTGTGGTAGTTGCGGGCGAAACCCGCGATGAGATTGGCCTTGTCGAGGCGGTTGACGATGCGGCGGGCATTTACCCAGTCGGTTTTTTCCGCGTTGAGGTAGTCCGCGAACCGCTTGCCGGTGAAGGTGCCGAGCCGCATGCCTTCGAAGAGGATGGCTGCTGCAATGCTGCTTTCAAGCGCGAGATCGGAATTGCCCGCAAGATCGATACCGAGGCGCAATGACCACTCCTCGTAGTTGCACCGCCCGGTAAGCTGCACGAAGCCCCGACCGCAGAAACGTGCGCCGTCGCCGGGAAGGATGTTGCCGAGCTGCCGTGCTTTTTTCGGGTTGTCACCCTCGATGTTGTAATTATTGTGAAATAGACCTCCGAACCGCGCTCGCGTATCGGCTGCATGGTGCGATCGACCTCGTAGTGCACGGTGGCCCGCGCGTAGGCCAGCCAACGCTGGTCCCTGCCGGGAAGGAGAATCCACCAGGAGTCGGGCAACAGGTTAAGCCCGTCGACCTGGCTCTGCCGGAACCTTCCGTTGAAGAGGGCGCGCCGTGCGTGATCGAAAAAAAGGTCACGGTCGGGTTCCATGCCGGTTGACTCCCTCACTTTGTTTTCCACTTGGCCGGATCGATACCGTTCAGCCAGTCGAGGGTTTTTCGGAAACCCTCCTCCATCGGCACCTTCGGACTCCATCCGAGCAGGTTGCGGGCTTTCGAGGTATCGACAAGTGCCCGGGAAGTGAGAATGGTAACCGACTGGCGGGTCAGCATCGGCCGTTTTTCGCTTCCGGTGAGACGACCAGCCGTTTCCATCAGTGATGCAAGCAGGTATGCCGCTCCGAGCGGTATGCGGATATACGGAGGAGGGGCATGAATGCCTGCAGCAAGACGCTCACAGAACGCTTCGAAAGTCAGATCTTCACCGTCACAGCAGAGAAACTCCTCTCCCGCTGCTCCCGGATGCGTTGCCGCAAGCAGCAGCAGGTCGATGAGGTTGTCGATATATACCAGACTCATGCGGGCATTCCGTGCCCAGTAGAAGATCAGCCCTTTCCTGATGGCATCGGCAATGAGAGGAAAAAGAGTACGGTCTTCAGGACCGTATACCCAGACAGGATAGACCATGGATGTTACAAGCCCTTTAGCGGCATATCCACGAACAATCCTGTTCGCAGCTATCTTCGTATCCGGATAGGACTGGTTCCTGATGAAATAGGGCGTCTGTTCGTCAACCCGCTCGTTTCTGACATGATCGAACGATTGGAAGCTGCTCAGGTGAACAAACCGCCTGACGTCATGCGTCAAAGCCGCATCGGCAATATTTCTGGTTCCGCCGACATTGATATCGATGAAATCCTGCGGGTCACCCCAGTCGGACGTCATCGCTGCTGCATGAAACACAATGTCGCACCCCGCTACGGCCCTGCCAACTGCCCCGGCATCGCGGATATCGCCATCGACAACCGTAACTCCCTGTGCCCGTAAACGCGATGCAACAACATTTCCTCTCCTGACCAGAGCGGTAACATGATACCCCTCCTTCAGGCAGCGTCTGACAAGATGTGATCCGATGAACCCCGAGGCTCCGGTTACAAGCACGGTTTCCATAATTCACCCCGTATCCATGTGTTTATCCGTTCAGAAAACTGTTCTGCCCTCATGCTTGTGCACGGTTAACCTTGTTCTGCAGCATCGATCTTGTGCATGCAGTCCCTCGATATGTTCCGGACCGTCCATTCAACAGCCTGCTCGAAATCTCCCTGGCGCACCGCGCACTCCTGTTTCATGCAGATACTGCACGAGAACCTGAGGCAGGCATCGGTATGCACGAACAGTTCGACGCTTTCCCCGAAATGTTGCCGGATCAGACGCTGCAGTTTGTTGATCTCTTTCCGGGCTTCGCGAACAGTGAGATACCACGGCACGGTAAGATGGCAGTCGAGATGCAGCACACTGCCATACTTGATGATTCTGAGATTATGCAGATCGATCCAGTTTTCCCTGCGGCTTACCTGCAGCAGGGTGACAATCTTTTCGAGCAGTTCGCTGTCGGCTTCATCCATGATGCCCCCGAGCGAACTGCGCAGGATGCGATATCCGGTAACAAGAATCACCACGGCAAACACCAGGGCTACAGCGCTGTCGAGCCATGCCATGCCGGTCAGGGCGAGCAGGCCGAGGCCTGCGATGATGCCTATGGTCGACCAGGTGTCCGACTGGAGATGCTTTCCGCTGGCCACGAGAGCCGGTGAGCTGTTTTTTTTGCCTTTGTGCACGGCAAGAGAACCGACAAGCCAGTTCGCCAAAGCGGTAATGCCGACCAGCAGAATACCGTAATCGAGCTTTCCGAGCATCTTCGGATGCAGCAGGTTATCAACCGCTTCGTTGATGATGAGCAAACCTGCAACGGTAATCAGGGTGCCTTCAACAGCCGCCGAGATGAACTCCACCTTGCCGTGGCCGTAGGGATGGCTGCTGTCGCGCGGTTTTGCTGAAATAGAGAGGCTGTAGAGACCGATGAAGCCGCTTGAGACATTGACAATGCTTTCGAGCGCATCGGTCAGGATCGCCACCGACCGGGTCATGTACCATGCAGCAAACTTGACGACCAGCAGCAGTACACCGGTAATTGCGATGACTTTCTGGAAATTGTAGCTCTGTTTCGCGGTAGACATGCGATTGATTACCGGTTAAAAAATCCGGAGGAGCCGTCCGGCTCAGAGAAACTCCTCGTAATAATCGAGATCCTTGTCAAAGGTCTCCTCGATCGCGGCAAGTGAGAGGAAGGCTGCGATGACACAGACAGCCCCTACCAGAAGCGCTCCGTAACGCAAGCCGATCAAGCCGCGGCTGAACTGGAAAAGCATGGTGATGGGCACCACCATGCCGCGCACGAGATTGGGCACGGTAGTGGCGACCGTCGCACGCAGATTGGTACCGAACTGTTCGGCGGCAATGGTGATGAAGATGGCCCAGTAGCCTCCGGCAAAGCCGAGCAGAGTGCAGACGCCATAAAAAAACGACGCCGAACTGCTCCCCTGCAGGAAATAGAGCGCCACGGCAGCGACGGTCATCGTCATGAAGAGCAGCACGGCTTTTTTTCTGCTCTTCAGGAACTGGCTCATCAGACCGCTCGACAGGTCTCCGAACACCAGACCGAGATAACAGAACATGACGGCATTGCCGGCGGAAACCGGCTCCTCGATGCCGAGATCGATGGCGAATTCAGGTGAAAAGGTGATGAGCACGCCCACCACGAACCAGATGGGCACCCCGATCAGGATCGAATTCAGATAACGGAAAAACCGGTTGCGGTCGGTGAATAGCGCCAGCATATTGCCGCGATTGACGGCGTTTTTTTCCTCCATGGTGCGAAACATGCCCGATTCGGCAACCCTGAATCGCGCCAGAAGCAGCAGCAGCCCGAGGCCGCCGCCGATAAAGAACGCGGTGCGCCAGTCGTAGGTGTTGGCGACAAAATTGGCAAGAATCGCGCCGGAAACGCCGATCGAGGCAACAAGCATGGTGCCGTAGCCACGGATACGAGTGTGCAGGATTTCGGACACCAGCGTGATGCCTGCGCCGAGTTCCCCGGCAAGACCGACACCGGCAATGAAACGCAAGAGGCCGTATGCAGGCAATGAGGTCACCAATCCGTTGGCGATATTGGCAACCGAGTACATGAGAATGGAGGCGAACATGATTTTCAGCCGTCCTTTTTTGTCACCGAGCCATCCCCAGAGAATGCCGCCAAGCAACATGCCGATCATCTGCATGTTGAGCAGGAACACCCCGTCGTCGATAAGCGACTGCCCGTCGATACCGAGTTCCTTCAGGCTGGGCACCCGGACGATACTGAACAGGACGAGATCGTAAATATCGACAAAGTAGCCAAGCGCGGCCACGATGACCGGCATGCTGAAAACATCGCGAACCGATGCATGTTCTGAACTTGCCACAAAACCCTCCGCATAGAGGCCGCCGGAAACGCCGGGAAGCCGTTTTCAAAAACAAAAGGAAATAAAAGAAAGAATAAATCCTTAATATGCAAAAATACAGGTTTTAACGTGACGGTAAAAGCGCCCTCATGTCGTCCTTGACGAACGGAATTGCCGATACTCTTCGAGTACGGGAAGATCTGCTTCGGGAAAATCGTAGGCGTCGATCATCCCCGTCGTGATCCATGCGAGCGCCCGGTGTTCATGCAGAACCGGTTCTCCCGATGCGAGCGAGCAGACAAAGGGCACAAGCCGGAGTGAAAATGTCTCGTAGGCATGAAAAACAGGCGTGAGCCGCTGTTCTATCCGAACGGTTATGTCCAGTTCTTCGCGCAACTCGCGATAAAGCGCCGCAGGTTCGTCCTCCCCCGCGTCGAGCTTTCCGCCGGGAAACTCCCATTTGCATGCGAGCGTTTTCCCTTCAGGCCGCTGCGCGATGAGAAACCTGCCGTTGCGTTCGATGATTGCACAGACAACGTCGCCTATATGATGAACCGGATCCATGCTGCTGCTGTTGCGGCTGGAAATGACTTTTTTTTCGAACAGGTTTGCAAATAAGCGAAAAACCCGTTGTTTTCCGAATACAACCAGGTAAAGAGCTGAAATCCCTATGGAGGAACATGCGATAAACAAGGCGACGGCGTATGCACTGAAACTGCTTGCACGACGCAGCCACAGCCGGTTCGAGCTTCAGGAAAAGCTGCTCCGGAAAGGATTCGGGAAAGGAACCGTGGAAGACACACTGGAGCGGCTCGTCAGTAAAAAGCTGATCGATGACGCGGCATTCGGAAGCGAGCTGATCGCCACCCTTTCCAGAAGGAAACCCGCCGGACGCAAAGTCATGCGCTATGAACTGATGCGAAAAGGAGTTCCCGATGAAATAGCCGATGACCTCCTCAAAGAGTGCGACAGCCAGGAGCTGTGCCGTCGTGCGGGCATGAAAAAACTCGCCTCGATGAAAGGAGGATCCGAAGCGGTCAGAAAAAAAAAACTCGAAGTATTCCTGCGCAACCGGGGGTTCGAATGGCCGGCCATAAAAGAGATCCTTGAAGATCTTTTTCAGGCCGACCTGGGAGATGAAACCGACGACGTGCCTTAGGCGTGCACCAGGGAGCCGACCTCCTCGCCGCGGAGCAGACGGGTGAAATTCCCCTTCTCGTTCATGTTCATCACCACAATCGGCAGGACATTCTCCCTGCAGAGGGTGATTGCCGTCATGTCCATCACCCTCAGGTTCTTGCGGATGACATCGAGGTAGGATATTTCCGGGAAGAATTCGGCTTTCGGGTTCTTTTCGGGATCGGAGTCGTACACACCGTCAACCCTGGTCCCCTTGACGATCACATCGGCCTCGATCTCGATGGCCCTGAGCGATGCTGCCGTATCGGTGGTAAAGTAGGGATTGCCGGTACCGGCCCCAAAAATCACCACACGTCCCTTTTCAAGATGGCGTATGGCTCTGCGCCTGATGAAGGGTTCGGCCATCTGCTCCATTTTGATTGCGGTCTGCAGGCGGGTAAAAATACCCTTGCGCTCGAGCGCGTCCTGGAAAGCAATGGAATTGATAACCGTGGCAAGCATGCCCATGTAGTCTGCCTGGACACGGTCCATGTTGGCCGCAGCGTCCGAGACTCCCCTGAAAATGTTGCCTCCGCCGATAACAAGAGCGATCTCGGCCCCCATCTCGCGCGCTTCGCGAATCTCCTCGGCATAGCGATCGAGCATGGCGGCATTGATGCCGTAACCATCATCACCGGCAAGCGATTCACCGCTCAACTTCAGCAGGATGCGCCTGTATTTCAGCATAGCTCCTCCATGGCAATGATATTGACAGAACTGACGATACCGTTAAATATGGTCAAAAAAAAAGCCTCGAACAACGAGGCCTTTTTTCTTTTTCACTCTCCTAACTGATAACGGACAAACCCTTTAACATCGACCTGGGCCTGATGCTTCTTTCTGAATTCGGCCAGCACGTCGGAAACCCTGGTATTGCTGTCCTTGATGAAGCTCTGCTCGGTAAGCACCACCTCCTGATAGTACTTCTCGAGACGTCCGGTCACGATCTTGTCGACGAACTGCTCGGGCTTACCCTGCCCGAGTGCCTGCTGACGGTAGATTTCCATCTCCTTGTCGATGTATTCAGCCGGAACAGCGGAACGGTCCACGACGATCGGCGATGATGCGGCAACCTGCATGGAGAGATCCTTTGCAAGCTCCCGTGCCTCGTCCGGCTTGTCGGTGACGAATTGAACGAGAGAACCGAGCTGCGAACCGGGGTGCACGTAGGATTCAACCACTCCGTCGGGAGCCTGGCAAAGCGCAAACCTCTTCAGCTCAATCTTTTCACCGAGACGGCCGGTCATGGTTTTCATGGCGTCTTCAACCTTCTCACCGCCATACTCCTGTCCAAGCGTAAGCGCCAGCAGGGCTTCGGGCGTTGAGGCACCACTCTGAAGGGCAAGCGAGGCAAGCGCACGGGCAAATCCGGTGAACACGTCGCCGCGAGCCACGAAATCGGTTTCGCAGTTGAGTTCGAGAATGACACCCGACCTGCGGTCTTCCGAAAGCCTGATGGCTACCATGCCTTCACGGGCATCCTTTTCCGCCCTCTTTGCGGCAAGGGCTGCGCCTTTCTTGCGAAGATATTCGATAGCTTTCTGCATGTCTCCACCGGTCTCCTCAAGGGCTTTCTTGCAGTCCATCATGCCTACACCGGTAATATCTCTCAGGTCTTTGACGTCTTTGGCTGAAATCTGACTCATTGGAAAATTCGCTACTGTTGTTTTGATAATGATGCAATATGCTCTGCGGCAACGCCTATTCAGCGATCTCCTCGCCTTCCTCCTCTTCGGGTCCCTCCTCCGAGTCCATGCCGGCAAGCACTTCCTGCTCGACCTTCAGCGCACGGGCGTTGACGACCGTATCGGCGGCTGCCTTGACCATCAGCTTGATGGAACGGATGGCGTCGTCGTTGGCGGGAATGACGTAGTCCACGGTTTCGGGATCGCAGTTGGTATCAACCATTGCGAAGATGGGAATGCCGAGCGAACGGGCTTCCTTGATAGCGATATGCTCTTTCTTGATATCGACCACGAACAGTGCGGCGGGAAGCCGGTTCATGGTGGCGATGCCGCCAAGAATCCTCATGAGCTTCTCGCGCTCGCGGGCAAGCATGAGACGTTCTTTCTTGGTGATCATGTCGAAGGTGCCGTCGGTCTCCATCCGGTCGATGGCATTCATGCGGCGGATGCTCTGGCGGATGGTCGAAAAGTTGGTCAGCATGCCGCCGAGCCACCGCTCGCAAACGTAAGGCATACCTGCACGTTCAGCCTCTTCGGCGATGATGTGCTTTGCCTGTTTTTTCGTGCCGACGAACATGATTTCACGGCCGGTTGAAGCGATGGCTTCAAGGGCCCTGAGCGCCTCGTCGGCGAGGACGACGGTTTTCTGGAGGTCGATGATGTGAACACCGTTTTTCTCCATGAAGATGTAGGGTTTCATTTTCGGGCACCAGCGGCGGGCGAGGTGGCCGAAGTGCACTCCTGCCCGGAGCATATCTTCAAGCTGAAACTGCTGTGACATGGCTGTCTTCCTGTTGTTTTAGTTGGAACCTCTACCGTGCCGTTACACTGCGGGATCCGGTACCCCGAGGCACCGGACACTTCCGCAGTGCCTTATCCGGAACTGCTCCGGAATGGCACGGTATGCGGGATGTTTACTGAACTGAAAATATAAAAAACGTAAAAATCAGCGTTTGGAGAACTGGAAGCGTTTGCGGGCCTTCTTGCGTCCGAACTTCTTCCGCTCGACCATACGGGGATCCCTGGTGAGCAGTTTCTCGGTTTTCAGGGCCGGACGGACCGTTTCGTCGAACTCGGTAAGCGCGCGGGCAATGGCAAGACTGACCGCTCCGGTCTGGCCGCTGAGCCCGCCTCCCTGAACATTCACCTTGATATCGAACTCTTCTGTCTTTTCGGTCAGGGCAAGCGGCCTGAGAGCCTTGCTGCGCTTCACCTCATCCTTGAAATACTCTTCCACCGGGAGCTTGTTGATGATGATCCGGCCTTTTCCCGGAGTCATGAACACTCTTGCCACCGAGGTTTTACGGCGTCCTACGGTATCGATAACCTCTTTCATTCCTCTTTGTTATGGTGTTTAGTTAACTTTCAGTTCAGCGGGGCACTGCGCAGCGTGCGGATGCTCCGAACCGGCATAGACCTTGAGTTTCTTGAACAGCTGGCGACCGAGGTTGTTATGCGGGAGCATTCCCCACACTGCGTGCTCAATGACTTTTTCCGGCTTTTTCTTCAGAAGATCCTTGACATGATCGATCTTCACTCCACCCGGATAGTGAGAGTGGTGGAAATAGGATTTGTACTCCACTTTCTTGCCGCTGAGCGCCACCTTCTCCGCATTGGTCACGATAATGAAGTCTCCGGTATCGATGTGCGGAGTGAACTGCGCCTTGTGTTTGCCCCTGAGAACCCTGGCGATTTCAGCCGCCATTCTTCCGAGAACCTGGCCTTCGGCATCAACGATATACCACTTCCGATCAACTTCCGCAGGCTTTGCCGAATATGTTTTGAAACTTAACGTCTTGCTCATGCTGTACAATGGATTAACTGGATCTTTTCCGAAAAATAAAGTTTAGCAATGTAAATTATTTCATTTAATTCTACAAATTATACCCGTACTCTCTTACTGAATTTCAGGCGTCGGCGCAAAGGCCGCCGCACATGATCCGTCCGTATCGCGTATGAAGCCGTTAATCGCTCTGGTAGGCCGTCCGAATGTGGGGAAATCGACCCTCTTCAACAGAATTCTCCGCCAGAAAACCGCCATCGTTGACAGCACCCCCGGGGTGACCCGCGACCGGCACATCATGCCGGGTGAGTGGCAGGGAAAACAGTTTCTCCTGATGGATACCGGCGGTTACTGCATGGAGGGCGACGTGATCAGCATGGCCATGCTCGAGCAGACCATGACGGCTATCCGCGATGCTGACTGCGTGGTATTCCTGACCGATGTGCGTTCGGGCCTTACCTACGAAGACCTGGAAATAAGCAGGATGCTGCAGCGGAATTTCGGCCAGAAACAGCTGTTCTTCGCTGTCAACAAGGTTGAAAGCCCACAGCTCGCCATCGATGCCGAATCGTTCGTCAGCACGGGCTTCACCCGCCCCTATTTTCTTTCGGCACGCGACGGCAGCGGTGTGGCCGACATGCTCGACGATATTCTTGAGGCCCTTCCTGCACATGAAGGAAACGGCGATGACGAGGATCCTGCCATTAAGCTCGCTGTGGTCGGACGGCCCAATGTCGGCAAGTCGAGTTTCGTCAACGCCCTCCTTGGCACAAACCGGCAGATCGTGTCGGATATTCCCGGGACCACGCGAGACGCTATCGACAGCCGTTTCGTACGCAAACAGCAGGAGTTCGTGCTGATCGATACGGCGGGCCTGAGAAAACGCACGAAAATTGATGCGGGTATCGAGTTCTACAGCTCCCTGCGTACCGAAAAGGCCATTGAACGGTGCAGTGTCACCATGGTGCTGCTCGATGCACGCCAGGGCATCGAAAAACAGGACCTGAAAATCATCAACATGGCTGCGGAACGGAAACGGGGCGTCCTGCTTCTGGTCAACAAGTGGGATCTCATCGAAAAGGATTCGAAAACCAGCAAAATCTACGAGGACACGCTGCGCTCACACATGGGCAACCTTTCCTGGATACCGGTGCTGTTCATTTCGGCCATGACGAAAAAGAATCTCTACCGGGCCGTCGATGCCGCTGCACAGATCAGTCAGAACCGATCCCGGAAAATCAGCACCAGCGCGCTGAACCGGTTTCTGGAGGAAGCGCTCGCCACCAGGCATCCGTCCACGAAGTCGGGAAGGGAGCTGAAAATCAAGTACATGACCCAGATCGAAGCACCGTGGCCGGTATTTGCATTTTTCTGCAATAATCCTGAGCTTGTGCAGAGCAATTTCAGGAAGTTTCTCGAAAAGAAGCTCCGTGAAGCGTTCAGTCTCGAAGGGGTACCGGTATCGCTCCGGTTCATGGCGAAGTAAAGCCGCCCCGATAAACGCCCGGGGAAGATTTTCCACGATCATTTCAACAACAGCACATCCATGCACAAGGTAGAAGAAGCTCACATCATAGCCGCACTGCAGACCGTCATGGAACCAGACCTGAAAAAGGATCTGGTTTCGCTCGGCATGATTCAGGATATCCGCATCGGGGACGACAACAGGGTATCGTTCAGCGTGGTGCTCACCACGCCGGCATGCCCCTTGAAAAACCAGATCAAACAGGCCTGCATCGATGCCGTCCGGACCTACGCACCACTGGCCGACGAGATCGAGGTGAACATGACATCGAAAGTCACCTCGGGATGCAGCCACCATAACGCCACCGAGGAACGCCCGCTCAAGGGGGTGAAGAACATCATCGCCGTCGCCTCGGGCAAGGGAGGAGTCGGCAAGTCTACCTTCGCGGTGAACCTTGCCGTCAGCCTTGCCGAAAGCGGCGCAAGCGTGGGACTTATCGACGCCGACCTTTACGGCCCGAGCATCCCGACCATGTTCGGCATGCATGACGCGAAACCAGGCATTGACGACAGAAAGAACCTTGTTCCGGTTGAAAAATACGGCGTGAAGCTGATGTCGATCGGCTTCCTTGTCGAAACCGACACCGCGATAATCTGGCGCGGCCCCATGGCATCGAGTGCCATCAAGCAGTTCATAACCGACGTCGCGTGGGGAGAACTCGATTACCTGATATTCGATATGCCTCCGGGAACCGGCGACATTCAGCTGACGCTGGTGCAGACCATTCCCCTGACGGGAGCCGTTATCGTCACCACTCCCCAGGATGTCGCGCTTGCCGACGTCTCGAAAGCCGTCAGCATGTTCCGCAAGGTGCAGGTGCCGATTCTCGGACTTGTGGAGAACATGAGCTACTATGAGCTGCCCGACGGCGCGAAAGACTACATTTTCGGAAAAGCGGGAGGAGAGAAATTCGCAAAGGCCCAGTGCATTCCGTTTCTCGGGGCGATTCCTATCGGCCGTGAAGTCGGCGAAGGCGGCGACAGCGGCGTTCCGTTCGTGCTTGCCCGACCGGATTCCCTCACCGCTCTGGCGATGTCCGGCTCTGCCAGGGAGATCGCACGGCAGATTTCCCTGACCAATGCCGGCGTTGGCGCGGAACCTTCATGCGGCTCGGGTTGCTGCCATTGACTGCCCTGAAGGCCGGTACGTGCCGCTGATTTTATTTCCTGTTTTTTTTGAGCAGGAAGTGATATTATTAACACCTGAAAAAAGTAATGCATCTGTCGTTCCGAATTCACAAATCATCTTAACTGCATTTCATCATGAGCACCAGCAAGGATTATCTGCCGAGCAGCGACGCACTCTACGACCGGGTTATCGCCGCACTTGAAACCGTTCGCCCCTACCTGCAGGTTGATGGCGGCGACTGCCAGATTGTCGGCATCACCAAGGATATGGTTGTGGACGTGAAACTGCTCGGCGCCTGCGGCTCCTGCCCGATGAGCACCCTTACACTCCGCGCAGGCGTTGAACAGGCCATCAAGAAAGCCATTCCGGAAATCGCCCGCGTCGAGTCGGTATAACAAAACGCCGCAACAAGCAGGAGCGCCTCTCTTTATTGTCTCTGAGCGCCCCGACAGTAAAGAGAGATGCTCGTTTTTCAGTCGAGATTTCTCAGTAACAGCTCCAGGGAGTCCTCGTTGGCGATGAGGACCTCCCTCGGCTTGCTGCCGTCGGCTTCGCTGACGATTCCGCTGAACGCCAACTGGTCCATCACTCTTGCTGCCCTGCTGAACCCGAGCCTCAGGCGCCGCTGCAACAGCGAAACGCTTGCCTGCTGATGCATCACCACCAGCCTTGCGGCCTCTTCGAACATGGTGTCGCGCCCGTCCCTTTCCTGATATCCGGGCGACTGCATTCCGTTGCCTTTCTGCATGTCCGGAAGAGGAAGCACGAACATGTTCTTGAGGGAGTGCTGCTCGCCGATAAAGGTGGTTATCGACTCGACCTCGGCTGAAGAAACGAATGGCCCCTGAATACGCATGGCTTTCGGCTGGTCCGAGGGCTGGAAAAGCATATCGCCGTTTCCCAGAAGCTGTTCTGCTCCGGAACCGTCGAGAATGGTGCGCGAATCGACCCGGCTCGCCACCTGGAATGCGATGCGGCAGGGAAAGTTGGCTTTGATGATACCGGTAATGACATCGACCGAAGGGCGCTGGGTGGCCACAATGAGATGAATGCCTACGGCCCTGGCAAGCTGGGCGATCCTGATGATCGGCTCTTCGACCTCCCTGCCTGCCGTGATCATGAGATCGGCAAGCTCGTCAATCACCACGACAAGGTAGGGCATGGCCTCCTCAGGCAACCGGTGATTGTAGTCGCCGATATTGCGGACCCCCGCCTTCTCGAGGCTTTCATAGCGGAGTTCCATCTCCTTGACGACACATTTCAGGGCATAGACCGCTTTCTGGGGATCAGTGATGATCTGCTCGTCAATACCGGGAAAACGGACGAGAAAATGGTTTTTCAGGTGCTGGTAATGAAACAGTTCCACCCGTTTCGGATCGATCATCACGAACTTGACCTTGTCGGGGCTGCAGGCATAGAGCAGGCTGCTGATGATGACGTTGATGCAGACCGACTTTCCCGCTCCGGTCGCGCCGGCAATGAGAAGATGAGGCATCGCGGCAAGATCGGTGATGTACACCTCGTTGGCGATGGTCTTGCCGAGCACGATCGGCAGTTTCATCGTGCTGTTCTTGAATTTCTCGACCTGCAGGACTGAACGGAGCCAGACGGTTTTCGGCTTGCTGTTGGGAATTTCAACCCCAACGGCATTCTTGCCGGGAATGGGCGCGATGATCCGGATGCCCCTTGCGGCAAGCGCCATGGCAAGATCATTTTCGAGGGATTTCACCCGGCTGACCTTCACATCGGGGGCAAGCTCCATTTCAAAGAGCGTCACACGAGGGCCGACCGTAGTCGAGATCCTCACCACGTCGATCTTGTAGATGCTGAGCTTTTCAAGCAGCTTGCGCTTGCTTTCGGTGAGATGGTGCTCGTCGATGCGGTTATCGTCGTCAGGAACCCGTTCAAGCAGGTCGATCGAAGGAAAACGGTACGGCTCCCGATCCTTGGTCTTGACTTTCAGGCGACGTTCGTCGAGGTCGGCCTCCTTTTCGTGAACACCGGCGCTGATCGTCATTTCAGGCTCACCCGAAACCGGTTCGAGAGCCGCCGGAGCCGCAAGCTGCCGCTGGACTTCGACTCCGCCGGAAGCAGCGCCGGATATCTCTTCAAAAAGCTGACCGTCCGCAAAAGCAGCGGAATCCGAAGGGTCCCGGTCAGGCATGCCGGCCAGCGAATCCTCCTTTTGTTCACGCTTGCGCTGTTTCTTCGCCTCTTTCTCTTGCCTTCGCCGGGCTTTCAGGATCGCCCGGTCTGCCTTTCTGGCCCGCCTCCCGTCAAGCCAGCTCCTGAACTGTGCCAGTGGCTTCCCGAAAACCTCGCTGAACGAGTCGAGAGTCTCGGAAAGCAGTGCACCGACGCCCCTGCTCATGTAGATGCTGGTGACGACGCCTGCAGCAACAAGCAGCACCCACGCCCCGGTCTGGCCGATAAGGGTGGAGAGCATGGCGGCAAGCATCCGGCCGATGGTTCCCGCAAGAAGATCGCTTAACGGCGTTGAGGTCAAGCCGAAAATGGTGGCAATATCGATGGCCATGAAGAGCATGTAGAGAAAAAACAGCAGCGCCGACTTCTGGCTTTTCTGACGGAACAGCGACCAGCCCCAGAACAGCAATGCCATGCCCGGAAGAATTGCCGGATAACCGAAAAACGAGCGGATGAAAAATGCGGAAAGCCGGGCCCCGAGCAGACCGAAGGGGTTGCCGATGCTGCCGGCCACATCCTTTGCTGCCGGACTTGAAATGTCGTTCCAGGCAAGAGAGGAGAGCAGCAACTCGTCTTCAGGATGAAAACTCAGCAATGCCGCGATAAAAAAAAGCGCGGCAAGCATCAGCACGATGCCGGCAATCTCCCGTTTCTGCTCCTCACTGCCGACGGAAACCGTCGCGCTTTTTCTGGTATTCTTCCTGGGTGCCACGCCTCTCTTACTCCCTGAAGATGATTCCTTGTGCTGGTTTAAGCCGGAGAACGCTCTACGAACGGAAGCGCCCTGACGACTCCCGGCTGAAGTGATCCCCGGATTTCAACAAAAACAGGAGTCCCCGGCCTGCTGTACTCCCTGAGAAGCGAACAGGTGCCTATCGGTTCCTGAAGCGTCGGAGAAAGGGTTCCGCTGCATACCGTTCCGATTTCCTGACGGTCGGAGTTGAAAATCCTGAAATGCTGCCTCGGAAGCGCCCGCCCCTCAAGACTGAATCCGGCAACGGCGCGCCGCGGGCTGAGCTCCACCTGGTGACAGGCTTCCCTGCCGATAAAAGGGCCTTTCTGCATTTTCACCACCCACTTGAGCCTTGCTTCGAGAGGATTGACCGTACTGTCGATTTCATGACCGTAAAGCGAATAACCCATTTCAAGACGGAGGGTATCCCGTGCGCCGAGACCGACAGGCTGGATACCGTACTCCTCGCCTGCATGCAGGAGATCCTTCCAGAGTTCCGGAGCCACATCGTTGGGCATGCAGATTTCCACACCGGGCTCTCCGGTATATCCCGTCCGGGCTATGACGATTTCCCTGCCCTGGTACCCGGCTTTCACGAAATGAAAGGCGCCGAGTGAATCGAACGCAACATCGGGAAAGACCTTCCCGAGTATCGCGCCGGCCCGTGGCCCCTGAAGGGCGACGAGACTGAGATCACCGGTGTGGTCCTCAAGCGTCACGCCCTGAAAATCGCCGACATGCTGCTGAATCCATTCGTAGTCTTTTTGTGCATTACCTGCATTGACGATGAGAAACCAGGTTTCGGCATCCATGCGGTAGATGATGAGATCGTCAACGATGCCACCTCCGGGATAGAGCATCAGATTGTACTGCGCCTCCCCGTCGGATATCTTGCTGATATCGTTCGTGGTGAGATACTGCAGAAACTCGCCTGACCGCTTCCCCCTGAGAAAAAAATTTCCCATATGGGAAACATCGAACAGCCCGGCCCGCTCCCGCACCGCCTTGTGCTCGGCAATGATCCCGCTGTACTGGACCGGCATGAGATAACCGCCGAAATCGATCATTTTTGCTCCGGCCTGTTCATGCCATGAGTAAAGCGCTGTTTTTTTCATAACCACTGTTACCGGATAATATTGTATTGAATGGCAATTGTCTGTAAAAAAGCATTTTACAGGG
Source organism: Chlorobiota bacterium (assembly GCA_016866305.1). Lineage (GTDB taxonomy): Bacteria > Bacteroidota > Chlorobiia > Chlorobiales > Chlorobiaceae > Chlorobium. The sequence goes on along the minus strand of VGMX01000006.1, from coordinate 25,721 downwards.
AAGTTCAAAGTTTTTTCCGACCTGGGGGTGCGGATTTTTCATGCCGGAGAACATTGCGTACCGTTTTCAGAAATGGAATATACGCATCCGGAGAATAAGAACGTGCATGGCGGCGAATGAGAGGCAGGAAAACCCTGTTTCCCGTCATTTCTTTTTCCGTTTGTGGCTGCGGATTTTCAGGGGATCGCAAAGCTGCCTGCGATCGGAGGCGACCCTGCCGCAAAGAGTGCAGACAAATTTCGGTTTCCGGCCTTCGACGGCAAGCATCCGGACATGAGTATGGATTTCTTGACGCTTGAGCCTGCAAAGTTTTTTCATGGCCGGAAGCCCTTGCCCATGATGACCGAATCGGCAAGCTCGTTCCGGTCTCCGGGTTTGAGGGGAAAATGCACCGCAAGAATTCTGCCGCACCGATCGACAGCTTCGGCTATGGCTGCGCCCTGCCGGTTTCGCCGGATTCCGGCGATGATGGTATCGACAATCTCCTGCCAGAGATGCTGTTCGACCTTTTCATTGATACCCCTGTCGGCAAGAACCCTCACCCGGTGCTCGAAAACGGAAATGTAGATGAGAATCCCGGTACGATCTTGCGTATTGTAGATACCTCGCCTGCAGAAGGCTGTGGCAGCCGCCTCATCAACCTCCCCGTGCATGTCGGAAGCGGGGACAAACGGACGTTTTAGTAAAGGTACCCTCCTGAAAAGTTCGTTCAGCAAGATGAAAAGCATGGAAAATATTCCGAGAAACAGCCAGACGTCACGGTTTCCGGCCACAAGCATGGCCACAATGGAAACCATGAGCGCAAGCATGAAACCCCCGAGCAGCCCTGCCTGGGGATAGGTGTGGCTGGAAAAAACAACCTTGACGACAATCTCGCCCGAAGTGGTTTTCTCAGCTTCCCGGATACGCTCTTCGACCAGATGCCTGTCCTGCTGCGTGAAAAACCTGTTTACCGGATCGTTCATGACATCTCTCATCCTGTTTCATAACGCCATTACCAGTCTCCCGATGCACCGCCACCACCGAAACCGCCGCCACCACCGCTGAATCCACCGTCGAAACCGCCGCCGGACGAACCGCCGCCCGGTCCGCCGCCGTAGATAATCGGCCCTCCGCCGCCACTGCCCCTGGTTGTCTGGCTGAGAAAATAGATGAACAGCACAATGAGCAGTACAAGGAAAAGGGAGGGGCTGCCGTTCTCTTCAGCACGGGGTTTTTCCTTGTACTCACCATGCACGGCAAGGAGAATGGACTCCACGCCGCGACGGAACCCTTCGTCGAACCGTCCGGCCTTGAAAAGGGGGGAAACCTCGTTATCGACGATACGTCCTGCAACGAGGTCGGTCAGGCGCCCTTCAAGACCGTAACCCACCTCGATGCGCATCTTTCGGTCTTCACGGGAAACAACGAAAAGCACCCCGTTGTCAACCCCTTTCCAGCCTGTTTTCCAGGCTTCCGCCACCTTGATGGAAAAATCCTCTATAGGCTTCCCCTGAAGCGAGAGAACCGTCAGAATCACGACCTGTGTGGACTCGTTCTTTTCAAGATCCGCAAGCCTCGCTTCAAGCTCGGCCTCAGTCCCCGGTGAGATCATGCCCGCATAGTCGTTCACCCTGCCACTGAGATGAGGCACCTCAAGCGCACTTGCTGCAGAAAAAGACAGCAGATACGCCAGCATGCTGCAGAAAAGAAACAGCCGCCTCGCGTGCGTGTGCAAGAACTCCCGCACACCTCAGAATTTCACTTCAGGAACAGCTTTTGCGGCTGCATCAGCCTTGAAGTACTCCTTCGGCTTGAGCTTCAGCAGCAGGCTGTTCGTCATGGAATTGGGAAACTGGCGTATCGAGAAATTGAAGGTCTCTACCGCGCCATTATACCGCTGCCGGGCGACGCTGATCCTGTTTTCAGTGCCTTCAAGCTGGTTCTGCAGATCCCTGAAATTCTGGTTGGCCTTGAGATCGGGGTAACGTTCGACGGCTACGAGCAGACGGGACAGTGTCGAGGAGAGTTCTCCCTGGGCGCTCTGGAACTTGTTCATAGCCTCGGGATTGCTGAGCATTTCAGGAGTAAGCTGGATGGATGTTGCCTTCGCCCTTGCTTCGACAACCGCGGTGAGGGTCTCTTTCTCGAAATTTGCGGCCCCCTTGACCGTGGCGACCAGGTTCGGCACAAGATCAGCCCGGCGCTGCAGTTGCGATTCGAGATCGCCCCATGCCCGGTTGACGCCCTCCTCGTTCTGCTGAATGGAGTTGTAGCCGCATCCGGAAAGCGAACCGAGCAGCAGGAAAAACGCGAAAAGTCTCAAAACAATCGGTTTCATGGCATTCAATTTGTTCTGGTTATTGAAACGTGTTTCTGTACGTCATGAAAAAATATAAGGCGATTTACGAATTTCACGACACACCTGTCCGCAAAGACCGTCAGCTTATCAGGCGCTCGACGCTGAAAATGCCCTGCACCTTCTTGAGTTTTTCCATGAGGGTGCCCAGTTTTTCGATGTTGCGCACATAAACCATCAGGGTGCCAATGAACATGCCGTCCCTTGCGTGCAGGGAGATGCTGCGGATATTGGTATCGAATTTCGATATGACCGTGGTGATCTGGTTGGTGATGCCGATCCGGTCCTCCCCGACAATCTTGATGCCGGCAAGGAAATCGGTCTCGACTTTCCTGTTCCACGAAACCGAAACGATACGTTCACTTTTCAGGAGATTTTCGTTACTGACGTTCAGACAGTTCTTCCTGTGGATCTTCACCAGGCCGTCAGCAGTGACGAAACCGATGACGTCATCGCCGGGGACCGGCTGGCAGCACTTCGCATAGGCATAGGCGATATTGTTCATACCGGCAATGATCACCTCATCCTTTCTCGATGCGGGGGTCTCCTGCTCATGACGGGCCTGCTGCAGGTAGGTTTCAACCTGTTTCGATTCGCTGACCGCGTTTTTCACGGGCTCCTGGGGCTCCTTGCGGGCATTGCTGACCCGCTCGAAAATCTCCTCGCCGTTGATCTGCTGGCTGGCAAGGGCGCTGAAAAAGTCAGCAGGGGTCCTGATACCGTATTTCTTGGCCTGGCGAATGATATCGTTGTCGGAAAAAAGCTTTTTCCCGCCGGACAGCAGCTTTTCCCACATGCTTCGCCCCTTTTCGATCTGCAGACGACGCTCTTCGTTGATTGCCGAACGGATCTTCAAACGGGCGCGGTGCGTAACGACGAACTTGAGCCAGTCGGCCTTGGGCTTCTGGTTTTTCGAGGTGATGATCTCGACCCGGTCGCCCGACTTGAGGCGTGCGTTGAGTCGCACGATCTTGCCGTTCACCTTGGCTCCAATGCAACCGTTACCGATTTCCGAATGAATGGCGTAAGCGAAGTCGATGGGCGTGGCGTCAGCAGGCATGGTCTTCATATCCCCTTTCGGGGTGAACACATAGATCTCGTCGTGGTAAAGATTAAGCTTGAACCCCTCCATGAAGGACGCCGCCGAATCGGCGTCCTTGATCAGTTCCCTCGCCCATCGCAGAAAGGAGTCGATGGTGGCGTCATCTTTTGATATCTTCTCCTTGTAGCGCCAGTGTGCGGCCACACCAAGTTCGGCAAACTCGTGCATGCGTTTGGTGCGGATCTGCAGTTCCACGACATACCCCTTCGGCCCGATAATGGCCGAATGCAGCGACTGGTAGCCGTTGTGCTTGGGAATGGAGATGTAGTCCTTGAAATGCTGAGGAATGGGAGGATACTTCTGGGTAATGAAGCCGTAAACCGCAAAACAGTCGGCTACCCGTTCGGTATCGACGATAACGCGGATTCCGTAGAGATCGTGGATGTCTTCGAAATTCTTGTTCTTGTTGCGCATCTTGTTGTAGATGGAAAACAGGTGTTTGGCCCTGCCCTGCACCTCGATGCTGAAACCCTGCTTCTGGAGATCATCCTTGATGGGGCCGATCATCCTGTTGAGGTAGTTGATGCGTTCCGCCCTGCTCAGCCTGACTTTCTGCTGCAGAAAATCATACATTTCGGGATCGATATATTTCAGGGCGAGGTTCTCGAACTCCACCTTCATTTTGCCGAGACCGAAACGGTGTGCAAGCGGGGCATAGATATCCCTTGTCTCGAGGGCGATTTTCAGGCGGCGGTGCTCGGGCAGCGATTCGAGTGTCCGCATGTTATGCAGCCGGTCACAGAACTTGATGAGAATCACACGGATATCCTTGACCATCGAGAGCAGCATCTTGCGGAACCCTTCTGCCTGGGTGGTTTCCCGGTTGATGAGAATACCGGATATCTTGGTCAGCCCTTCTACAATGTCGGCAACCTCTACGCCAAGCTCGGCGGTAAGATCGTCATAGGTGTAGCCACTGTCCTCGATCACGTCGTGCAAAAGCGCAGCGGCAACGGAAACGTCGTCAAGAGGCAGCTCTTCAAGCAGGATGGTTGCCACTTCGACCGGATGATAGAAATAGGGCTCGCCCGAAGCACGCTTTTCCCCTTCATGAGCCCGATAGCACATGAAAAACGCCCTCTGGATCAGTGACTCGTCGCAGTGTTTGAGGTTGCTGCGGCAAAGGCGCAGGATCTCGTGCAGTTTCGCGTAGTGCTGTTTCTCAATCTGTGCCAGCATGGACCGTCTATCCCCCTGTTCCCGTGAACGTTACTTTCTTTCTATTCTTATATGATTTTATTTTCCTTTAACAAAGCGAAGGAAAAAGAAAAACCGCTATTCCTCTTTGAGCGATTCCGCGGCATGCTGCTCGAACTTCGCGATCTCGTCGCGCAGGTATGCAGCTTTCTCATACTCCATCTGCGCAGCAGCCTCCTGCATTTCAAGCCGCAATTCCGCCGCCATGATGCAGCACTCTTCGGGTGAAAGCGTTCCGATCAGGGTGCCGAGCAGGCGTTCCGGCTTGGGTTCGAGCCCGAATCGCTTCCTGCGATACCGCTCTTCGGCGTCTGCCACGCTCGTGGTGTTGAGCACCTGTTCAACCGATTTGACGATGGACTGCGGCACGATACCGTGCTCCTCGTTGTGACGCTGCTGTATGCTCCGTCTCCGGGCGGTTTCATCGAGCACGTCCCGAATCGAGCGCGTCAGCACATCGGCATAGAGCACCACGAACCCCTCGACATTACGGGCAGCCCTGCCGGCTATCTGCATGAGCGAGCGGGTGTTTCGCAGAAACCCCTCCTTGTCGGCATCGAGAATCGCCACGAAGGAAACTTCGGGAAGGTCCAGCCCTTCCCGAAGCAGGTTCACCCCCACAAGCACCTCGATATCTCCGGTCCTCAGCTCCCTGAGAATCTGCATGCGTTCAAGGCTCTTGATCTCGGAGTGCAGATAGCGGGAGCGGACGGCGGATTTGCGGAGAAAGGCATCGAGATCTTCGGCCATACGCTTGGTAAGCGTCATGACCAGCACCTTGAAGCCTTTTCCGGTATGTCTGCGTATCTCACCGAGAAGATCGTCGATCTGCCCCTTGACCGGACGCACCTCCACAGGAGGGTCGAGCAGACCGGTCGGACGCACAAGCTGCTCGACAACAACCCCTCCGGAAAGCTCCAGTTCGAGATCACCGGGCGTTGCGCTCACGCAGATCACCTGCGGCACCATCTCCGTATACTCATCAAAGCGGAGCGGACGGTTGTCAAGCGCTGAAGGCAGCCGAAAGCCGTGTTCGACCAGTATGGTCTTGCGCGAACGGTCACCTCCGTACATCCCCCTGATCTGCGGCAGCGTGACATGCGACTCGTCAACCACGACGAGGTAGTCGTCGGGAAAATAGTCGAGCAGGCAGTGCGGGCGCTCGCCAGGCGCCCTTCCGGCAAGATGGCGCGAATAGTTCTCGATACCCGAACAGTATCCAAGCTCTTTCATCATTTCAAGATCGTAGCGTGTCCGTTCTTCAAGCCGTCTTGCCTCGATGAGGCGATTGTCGGCACGCAGCAGGTTGAGCCGTTCGGCAAGCTCGTTCTCGATGGCAACCATGGCCCGGCGCATCTGTTCCTCTCCGGCCACGAACTGGCGGGCCGGATAAATGAATGCATAATCGTCCTGCCCAAGCACCTCACCGCTCTGCATGTCGAAGGTCAGGAGTTTTTCGATCTCAGGGCCGAAAAACTCCACCCGCAGGGCGAGATCTTCGTGAGCGGGCACCAGATCGATGCTATCGCCGCGCACCCTGAACTTTCCGGGGCCGGGAGTGATGTCGTCACGGACATAGTGCAGGGAAACGAGTTCCTGCAGAAACCCGTCGCGATCCTTCTCCATGCCGGGCCGCAGCTCGATGATCTGGGCTTTCCACTCCTCGGGAGAACCGAGCCCGTAAATGCAGCTTACCGAACTCACCACGATCACGTCCCGCCTTCCGCTGAGCAGCGAACTTGTCGCCCTGAGGCGAAGCCGCTCGATCTCGTCGTTGATGCGAAGATCCTTGGCAATGTACTTGTCGAGCGCCGGCAGATAGGCTTCAGGCTGATAGAAATCGTAGTAGCTGATGAAATATTCAACGGCATTGTCGGGAAAAAACTGCCGGAGTTCTCCGTAGAGCTGTGCAGCGAGCGTCTTGTTGTGACTCATGACCAGCACAGGCTTTCCGGCCGAGGCGATCACGTTGGAAATCGTAAAGGTCTTGCCGGAACCCGTGACCCCGAGGAGAGTCTGCCATCGGTCGCCGCGGGCCACTCCCTCGACGAGCTGTTCGATGGCTTTCGGCTGATCGCCTTTCGGCCCGTAAGGGCTGACAAGCCGGTAACCGCTTCCTGTTATTCCGTACATATCCCCGCTGCTGATGGTTGCCAGTCACATTGCAGCAGAAAGAACTATTAATGCTGCCTGTTCGTTCAGCAACCCTGAAACCGGGAAACGAATTTTCAGGCCGAAAAGGCGCTGATTTTTTCCCTGATCTCCGGGACAGTTGCATTAATGCTCCGGAATTCCCATTATATATGTTTTTTGCAATGGCCGACGCACCGCACCCACCACAGACAAAACGCCGTATCCCGGCAGGTATAGCGGTTTTCCTTTTTTTGCATTTACTATCCTGCAGACCAATGATGAATGAAGTCAAGACGTATCCCTATACCACTGTTCCCGGCGACTCGCTCCATACAAGAATCTATACGCTCACGAACGGACTGACCGTGTTCATGAGCCCTTACCACGATGAACCGAGAATCTACACCTCGATTGCCGTCAGGGCAGGAAGCAAGAACGACCCTGCGGAAACCACCGGTCTTGCCCATTATCTCGAGCACATGCTCTTCAAGGGCACCGACTCCATCGGATCGCTCAACTATGAAAAGGAACATGCCGAACTTGAAAAGATAATCGACCTGTACGAAACGTACCGGATGACTTCCGATCCGGACAAGCGGGCGGCAATCTACCGGGATATCGACAGTATTTCAAACATCGCGGCACAGTATACGGTGCCCAATGAATACGACAAACTGCTCAATTCCATCGGCGCACAGGGCACCAACGCCTACACCTGGGTCGAACAGACCGTCTACATCAACGATATTCCCTCGAACAAGCTCGATCAGTGGCTCACCATCGAGGCGGAACGGTTCAGGAACCCGGTCATGCGGCTTTTCCATACCGAACTTGAGACGGTTTATGAAGAGAAAAACATGACCATGGACAGTGACAGCCGGAAAATCTGGGAGGAGCTTTTCGCCGGCCTGTTCAGCAAACACACCTACGGAACACAGACCACGATTGGCAAGGCGGAACATCTGAAAAACCCGTCAATCCGCAACGTCATCAACTACTATCGAGCCTATTACGTACCGAACAACATGGCGCTCTGCATTGCCGGTGATTTCGATCCGGATGAAACCATCAGGCTGATCGACGAAAAGTTTTCCGGCCTGCAGCCCAAGGAGGTTCCGGTTTTCATTCCGCCTTCGGAAACACCGCTCGGCAGGCCTGTCGTCAGAACCGTCAAAGGTCCTGAAGCCGAGGAACTCGTGATCGGATTCCGCTTCAACGGTGTGAACGACAGGGAAACCGATTACCTCACCCTGATCGACAAGGTACTCTACAACCAGACCGCAGGACTGATCGACCTGAACCTGAACCAGCAGCAGAAGGTGCTCGATGCCGGCTCGATGCTGGTACTGATGAAGGACTACTCCGCCCATCTCCTGAGTGCGAAACCCCGCGATGGCCAGAGTCTCGACCAGGTTCGGGACCTGTTGCTCGAACAGATCGAACAGCTCAGGCAGGGAAACTTTCCGGACTGGCTGCTCGAGGCCGCCATCAACGACCTTAAAATCGAGCAGCTCAAGATGTACGAAAACAACCGGGGACGGGTGGAAGCCTATGTCGATGCTTTTGTCTGGGAAATGGACTGGAAAGATTACACCGACCAGATCGGAAGGCTCGAAGAGATCACGAAAGACAGGCTCGTGGCTTTTGCCAAAAATCATTACCGTTCAAACTACGTGGCTGTCTACAAGGAGCATGGCAGCGAAAAAAGCAGCCCGAAAATACAGAAGCCTCCGATTACGCCGATCAAGGTCAACCGCGATACCTCGTCGCGGTTCGCCGGCGAAATCCTTGCCAGGCAATCCGAAAGGATCGAGCCGTCATTTCTCGACTACGCCAAGGACATCGGGTTTTACGATGTCAATTCCGACATCCCCTTGCACTACCTGAAAAACCGTGAAAATGATCTTTTCTCGATCTATTACGTCTTCGATATCGGCAAGAACCACAGCCGCAAAATCGATCTTGCGCTCGACTACCTCTCCTATCTGGGGACATCAGCGCTGACGCCAGCGGCCTTCAGCCAGGAACTGTACAGAAACGGCGCAAGCTTTTCGGCATTCACTTCCGAAGATTATGTGTATCTGAAGCTGTCGGGCCTGCAGAAAAATTTTGCCGCTTCGCTCCGGCTGCTTGAACAGCTGCTCGATGACGCCAGACCCGATGAACCGGCTCTCGAAAAGCTCAAGGCCGGCACCATGAAAGAGCGGGCGGACGACAAGCTTTCGAAGCGGAAAATCCTTTTCGAGGCCATGGTAAGCTACGGAAAATACGGGCCGTCTTCCCCTTTTACCAACGTACTTTCAAACCGGGAACTGGAACGCATTTCTTCAAAAGAACTGCTCGACGAGATCAGGAATCTCATGCAGTACCGCCACCGGGTGCTCTACTACGGCCCCTCTTCGGCAGAAACAATCCTGTCGGAACTCCATGCCGTGCGGCACTATCCGGCGACATTCCTTGATACTCCGGCTGCCGATCCCTACCCTGAACTCGATCAGAAAAAAAATCTTGTCTATGTGGTCGATTACGATATGACCCAGGCAGAGGTGATCATGCTTTCGAGGGACGACCCTTTCAATCCCCCGGCGGTGCCGATGGCAACACTGTTCAACGAGTATTACGGCGGAGGAATGTCCTCAGTGGTGTTCCAGGAACTGCGCGAAGCGAAAGCTCTTGCCTATTCGGTCTTCTCGGTCTACCGAATGCCGAAGTTCCGCGACCGGCACAACTATATTTTCAGCTATATCGGCACCCAGTCCGACAAGTTGCCCGAGGCGATCGAAGGAATCAGCGCTCTCATGCAGGAGTTGCCGGAATCACCTGAACTGTTCGCTTCGGCCAAAAGCGGCATCATGCAGAAAATCGCCTCGGAAAGGCTGACAAGAACGGAGGTGCTCTTCAATTACGAGGACGCCCGGCGGCTTGGACTCGATGAGGACATCAGAAAGGATATTTACCGGCAGGTTCCCGGCATGAGCCTCCAGGAGGTACAGGCATTCCACCGCGAGCATTTCAGGAACCGCAACCACGTCATGCTGGTTCTTGGTGATACCTCACGGCTCGACATGCAGACGCTCGCAAGGTACGGCGAGGTTCGCGAACTGAAACTCGAAGAGCTTTTCGGGTATTAGAGCGGCAGACAAAGCATACCGCACGGAAGAAGAATAACAGGAAAACCGCAGCCATCGGGACTGGCAAGGAAAGGAAACGGAAAGCATGAAACTGATCGAACGATACATTTTCAGACAGTTCGCCATCTCTTTTCTTTTCGCTTCGCTGGCATTCGCACTGCTGTTCACCCTCATTGACATGGTCGATAACCTCGACGAGTTTTTCGACCGCAAGACCGGCATTGCCGTCGCAGTGCAATATTATCTCCTCACGCTTCCCTCCACTTTCCAGGTGACAGCGCCTCTTTCCGCCCTGCTGGCAGCGATTCTCACTGCGGGAAGACTTTCGGCCTCGAGCGAACTTGCGGCAATACGCTCTGCCGGAGTCGGCCAGGATCAGTTCATGCGGCCGTTCCTGCTGGGAGGAGTAATCATCTGCGTTTTCAACCTGTTCAATGCATCGGTGGCGGAACCGGCTGCATCGGGCGCAAAAATCGCGCTGCAACGAAACGTCCTCAAGAAAACCCGGCCGGGAGTGCACGAAAGCACCAACATTCACATCCTTGAACCGGACAACAGCGTCGTCACGATCGGCTCGTTCGACATCGCGCATTCGAAAGCCCTCGGAGTAAGCATCGAGAAGTTCGACGGCCCGCACCTCCGGTCGAGAACGGACGGACCGGCCATGGTGTTCGACCAGAGCATGAAAAAATGGATCATGCAGCATGCCGTCATCCGTTCATTCGGCAACGATCCCGGAACCTACACCTTCAGGAAAAGCCGCGACACCCTCGATCTCGCCCTCTCCCTGCAGTCTCTCAGGGAACTCAATGTGCTGCCCGAAGAGATGAACCTCGTACAGCACTACCGGTACGTCAGGGGAAAAACGCAGGCCGGTTTTCCGGCCCTTGACCGGGCAAAGGTGAAGCTGCACGCAAAACTTGCCATGCCCCTGGCATCCCTGGTGGTTATTCTTATCGGGGTTTCACTCGCATCGGTAAAAAAACGGAGCGGTCTTGCCGCGGAAATCGCCATGGCGCTCTTTATCGGGTTCCTGTTTCTCGGCCTGCAAAGAACCGTCGCCACCATGGGATATAATGGCGTCATGGCGCCATGGGCCGCCGCGTGGATTCCGCTCCTGCTGTTTCTTGGAGCCGCAGGGATTCTCTATCGGAAAGCTTCGTCATGAATGCCCGATCCCGAATGCATGACCCGGTCGTTGTGCTGCTGACGGACTTCGGGCTTGACGACACGTATGTCGGACAGATGAAGGGAGTTATCCTCTCGATCTGCCCGAACGCTCGCATCATTGACCTCACCCATGCCGTTACGGCGCAGCATATCGCACTGGGAGCCTTTCTCCTTGAACGCTCCCTGCCATTCCTTCCACCGCATTCGATCGTCGTCTGCGTTGTCGACCCGGGAGTCGGAACGTCGAGAAAGCCTGTCGCCCTGAAAACGGAACGACAGACATTTCTCGCTCCTGACAACGGCCTGCTGACTCCCGTCTTCAACTCCCTGAAGATAAAGGACTGCGTTGGCATCACCAGTCCCGATGTCATGCTTCCCGTTCAGAGTTCGACGTTTCACGGACGGGACATTTTCTCTCCTGCAGCAGCTCATCTTGCTCGCGGATTACCGGTCAGCCGGCTCGGTGAACCCGTCGATCCTGCCTCCTGCATCCAGTTGCCTGCCTGTATCCGGGGTAAGTCCGACGGATCCGCCATGGAGGGGAGCGTACTTTTTACCGACCGTTTCGGCAATCTGGTCACGACAATCGATACCGCCCCGTTAGAACATCCTGAAGAGTGGCGTATCGAAGCGGCCGGTTTACCGCCGCTGCCGCTTGTAAAGACTTACGGCAATGTGCAGGACGGGGAACTGCTGGCTTATGAAGGAAGTTTCGGAACGGTGGAAATAGCGGCGCGCAATGCAAACGCATCGCAGATAACGGGAATTGAACCCGGAATACCGGTACGACTGGTGCGGAAATAAAAAAGCCCTGCAGGAAAACAGGGCTCGATCGCTTATCCAAAGCACATCAGCTTCCGATGTACTCCTTGAGAATCTTGCTGTATGCCGACTGGCGAAGCCTTCTGATGGCTTTCTCCTTGATCTGGCGCACCCGTTCACGGGTAAGCTTGAATTTCTCGCCAATCTCCTCGAGCGTGAGCGGATTGTCCATGCCGATGCCGAAATAGGAGCGGATCACGTCAGCTTCACGGGGTGCAAGCACGGATAGGGAACGCTCGACTTCAAGGGTAAGCGAATCGCGGTTAAGACCGTGATCGGGCAGATGCCCGTCGTTCTGCAGCACGTCGAGCAGCCGGTTGTCGTCCCCCTGCGCAAAGGGCGCGTCCACCGAGACGTGACGACCGGCGATTTTCAGGGTGTCGGCGACATCCTGGGAATCCATGTCGAGCAGGTTGGCAAGTTCACGAGTGTTGGGATCGCGCTCGTACTCCTGTTCGAGCTGGCTGTATGCCTTGCTGATCTTGTTGAGCGTGCCGACCCGGTTGAGGGGCAGACGCACGATCCTCGACTGCTCGGCAAGCGCCTGAAGGATGGACTGGCGGATCCACCAGACCGCATAGGAGATGAACTTGAACCCTCTCGTTTCGTCGAACCGCTTCGCCGCCTTGATAAGGCCAAGGTTCCCCTCGTTGATCAGATCGCCGAGCGTCAGCCCCTGATTCTGGTACTGCTTGGCCACAGAAACCACGAACCTCAGATTGCCTTTGATCAGCTTGTCAAGCGCGCGCTTTGCCCGCTTGTACTCCACGGTGTCAACCGGCATATCATACCCTTCCTTGATGGCCATGGTCAGCCTGACTTCGTCTTCTGCGGTCAGAAGATCGTACTTCCCGATCTCCTGAAGATAGCGGTCGAGCGAAAGGCTCTCGCGATTGGTGATCTGTTTGCTGATTTTCAACTGCCTCATAGTCAATACGCTCCTTGCGAACTCATCGGTAAAACTCCTGATGTGACCGGTTTGTCGTGGTAAACCGACAAAATATCATTTCAGGACAAATTGAAAAAATACGTTTTTACCGTGCAGGCATGCGACCTCATAACACCTGCACGACACAACGGTGGTAAATCCTTAACTTGCAAGAACCTCAAGGTTTTTCCCGAGTTTTTCAAGATTGCGTTCCGCCTCGGCGAGTTTCAGCCGCTCCTTTTCAACAACATCACCCGGAGCGTTGGAGACAAAACCTTCGTTTGCAAGCTTTTTCTTCAGTGAAACCACATAGGATGAAATGGTGTCGATCTCATTCTGAAGACGGGAGCGTTCTTTTTCGAATGATATTAACCCTTCGAGCTGTATAAAAAGTTCATTGCCCTCAACGACGGAAGCTGCGGAATGACTCGGCCTCGTGCACTCCGCCGATACCGTGACACGGCATCTTGTCGCGACGGAAATGATATCGCTGTTGTCTGAAAGCACCCTGAGAGAACCCTCGCCGGCAGCCTTCACGCTCAGGGGGGCTGTGCCCGAAGCGGGAACGGCAAACAGCGACCGGATGCTCCTGACCTCCGAAATGACCGCACGGGGAATCAGGTAAAGCGAAACATCCCTGCCGAGCCACTCCGGAGAGACTTCAGGCATCTGAGAAAGCGCTATGGACAACCGCTCCTCCCTTTTGAGAATAGCGTGCCAGATTTCATCGGTGATGAACGGCATGACCGGATGCAGCGCCTTGAGCATGCCCTCCAGAACATGCACGGCAAGCAGCACCGCCTTGCGTGCCCTGCCGGATTCAGGCGCGCCGGCAAGCACGGTTTTCATGGCTTCAAGATACCAGTCGCAGTAGTCCCCCCAGAAAAATTCATGGACGTTCCTGAGGATATCGTTTACCCGGAACTGGGCGAATGCCGAGTGATAGCGGTCGAGCATGCCGTGGTATCTGGCCATGAGAACCTGTTCCTCGGCGAAGGTGAACGCATCGCTGTCGGGAACGAATCCGGTGTATGCCTTCCGGAAATCCTCCGGTGAGTCGAAATACTTTTCACGCTGCATGAACACCAGCCTCGAGGCATTCCAGAGCTTGGTGGCGAAATTCCTGCCGAGCTCGCACTTCTCTTCACCGAATAGCACATCCTGCCCGAGCGGTGCGATGTAGATGATGGTGAAACGAAGGGCGTCGGTGCCGTAGGTGTCGATCACCTGCAGCGGATCGGGAGAGTTGCCGAGGGATTTCGAGAGCTTGCGCCCTTTCATGTCCCTGATGATGCTGGTAAAGTACACATCGCGGAACGGCACATCGCCCTTGAAGTAGAGCCCTGCCATGATCATGCGCGCCACCCAGAAGAAGATGATGTCCGGGCCGGTAACAAGCGTATCGGTCGGATAGAAGGCACGAAGATCGTCGTTGTCGCTGTGGGGACCGGTCCAGCCGAGCGTGGTAAGCGGCCACAGCCACGACGAGAACCAGGTGTCAAGCACATCCTCGTCCTGCACCAGCTTGTCTGTTCCGGCAAGATGGCAGGCATCCTCGTAAGAAGAGGCAACCCAGACCCGGCCTTCGGGATCGTACCATGCAGGAATACGGTGCCCCCACCAGAGCTGACGGGAAATGCACCAGTCCTGGATATTCTCCATCCAGTGACGGTAAGTGTTGATCCAGTGCGGTGGATGAAAGCGGATGCCCCCTTCGTTGACAACCTGCCGGGCTTTTTCCGCCAGCGGTTTCATGCGCACGAACCACTGCGCGGAAAGGTACGGCTCGACCACGACGTCGGCGCGCTCGGAGTACCCCACGTTGTGCTCGTACTCCTCGACGCGTTCGAGGTAACCCCTCGCTTCCAGGTCGGCCATGATCTTCTCGCGCGCTTCGAACCGGTCCATGCCGGCGTAACCGAAATCGTCAGTCATCCGGCCGTCCCTTCCCACAACACAGATAACGGGCAGATTGTGGCGGCATGCCACTTCGTAGTCGTTGGGATCGTGCGCGGGCGTGATTTTCAGGGCACCGGTACCGAATTCGATATCGACATAATCGTCAGCGATAACCGGGATATGACGCCCGGCAACCGGGACAACGGCAAGTTCGCCTACAAGGTCCTGGTAGCGTTGATCAGCGGGATTGACGGCAATGGCCACATCGGCCAGAATGGTCTCCGGACGCACGGTAGCAATGGTAATGAACTGTCCGGGACGTTTTACCAGCGGGTAACGGACATAAACCAGCTTGTCGCGCCGCGGTTTCATGATCACCTCCTCGTCTGAGAGGGCTGTCTGTGAAACCGGACACCAGTTGATGATGCGCGTCCCGCGATAGATCAGGCCGTCGCGGTAAAGTGCGATGAAAGCATTGATAACCGCCACGGAAGCCCGCTCGTCCATCGTGAAAAGGTTCCGCCTCCAGTCGCACGAGATGCCAAGCCTGCGAAGCTGGCGGAGAATCAGCCCGCCATACTCCTCGCGCCACTGCCAGACATGCCTGAGAAACTCCTTTCGTCCCAGGTCGTGACGGCTCACTCCCTCCTTGCGAAGCTTTTTTTCCACGACGGATTGTGTGGCGATACCGGCATGATCGGTACCGGGAAGCCAGAGCGCCTCCCTGCCGCTCATCCGGCTGTAGCGGATGAAGATGTCCTGAAGCGTGTGATTCAGCACATGGCCGAGCGTCAGGCTGCCGGTCACATTGGGTGGCGGCATGAGCACGGTATAGGGAGTTTTTCCTTCGGTCAGTACATTGGAGCTTTCGGCCTGAAAACTGCCGAGGGCTTCCCAGTGCGCACTCCGCCAGCGGTCTTCCACCTCCTGGTGGTTATAGGTTTTATCGAGATTGAACGGCACGGTCTCTTCACTCATGGGTACAGGGTTACAGCTGACAAGATGGTTGCTGGTTACGGAAAATGCACGGATTATTCGGCTTTTTCAGGTGCCGGACGCTTTTCGAAAATCTGGTCGATAAGGCCATACTCGAGCGCTTCCCCCGCGTTCATCCACCGGTCGCGTTCGGAATCCTCCCTGATCTGCTGGACATCGCGTCCGGTATTTTTTGCAAGCAGCTCTTCGAGCAGCTTGCGGATCTTCTCTATCTCGCGGGCCTGGATGATGATATCGGTTTCCTGCCCCTGGGCACCGCCGGAGGGCTGGTGAATCATGATGCGTGAATGCGGAAGGGAGGCCCGCTTGCCTTTTGTGCCACTGGCGAGCAGGAACGCTCCCATGCTTGCCGCCATGCCCACACAGACCGTGGCAATATCGGGCCGGATATACTGCATGGTGTCGTAAATGCCGAGACCTGCTGAAACGCTGCCGCCGGGAGAGTTGATATAGATATAGATATCGCGCTCGGGATCTTCGGATTCGAGAAAGATCAGCTGCGCCATCACAAGGCCGGCCACATGCTCGTCAATACCGCTGCCGAGAAAAATGATCCGCTCCCTGAGCAGTCGAGAAAAGATATCGAACGCCCGCTCCCCTCTCCCGGACGTCTCTATAACCATCGGGACAAGCGTATTCTGGATCCCCTGTTCTATTGCCCCCGAGTACAGTTTGCGGGCATGGTGATCGAAACCGAAATTGATATTAGCCATGGCTGTGGTCAGTTGGGTTGAATTTGATAATGCGGCCGCGCGCAGAAGAAATACGTAAAATACATAGAGCTAACAACAAATCAATCGTCGAGGTTCCAATAAGTAAAAAAGAAGACGATAAAACAAGCCGCTCCTTGCGGGAATAAAGCCGCCTTATCCGTATATTTTCTGCCAACTGAATCAAATATTGCCGACTATGCAGGTTCGTCTCATCTCG
This sequence comes from Chlorobiota bacterium, assembly GCA_016866305.1. Classification (GTDB taxonomy): domain Bacteria; phylum Bacteroidota; class Chlorobiia; order Chlorobiales; family Chlorobiaceae; genus Chlorobium. Next base: position 9,075 of record VGMX01000006.1, on the reverse strand, counting down.
GTCACAACCCCCTGTTTCGAGTTCGAAAATCGGCCGCTCACCGCCGAAGGGCTTATCGCCTACTGCGCAAGGGTTTCAAGCCCGAATCAGGAAAATCTCGATTACGGCAGGCTGCTTGCCTACTGCATCGAACACAGGCACTGGAGCATTTTTGAAATGGCGGACATGACCGTCGAGATTGTCACATCGAGGGCGATCGCCCCGCAGATTCTGCGACACAGGAGCTTCCAGTTCCAGGAATTTTCACAGCGGTATGCAAAAGCGCAGACGGTGGAGAAGTACCGGCCACGCAGGCAGGACAGCAAAAACCGGCAGAATTCGCTTGACGACCTTGACAGCGAAACCCTGCAATGGTTCGACGACGCGCAGGAAAACATTACCCGCCTGTCGATGGAAACCTACAAGGAGGCTCTTGAAAGGGGCATTGCCAAGGAGTGTGCACGAATGCTGCTGCCTCTCGGCACGCAGACCAAGCTGTACATGAAAGGTTCGGTGCGGAGCTGGATTCACTACCTTCAAGTGCGCACGGAGATGAGCACGCAGAAGGAGCACCGCGATATTGCCGAAGAGATAAAAAAAGTTTTCTGCGCCGAGTTCCCCGTGACCTCCGGAGCTCTCGGCTGGATCTGAAGGCGAGACATCAGGCAGAGAGCATGCCGGTAAGGCGGGAGATCTGGTTTTTCAGATCCTTGCGGTGAACAATGGCATCGATGAAACCGTGTTCGAGCAGGAATTCGGCTCTCTGGAACCCTTCGGGCAGATCCCTTTTTATGGTATCCCTGATGACCCTGGGTCCGGCAAAACCGATCAGTGCTTTCGGCTCGCTCAGATTGATATCGCCAAGCATGGCGAAGGATGCGGTGATGCCTCCCATTGTCGGATCGGTCATGAGCGAGAGGAACGGCAGTCTTTTCTCGCTGAGCAGCGTAAGCCGGGCGGAGGTTTTGGCCATCTGCATGAGACTGAAGGCACCTTCCATCATTCTTGCACCTCCGGACTGTGCAATCACCAGTAACGGGGCATTGAGATCGACAGCCTTGTCTGCGGCACGGGCGATCTTCTCCCCGACAACCGATCCCATCGAGCCCCCGATAAACCCGAAATCCATGGCCGATATCACCAGAGGCTTGCCGCCCGAATCGCCCCATGCATTCCTGCATGCTTCGGTTTTACCGCTCTTTTCGATGATGTCATGTACCCGGTCGGGATATTTTTTCGTATCGGTAAACCCGAGAGGATCGGCTGACCGAAGGGTATCGTCGAACTCCTGATAATTCTCGTTGTCGAAAAGAATGGAAAAATAGCGGTACGGGGAGATCCTGAAATGGTAACCGCAATCCGAACAGGTGTAGACATGATCCTCAAGCTGTTTTTTATGAATCATTGCTCCGCACTCCTCGCACTTCCACCAGAGCCCTTCAGGCATGTCAAGCCTGTCGGTCGTACGTATCGAAGGCTTTACCCGTTTGAACCACGCCATCTTCTTTTCTTAATTAATACCAAAGGTTATACATTAGACCTTAAGATATGAAGTCCCCGGCAGAACTCAAAAAACAGCCGGAAAGCGTCACCGGGAAACACGCCATGAAACGGAAAAAAAGACCAGGCCGCCTGCCAGGAGCCGGCATGCCTGCCTTGATCGTCCTCCTCGCAGGGCTCATGCAAATACTGCTTCTGTTCCGTCCGCTTTCGGCGGCTGCTCATGTGGTGGTGTATCCCGACACCCTTGACCTGCCATCCAGACGCTACAGCGTCATGCCCTTCATGCGCCCCCAGAGAAAAACCGTAGGCATTGCACTTTCCGGAGGGGGAGCCAACGGCATTGCGCAGATCGGCGTGCTCAAGGCTCTCGACGAGGAGGGAGTACCGGTGGACTACATTGCGGGAACAAGTATGGGGGCCATTATCGGCGGGCTGTACAGTTGCGGGTATACTCCCGGTGAGCTTGAGGAGATTGCCGGCACCCTGCCATGGCAATCCATTCTGGCGATCAGGGAAGAGTCACCCCGCGCAGGCATTTTCCTGGAACAGCAGAATATCCGTGACCGCTCGACCGTAGCGGTCAGGTTCAACAAGCTGAAACTCATGGTGCCGAAATCCCTGAGCTCGGCACAGGCGCTCACCGGCACACTCGACCTGCTGGTACTGAACGGCATCTATCACGGATGGAAGGATTTCAGCTCCCTCCCCGTCCGGTTCAGGGCGGTTTCAACCGACCTGGTGTCCGGAAAACGGATTTCCCTGGTTTCGGGACCACTTTCGGAAGCCATGAGGGCAAGCAGTACGGTTCCGGTGCTGTTCGAACCGATTGAGCGCGACGGATACCGGCTTGTTGACGGAGGTCTTGTCGCAAACCTGCCGGTCGATGAGCTGGACAATTTTACCGCCGAATACAAAATTGCCGTCGATACCCACGGCAGCATGTATTCAAAAAACGGGGATCTCGACCTTCCCTGGAAAGCCGCAGACCAGGCGATCAACATCCTGACCGGCCTGCAATACCCCGCGCAGCTTGAAAAAGCCGATATCGTCATTACACCTGACCTTTCCTCGCACAGTGCAACCGATTTCTCGGATATCGGAGAGCTTGTCAATACCGGTTATGCGAAAGGAAAAGTGCTGGCAGGCACGATCATGAGAAGCATCGAAACCGCACCGAAAAAAGACATGTTCATCGGTTCCTTTTCGAAATCTTTCGAAATAGAGCAAAAAAACGGTATAAACCCGGAGCTTCGGGGCATCGTCGCAGGAATTGTCCGCAATGCAACTTCTCTGTCCAGAACGCTCCGGGAACTGCTGGAAACCGATCTCTTCACCAGCACACATGCGGTGATCGACACCCGGAAGAAAACCGTGAAGTTTCGCCTTGCGCCCCTCCCCCGTATCGGCGGAGTGGTGGTATCGGGAGGACCGCAGGAAACCCCGGCAAAACAGGAAATCGATGCCTGCTTCGAACCTGTCCGGAACAAACTTTATACGAACAACGCGGGAACAAGGGCGCTTGAAAACCTGGTACGCCTTTACCGGAACATGGGGTACAGCCTTGTCGAACCTGAATCCGTGTCATTTTCCGGCGACACCCTGCTGGTTGCCATGTCTTCAGGAAAGGTGGGAGCCATTGAAATCGTCCGGAGCAGAAACAAAACCGACAGGACACCTATCCGCAGAGAGATCAGTATCGACACGACAAAGGCCGTCAGGCTCGACAAAGCCGAACGGTCTGCAGCGAATCTTTATGAAACGGGAATTTTCAACCGGGTATCGGTCTCTGCGGAAAACACTTCGCCCGCTGCGGAAAACGGTGAAAAAAGCCTGACTTTCTCGCTTGTGGAAAAACCCTCATCGGTACTCCGCCTCGGAATCCGTTACGACGAAACCACCAACGCCCAGGCACTTGTCGATCTCAGAAACGAAAATCTCGGAGGAACCACGGCATCCCTGGGCGGCTGGATCAAGGCGGGAAAAAACAACAGTGCTGCCGCCATTGAGTACACCATCCCCCGCATCGGTTCGACGCATTTCACGCTGTACTCGAAGCTTTTTTTTGACCAGCATGAATTCGAAACCAGGGAGCTTCGCTTTTCCAGGGAGTTCAGCGGATACGATTCCGAAAATATTTCCACCTACGGCATCCAGAAATATGGCGTAACCGGCACGTTCGGCACGAGAATCCGTAAAAACGGACGGCTGGCGCTTGATGTAACCGTTCAGAACGCACAAACATACCACAATAAAGGACCCGAGCAGACGGCGCTCCGGACGGACAACAGGAACATGCTCTCCGCAGGAACTTCGCTGATTATCGACTCGCGTAACAATGCCCAGGTACCCACATCGGGACGCTATACCCATATCAGTTACTCGGCGACTCCCGAGCTGCTCGACAACGACGTCATGTTCTGGCAGCTTGCAGGAACACATGAAGAGAACATTCCCCTCGGAGAACGTACCGCACTGCAACTTTCCGGCTCCGCAGGAATCAGCAGCAGCTACCTGCCTCTTTCCGAGCAGTTTTTTCTCGGGGGACCCGGCTCCCTCTACAGCCGGCGGTTTATCGGCTTGAAACAGAACGACCTGATCGGCAGCAATATGGCGGTTGCAGGAATGCAGATCAGTTACAGTCCGCCTTTCGAAATCCTCTTTCCCGCATCGTTCATGTTTTACTACAACGTCGGCAACGCGTGGCAAAAGCGGAGCGACATGTCCCTTTCAAGGCTCATACACGGCGCCGGCACCGGAATCATCTGGAACACCCCGGTCGGCCCCGCCAGACTGACCGTCTCGAAAGCCTTTGCCTTTCTGCGGAAAGAAGAGGACAATGACGCCTCATCACTGAGATTTTCCGATACTGTCTGGTATTTCAGTCTGGGACATGATTTTTGAAAGGAACTTTTTTAATTTTACGCCCGTAACCGGTTATCAACAACAAAGCCTACCGTTTTGAAGGACCTGAATAATCCTCACATCCTGATTTGCAACGATGACGGCATTGAAGGCGAAGGCCTTCACGCGCTGGCGGCTTCGATGAAGAAAATCGGCAGGGTTACCGTTGTGGCGCCAGCGGAGCCGCATAGCGGGATGAGCCATGCCATGACGCTCGGGGTTCCACTCCGCATCAGGCGGTATCAGAAAAACAACCGCTTTTTCGGTTACACGGTCTCCGGCACCCCGGTTGACTGCATCAAGGTTGCCCTCAGCCATATCCTTGACGATAAGCCGGACCTCATTCTATCGGGCATAAACTACGGAAGCAACACCGCGACCAATACCCTCTACTCGGGAACAGTAGCCGCAGCACGCGAAGGGGCGATTCAAGGCATCGCCTCGCTTGCTTTCTCGCTGACCACCTATGAAAACGCCGACTTCACCTATGCCGCGAAATTCGCACGGAAGCTGGCCCGCAAAGTCCTGCAGGAAGGCCTCCCCCCCGACACGATTCTCTCGGTCAATATCCCCAACCTTCCGGAGAAGGAGATCGCAGGCATCGTCATCACCCAGCAGGGGAGCTCGCGCTGGGAGGAGGCCGCAATCGAACGCAACGACATGTACGGGAACCCCTACTACTGGCTCAACGGCACCCTCAAGCTGCTCGACAACTCCCTGCAAAAGGACGAATATGCCGTCCGGAACAACTATGTCGCCGTCACGCCGCTCTCCTGTGACCTGACGAACCATGCGTTTCTCGGCGCACTGAACCAATGGAACCTGCAAAAATAATCGGGTGAATACTTTTCTTCTTGACTATCGAACGATTCTGACCCCGAAAAAGGGTTTTCCGGCACTCTTCAGAGACTACACCGCTGAAGGCGAGATGCGAAACCGTCTGCTCTCGGCAAGCTTTCATCTCGACTATCAGAAGGAGAGCGACTACTACCGCCAGCTCAACCTGCTTGAATCGAGGACGTTCGACCGCAACCTGCTTGTCGAGATACTCCGTACCCAGAATATCCGTTATGGATGCAGGGAACTGCATCTGCAGGAAATAGAGAAACTCCGCTCGCATCGCTGCATGGCTGTCGTAACCGGTCAGCAGCCCGGCCTGTTCACCGGCCCTGCCTATACAATCTACAAGGCACTGACCGCCCTGGTGTTTGCAGAGCGGCAGAAAACACTGTTTCCGGAATACGACTTCGTTCCGGTATTCTGGATCGAGGGTGAGGATCACGATTTCGATGAATCCTCCCATACGGCATCTTTCGCTCATGGCACCATTGAACACTTCAGGGCCGAACCGTTCAAACACCTACCCGACCAGATGGTTGCCGCATCCTGTTTCGGTGAGGATATCCGCCATCTTGTCAGGAACTTTCTCGAAAGGCTTCCTGATTCGCCATCCAAACCCCAGATAGAGGCCATCCTCAAAGAAAGCTGTTTTCCGGGAAACACGCTCGATATGAGTTTTGCCCAGATCATGATGCATCTTTTCCGGAACCACCCGCTTGTTTTGCTTTCAAGCCAGAACACCGACTTCAAGAGGCTCTCCCGGCCGGTATTCCAGAGAGAACTCGCAACCTGTCCGACCTCGTCGTACAACGTCATAGCACAAAGCTCGATGCTCGAACAGCTCGGCTACAATGCGCAGTCCAAACCGAGAGCGGTCAACCTGTTTCACGTCAACCACCACGGCCAGCGACAGAAAATCGAGTACCCCGAAGAAAATCTGTTCGTCATTGCGCCTGACAACGTGCGGCTTTCACGCCACCAGATGCTCGAACTCTGCCAGGACCATCCCGAGAGGTTCAGTCCGAACGTGGTGCTCCGCCCTGTCGTACAGGACACGGTACTGCCGACGTTCGCCTGTATTGCCGGCCCCGGAGAGATCGGCTACCTTGCTCAGTTCCGAAGGAATTACGAACACTTCGGCATAACCATGCCATTTATCATACCGAGAGGAAGCTTTACCCTTGTAGAGCCGAAATTCAGCCGGATCATGGACAAACTGCTGAGAGTTTCAGGGAGGCCCGGCTTTTCAAGAAAGCAGATCTATCACGCGCTGTTCAGCGACCTGCAGGCACTGAAACGCAATGCCGAGATGATAGCGGAAAATCCGGATATCGATGCCGTGTTCGAAAAAACAAGAACGGAAATCGAAGCCGCATTACGCAAACTGGGACCGGAACTCGGAAAAATCGACCCGACTCTTGAACCGGTGCTTGCCGCATCGACCCAGCAGGCCATGAAAATTGTGGACACAATAGAACAGAAAACACGCAAAGCGGGAAGACGTAAAAACGAAGAACTGATCGAGCAGATTCTGAAAACCGAAACAGCATTCTTTCCCGAAGGGGTTCCTCAGGAAAGGATGATCAATGTATTTTATTTTATCAATAAATACGGTTTCGACCTGATAGATACCCTGAAAAATCTGCTTGCCGGGCATTCTACGGAAACCCATCTCGTTGTCGAACTGTAAGCACCTCCCCTGCAAAGATCTCGGCCAGACAGAACCACTCACCCGAAAAACAGGTCACAAGCGGCTGTTTACGGCAGTTCAATACGCAGCAGGTGCAAAGATAGCAGGGTGCCGCCCCGGTCAGTTCGGCTGATAGCTATGCACGCTGTTCTGTGCAGATGGCATGTAGTTCACGCCGAACCAGCAGACCAGCAGGACAAGAAAAGAAAGCGCAAGGTACCACTGCAGTTTGTCACGTCCGGTTCCATGTGCCGAGAGGTGAAGATAGCCGAGATAAGCCAGCCAGGAAATGAATGCCCACGTCTCCTTTGGGTCCCAGGTCCAATAGTGACCCCATGCCTCTTTGGCCCAGAGCGCACCGAACACCAGCCCGAAGGTGAGCAACACAAAACCGAGCAGAGCAAGGTAGTGGGAAACCGCATAACCCAGCCGGTCGGCGCCGGAGCGGAATACTGAAATGATGTTGTGCCACGCAGCGGCCGATGATGCCGCCAACAGCACGTAACCGACCAGATACACGATGACGTGGGGAACAAACCAGGCGCTCTGCAATGCCGGCATGAGCGCCTTGTCGAAAACGTCGGGATGGGCAAGATTGATCGAGAGAAAGAATGCGGCAAGCGCCATACAGTAATATTTCAGCCAGGCGATCTTCCAGCGCAATTCCACAAGAAAACCCACGACGGGAATAAAGGCCGCATACCACAACCTCGTTTCGCCCAGGGTCCTGAGCGGAGGACGCTCAAGCGTATGCCAGTAGGCGGCGATGAACCATCCGAGAAGCAGGGCCCCGGCAACCATGATGCCGTAAGAAGCATACGCAAGCAGCGGCCGGCGGCGGGAGGATAGCCTCAGAAGTGACCCGATGGCCCAGAATGCCATCGCTGTAAAGGCAACCGGAGGAAAATCCGAAAGTGTCATACCGTTTCCCTCCGTTTGATTCCTTTCCAGAAAAACAGCGCATTACCTGCCATGATCATGATAAACCCGCAATAAACCGCTGGAAGCCAGGGATCCCTGACGGCTTCGATCAGGCTCAGCTGCGACCACCTTCCGGCCTTTTCATCATACCCCATCTGGTAAAGCTTCCAGCCGGCATATGCTGCCGGCTTGTTGACTTCGAGATCGACGGTTTTCCTGCCGCCCGCTCCGGTGAGCACAACGCCCGAGCGGAACACTTTGGGAGACCCCGGAAACATGACCAGAAAATACCGGTCAAGCTGGACAACCCCGGGACGGATGAAGGGACTTCCGGTATTGAGCCAGCGCTCGACACGGGTTCCTTCGGCAACGATCCGCACCTTGGCATACGGAATACCTTCCGATTTCCCCGTCCTGCGGGGCGTACCGCTGCTGTCGGGAATGGCGTGCGGCATATAATCCAGCACCTCGACCTGGAATCCCGGCCAGGAAGCCTTGTAGCCGATGCGGACTTCGGTTTCCCTGCCCTGCCTTCCGGACATGACCCTGTCGTTCTGCGGATCGTAGAGCACGATCTGGGGAGAGTACTCTTCGATGGAAAAATCCTCGAGAAAGACCGAAAACGGCAGCTGCATCATGCGATTTTCATGTGGAATGTAGGCCCGGCTGCTCTCCCTGCCTTCATATACGGGAATGATGACCCGCTGCAGGTCTGAAGCTCCGGCCAGCCCGCAGGCCAACACAATCCAGAAACCGCCGTGAAAGAGCATGAACTGAAGGTTCGAAAACCTGAAAGGAACGGTCTTCCAGACAACCGAGAGCCCGAGATTGCAGAGAAACAGCAACACAACCAGCAGAAAGGGCCAGCCGGAAAAAATACGGTTCATGCCAAGCCTGCCGGGCAGGGAACCGGCAACCTGACCGTCCTGTGGAATAACACCCCCGATAAGGGAAAGAAAAGCAATCGCGAAAATGAGGGAAAGCCCAAACGGAATGCCTCCTATCCAGAGAACAAAAGTGTTGTTTCTGAACAGAACGCCAAAAACAAGAAGCAGCGCAGCAAAAACAGCAACAAACAAGGCGTTGTACGGCCAGTGAAACACCGGGACACCCGTTCCGATCATGTACTGCACAGCAAATCCGATCGTTACCGCAAGAACCGCCACCATCGCCGAGACACGAAACCCCCCATCCCCGAACCAAGCTTTCATCATAACATAACCCGTAACAATTCTTCTTTA
>VGMX01000005.1 GCA_016866305.1 Chlorobiota bacterium | reverse complement strand
CGAGCTGCGCCGCATGCCACGGCACGAAACAATGGAAGCCCGCAACCTTCGATCACAAGAGCTTCGTCGCCGCGGCCGGCAAACAGTGCGTCTCCTGCCACAAACCGGACCGCCCGAACGACAACCTCCACCTCAACGCTGCGGCTGCGAGCTGCGGCGCATGCCACGGCACGAAACGGTGGAAACCCGCAACCTTCGACCATGCCAGGTTCGCCGCCTCCTCGACCAAACAGTGCGTCTCCTGCCACAAGCCGGACCGCCCGAACGACAACCTCCACCTGAACGCAGCGGCTGCGAGCTGCGGCGCATGCCACGGCACGAAACAATGGAAACCCGCAACCTTCGACCATGCCAGGTTCGCCGCCTCCTCGACCAAACAGTGCGTCTCCTGCCACAAGCCGGACCGCCCGAACGACAACCTCCATCTGAACGCAGCGGCTGCGAGCTGCGGCGCATGCCACGGCACGAAACAATGGAAACCCGCAACCTTCGACCATAACCGGTATTTCCCGCTTGACCGTCATCACAGGGCAAGTTGCACAACCTGCCATCCCGGCCCATCGGGTTATAAAACCTATACCTGTTACAATTGTCACGAGCACGCTCCCGCCGCGATCGCCGCCGAGCACCGGGAGGAAGGCATCTACCGGTACGACAACTGCATGAAATGCCACCGAAGCGGAAAATCCGGCGAACATGACGATTAGGCGCTCCTGCCGCCGGAGGAGAAGGATATCCTTCCGGCGGCAAGAATGGCTGAAAGACCCGTCACGGCAATCTGCAGCAGAGGCAGCAGGCCGATACCGGAAAGCGTGGGCATTGAAGGAAGATAGCTCCATGCATGCAGAACATGCACGGCCGCATACTCAAAACACGTTGCAGCCACGAGAGCCAGCAGCGTGAAGAGCGCCAGATGCCGCACCGTGTTCTCCCAGAGAAGGGCACGCAAAATGAGTGAAACAAGCAGATAGAGCCCGGAAACCCCGAACGCGTCATAGCAGGCCATTTCAACCATCATGGGCACATAGCCTGACGCGGCCATTGCCGGATGATCCCGATAAAGGAGGCCGTGCAGGGACTCCCAGAAAAAATTCAGGAAAAACGCCGTAACCCACAGTGCCGAAAAAAAAGATATCTGCCGTTTTCTTTTCGTCTCCATTGTTCACCTCCCGATTCATAAACGCCCGGTACACCCTACTCGATCCTGCCGCTTACGCCGGGACCGGAAAGGCGGCTGCGACCGCCGGAAACAGGGTGCACGCGGATGCGGGCCGGAATGCGCTCCCTTATGGCCGGCACATGGGAGATGATGCCGATGACCTTGCCGTTCTGCCGCAGAGCGGCAAGCGTCTGCAACGCGGTATCAAGCGCCTCTTCGTCAAGTGTTCCGAATCCTTCGTCGAGAAAGAGCGTATCGACCCGGACCTTGCGGCTCGACATCTGCGAAAGTCCGAGCGCAAGCGCCAGGCTTACGATGAAGCTCTCCCCTCCCGAAAGGTTTTTTGTGGAACGCACCTCCCCGGCCTGCCAGGTATCGATCACGTCGAGATCAAGAGGATGTTCCGCGGATTGGACAAGCAGGTAGCGGTCGGTCATGGAGGCAAGCTGCCGGTTGGCATGACCGAGCATGATCTCGAAGGTGAGCCCCTGTGCGAAGTTGCGGAATTTCTTGCCGTCGGCTGAACCGATCATCTGGTCGAGAGCCGTCCATCGCACATATTCAGCCTGCTGTACCGCAAGCGCCGCTTTTTTTTCACGCAGCCGTTCCTCTGCCTGCCGATGCTCCTGAAGGCGCAACCGCAGTCCGGCAACAGCAGGTTGCAATGTGGCGAGTTTTTCCGAAACAGTTTCAAGCTCCTGCGAAAGGGCTTCAGCGGATTTAGCGCTCAGCGCCCGGGCTTCCTCCTGCTGCAGCTTGCTCCGGCGTTCGCCCTGCAGGGTCTGTAGTCCGATCCGGCGAGCGGAAAGCGTTTCAGCCTGCCGCTCCAGCGCCTGCATCGCTTCCCTGCCGAGCAGGGCGGAAAGCAAGCTCCCGAAATCAGGAAAGCCCTTCAGGGCAATCTCATGCAAAAGCCGTGCACGTTTGCCGTCGATCTCCTTCGCCCTCCTGTCCGACGATCCGGCAAGCATGGCAAGGCGCGCCGACAGATCACCGATCCGGTGTGACTGGTCGTCTCTCTGGCTTCTTGTCTCTTCGAGAAGCGTTTCAGCCTGTCGGCAGGCTCGGGCGAGCTGCAGTTCCTCGTCATCCGGACACCTCTCTCCGAACAGTTTTCTGCGCTCCTCGCCGAGAACATGTGCCGATTGCTCCAGAGTGGCAAGCTGGTGCTGTTTTTCGGCAAGTTCCTTCGATGCCGCCTCATGCACTTCCTGCTGCACCCTGAGGGTACCGGCAAGCAGATCGATGCGCTGATGTGCCGCAACCCGGCGCTCCTCGGCTTTCCGCCACCTGTCCAGGCGGACTTTCAGGTGCTGCAGTGCGTCCGCCGGAGTTTGATCCGTTTCCGGCCTGATGCCGAAAACCGAAAGCTGACGCCAGAGCGTATTCCTGAACGCCGATTTTCGCTCCGAAGCAAGAAAGAGCGACTGCTCCGCCTTTTCGACCTCCAGGGAAGCACTTTTCAGGGCATATGCGGCAGCCTCCTCGCTCCGGACCGCAGCATTGCATGTCCCGGACAGTTGCCGCTCCTCTTCCTCGAAGAGTGCACGCTCTGCAAACAGCCGCTCCGCTTCCTCAAGCTTTTCCCGAAGTTCCGAAAGTCCGGAGCGTGCCCGGGAAACCAGTACGTCTGTCTCCTCCGGAACCGGTTCGCCCCCGATGCCAAGCCGGTGGAGAAGATCACCGGAGTCCCGCCGCTCCCGGCCGAGGGCTGTCTGCAGATTGCCGGTTTCCAGTTCGTGGTGTTCCCGTTCCTTCTCCAGTCCGGCGATCTCGACATGCAGCGCATGCACGCGGACCACGGTTTCCTGAAGCGCCGTTCTGGCATGGCGAAGCCTTTCGCCTTCATCCCCTTTCACCGGAACGCCCCCGACGGCATAGGGATGATGCAAGGAGCCGCAGAGCGGGCAGGGATCACCTTCCTGCAGCCTTGTGCGCTGCTCTTCGAGCGAGCGTATTTTCACCTGCAGTCCCGCCTCCCGCTCGAGCCCTTCGACAATCTCTTCTTCCCTCTGCTGCACCAGAACAAGTTTTTCGATCTCCTTTCGGGCAGCGGAGCCCATCGTGCCGATGAGATGCATTCTCTCCGTGCATGATGCCAGCCGCCTCGTCAGGTCAGCCTCGGCGGAAAAGTGTTCCGAAAGCGATTCAAGCATTCTCAGTCGCTCAGCAAGACCCTCCGTTTTCCGGCGCAATGCAGACATGTCCGATCCGGCAAGCAGTGCATCGAGGCTTTCTGCAAGCGCCTGCAGCCGCTTGCGGCATGCTTCGAGAGCGCTTTTCGATGGCTTGCTTTCCGGCTCCAGATTCCGGAGGATCTCTCCGGCTTCATCCCGCTGCTTGCGGACCTTTTCGCACTCCAGCAGTGCATCCCGTTCCACGACCTGCAGATCATCGAGCCGGCGGATGCCTTCCTCGATACCGCTCAGGGAAGCGGCAAGCGCCGCATCAGGCGCATGGGCGGCAAGATAGGCCTCAGACTCGCCTGCAGTCTTTCGCTCCCGGGCGGTCTCCTCCTGCAGACGGAGCGTTGCGGTCACGGATGCCGTCATCCTGTCACGAATATCCCCTATCGTGCGCTCCATTTCACGGCACATCTCCCGCTTCGCCGACAGTTCATGGTCAAGTTCCCTTACCCTGCGGATAACCGGCATGAGGTTCTGCACCTCTTCCTTCAGCTTTCCGACTTGCTTTCCGGCCTGCAGGAACGTCTGCGTCCGTTCGGCAAGAACGGTTTCCGCCTGTTCGAGGTCTGTCCTGAGGGCGGCCTGCTCTGCAGACTCACGATCCTGAAGCAGCTGCAGTTGCTGTATCTCCGCACAGACGGTCTCAAAGGGCGCCGCACACCGGGCAAGTTCCAGCCGCTCCAGCTCGGAACGGAACCCCTCTTCAAGGCGTGCAAGCTCCCTGAAATCATCCTCCATCGCAGTCAGTTCAGCCTTCATGACGGCAATCTGCCGGAGCCAGCCAAGCGCGGCTTCAGTTTCACGCTGCATGCGGAACAGCCCGGACTCCTCGGCCTCTTTATCCTTCACGGCGGCTTCAGTCGCGGCAAGCTCCTCCTCTCCGAGCGGCAGGATTCCGGCGCACTCCGACCGGAGCACATCGATCTTCATCTGCTCGGTACGGGTTCGTTCATGCACCCTCACCGATACAAGCGAATAGATTTCCGTGCCGGTGATCTGCTCGAGCACCGGAGCCCGTTCATCGCAGGATGCCTGCAGAAAAGCCGCGAAATCCCCCTGTGCAAGCAGCATGGAGCGGGTGAACTGCCCGAAATCCATGCCGGAGTGCCTTTCGACCGCCGCCAGCGTCTCCTGAAGCTTCGATTCGATGATTTTTCCTGTCAGGGCGTCTGAAATCTCGTGCTTCGGATGCTGCAGTTCGCCGGTGGGGCTTTTTCGTGCCCGGTGCTGCGACCAGCGGCAGCGATACCTTCCGGTGGCGGTTTCAAAAACGACTTCCGAAAAACACTCCCCCGTGCGGCGCGACATGATTTCGTTCGAGCTTTTCGTAATCCTGCCGAGACGGGGTGTCTGGCCGTACAGGGCAAGCGAAACCGCGTCGAGCAGCGTGCTTTTGCCTGAACCGGTCGGTCCGGTAATGGCAAAGATCCCGTCCGACATGTACTCAGGCGCACTGAAATCCACAAACCACTCGCCGAAGAGGGAGTTCAGGTTTTTGAAGTGTAAGGAGAGGATTTTCATGCTGTTGGCTCTACCCTGTGCAATGGCACAAACAACTTAAAATACGGCTCTTCAGAGACAAAACCGTCCTTGCCCCTCCGGAATCGTTTGCCGCTCCGGCAGTTTTCCGTACCAGCACCTGAGCGGGCCCTGCTCGATCAGGATGGCGCAGTAGTTGCATTTGATGCAGCACGAAGCGGTCCGGATGCCTTCCCGGAACTTCCGGACAATGTCCGTCTCGATAACGAAGGGACGCGACATGGAGACAAAGTCTGCAGCGCCGGTGTCGAGTGCATCGGAAACGTCTGTCAGCGTATGAATCCCCCCTACCGTGATCACCGGAATCGAAACAGCTTGCCTGATGGTCCGGGCCGCATCGATATTGTAGTTCGTTACGGGTTGAGGACGGGGCATGCCGAGACGAAGCAGGGGCGCAACAACAGCCTTTCTGAGCGGCACAGGTATTGCTGTAAACCTGAAATTGCAGGCAAGAAGAGGCGCAACGGGCAGTTCGGGCCCGCGCATGATCGAGAGCCCCTCCTCGACGGTACCGGATGAAACCTCTATGGCGGAACATCCGGAAGCTTCGAGCAGACGGGCGATCCCGACAGCTTCGTCGATCCGCATCCCTCCGGGCCTCCGGTCGTAGGCACTGATTTTGGCCAGCACGGGATAGTCGCCCAGCTCCCGCCTGATGCGCAGCAGGATTTCCGAAACGATGCGGAACCGGTTTTCGAGCGAGCCGCCCCAGCGGTCGCGGCGGCGATTGGTGTAGCCCGAAAGGAACTGCGCCAGCAGATAGCCGTGCGCCATGTGGAGCTGCACGCCGTCGAATCCCGCGCGGGCGGCACGTCCGGCAGCCGCCGCAAAGTCGGCGATGATGGCCGCAATTCCCTCCTCGTCGAGTTCCCTGGGGATCTCTTCGTTGAAAATGCGGTCTTTCAGCGCCGAAGGTGCAACAGGCTTCATGCCGGTTACAGCCGAGCGGGTCTGGCGGCCGCAGTGGGCAAGCTGCAGGATGATCGGGCAGCCGTGGCTGTGAACAGCTCCGGTGAGCCGCCGGTAAGCCGGAACGAGGCTGTCTTCATGCATCATCAGCATGCCGGGCAGGCTGCTGCGCCCGTCCTGCTGTATCCCGGCATAACCGGTAATGATGGCCCCCGCTCCTCCGCGGGCGATAGCCGTATACAGCTTTTCATGGGCGGGGCCCGGCGCTCCGCTTTGCTCTGCCATGCTTTCATGGGTCGCCGAACGCAGCAGGCGGTTCCGGAGGGGGATGCCGGCAATGGCAGCGGGATTGAACAGGTCGGGATGCATCATAGGTTTTACCATCGCATAACTGAAACAAGAACTGCAGGATACCGGCGTCACTCCCCCTTCTTTTCATTGCGGACCAGTTCGACAATCTCCTGATATGCCAGCAGAAGTGAGGGGCGCTGGGCTTCGGGAACGTTGGCGGCATCAAGGCGGCGCAGAAAAACGTCAAGTTCATCGAGGTCTTCGAGCGACTCATCTTGCGACACCGGCCCGATGGCCAGCGATGCGGCCCGGCTGTTTCGGATCCTGCGGATTTCAAGCGACGAACCTTTTACAGCTTCGTCAATCAGACCCCTGAGATCACCCGGCAGATCGTTGCCGGTGTACTCGATCTCCAGCCAGGCACTGCTGCCTGCAGCCCTCAGGTCAACGATTCGCGAGGTAATGGCTTCAAGCGTGCCGCCGATCCGTTCGAGCTGCTGGAAGCATGGCACGAAAACAGCGGAGATCGTTCGTTCGTTTCCGCTGAACTCAACAAGCACAACCTCTTTCTGCTGCCCGGCCTCTCCGAACCCCATCGGAACTGGCGAGCCGCTGTAGCGCAGGTGCTCCTCACCTGCCACTTGCTGCGGAACGTGCAGGTGGCCGAGAGCGAGATAGTCGATCCCTGCGGGAAAAACCGAACGGCTGACATGAGCCAGGGAACCGACATAGATTTCGCGTACTCCGTCGCCTTCGACGGTCGTTCCCCCCGCCGTGAAGAGGTGACCCATGGCGATCAGGGGAAGGAAGCCTCCCTCCTGCAGCCGCACCTGCTCGGCTGCCTGGCAGACATCGCGGTAGTGGCGTTCGATGCCATCGATCATCTTGCGGTTCTTCTCCTCCATGCTCTCTCCCGGTCCCACCATGCGGATGTCACGGTCGCGCAGGTGCGGCACCGCACACACGATGGCTTCGGCCTTTCCTTTCCGGTCGCGGAGCACCATCACCTCGTCCATGGGATCGTCACCCGGCGAGCCGACAACATGCACGTCGAGCGCGCAAAGCAGGGCTTTGGGAGCGTCGAGAAACGAGGGGGAATCGTGGTTTCCGGCTATGATCACCACATGGCGGCACACCTTCGAACGGGCCACGCGGTTGAGAAAGCCGTAATAGATTTCCTGCGCCCGGCTGCCAGGCACGGCACTGTCGAACACGTCGCCGGCAACGAGCAGGGCATCGACATGCTCCTTCTCGATCAGCTCGAAAAGCCAGTCGAGGAATGCCGAGAATTCGTCGTAACGGCTTCTGCCGTAAAGCGTGTGGCCCAGATGCCAGTCGGAGGTATGGAGAAGTTTCATGCTACCGGCTCTCCCCTTCCTCATGCCCGTTCGGCGGAGCGGCAGCGGAGGATGTTCCGGAGCCGAGCCCTCCAAGGGCGATGGCAATGCCTATGGCCACCAGCAGGACTCCCGAAATCGACTCGATGACGACGAGAATCTTTGAAAATCGGCCCTGAGGAATGATATCGCCGAATCCGGTCGAGGTTATGGTGACCTCGCTGAAGTAGAGGCAGTCGAGAAAAACCGGAACCTTGGCCTGGTGGTTGAACGAGATCACCTCGTTCAGGGGAATGCGGCTTGCCTCCAGCAGTTTTTCTGCCGGCGGCGGCCCGGCCTCTTCAGGCCATCCGGCAACCTTGTCGCCAATGCCACGCCACATGGCGGGGGAAACGCCCTGAAAGGCCCGCACGGACGCCTTGCGCCTGAACGCCTCGTCGTACCGTTTCACGGAGCCCCGCATCGAGGGAGTGCGAAGCTTCTCGTAATACCGGTACTCCGCCATCGATTCGTTCAGGTCCCCTATCGAGCACTGGAAATAGAAGAAACCAGAAAACACCACGAGTTCGAACGAAATGTTGTCGCCGAACAGTTGCCCGGAAACCCATAAAAACTCCGACAGATCCACAAAGCCGGCACAGAGAAACAGGCAGAATCCCGCCGTGGCCAGTATCTGCCGGTTTGTTTTCAGGAATTCGAGTAGGGAGCCCATCATGTTCGAAATTTTCTGTAATCGGGTTGGCCGGCTGAAACACCATTCTCCGGCAATATACCGATCCTCCCGAGCCAAAGAAACTGTTCAGGGAACCCGTTCCCCGAATTCGGAATCGTGAAACGGCTGCAACGAAGAGTTCGCTGTCTCGCCTGTCCTGCTTTTCTGCACATCCCGCAGGGATGGCCTGTCGGCAGCACGGGGTGCAACCCGCGGCGATATAAAAGGATGATTGCTTCGGGAGCGCCAAAGAGTGCGATTGCTTGCGCTCGTTTCGGCTTCAGGAAAAGAGACGTCAGGATGCGCTTAATGCTCGATGCTGATTACGTCCGGAAACTTCTGTGCAGCATGAAAAACCGTCAAAACCGTTATGCTATCCTGGCGAACAGTGTAGATCACGATGAAAGGATTGTCTGGAAAAACAAGTTCACGGGTACCGTCAATACGCCCGCTCCTACCGATTTGCGGATATTGAGAGAGTTTGAGGGCAGTCTTTCCGATAAGGGCTCGAATGATCTTCCTTGCGGCGACAGGATTGTCGTGAGAGACATACGCCTCGATCTCCTCCAGCCGCTGCTTAGCGGTCTGTGTCCACCGGACTTTCAGCAGGCTTTTCATCCCAGAGTTTTTCCATCTCCTCCTGCGAAACTGTCCGTCCCTTGTCGAGGTCGCTCAAACCCGCAATAATGCTCTGCACCTGCCATTCATTCATGGTGAGGTAGTGCTCGATAGCCTCTTCTATCACGAAAGACCTGGATCGTCTGGTAGCCTCGGCAAGACGATCAACGCGCATTTTCATTGTGGCAGGCATTTTAAAACTGACCTGCTCGCGCGATTCCGTTTTTTTTGCGCCTGGACTCACACGCACCTCCTTTTTCATCGAAACCTCATGGCATTACCGGGTATTACCTGATAATACAAGACACGTTCTGCTTTTCCAAAAGGATCTCACTCACGACCGTCACCGACTCCCAAGTGCTCAGTGACTGCAGCTTTCCAAAGAAAAATGATGATCGACCGTTGTTTTAATCAAAAGGAATCGGTATGATAAAAAGTATGATAACCATGCAATGAGGTGAGCAGATGGGAAAAACAAAAGTTGCCGTAACCATTGATGCCGCAACCATCATAAAAATTGACCGGCTTGTCAATGCGAAGGTTTTTGCCAATCGCAGTCAGGCAATACAGGAAGCGCTCCATGAAAAAATCGAACGCATCGAGCACAGCAGACTGGCCGAAGAATGCGCAAAACTTGATGCTGTCGAAGAGCGCCAACTTGCGGAAGAGGGGATGAACGGAGAAATTGAGGCATGGCCGGAATACTGAGGGGTGATATCCGATGGGCCGACCTCAACCCGACGCGGGGAAATGAGCAATCCGGCCTCCGACCAGTACTGGTTGTAAGCCATGACGTGTTTAATGACCGATCAGGAACTGTTATTGCAATCGCGTTGACAAGCCAGCCGCAAAAAGCGGGCTTTCCGCTTACCATGCCAATTGAATCAGCCGATCTTCCGAAAAAAACGCGGGTTAAAATCAGCCAGATCAGAACCCTGTCAACAGAACGGATCGGAAGCAGAATCGGAAGGCTTTCTGCCGAAGAGTTGATTCGGGTTATCGAAGGCCTCAATGAGATTATCGGAACATAATCCGGACTTTCCCATACTATCCAGGCAAAAACGGAATGGCTTCACCCTGGAAGCACCATCACGCCCCGTTGAGACGGAACAGTAATCTGTAGCTGACTTGATAGTGGAATTTTCAGCAACGGATCAACGGAGCCTCTTGTTGCTTCGCAGGCAACAACATCCCGGAACTGTTCACAAGTCCCCCGCAGATATGAAATCGCTTCAGGGATATGTGAAGGTAACGTTCACCCAGCATGTATTGAAACCATCTTTGATATTGGGGATCACCCTGTACCTCCCTGCAGGAAGAGAATAACCTGCAGATTCGCCGATTGTATCGAAATTTCTGACCATCTCTCCGGACTCCTTTTCGATCCAGAATCCGCTTGCCCCCTGACTGTCGATGTTTGATATAGTCCCGGTCGCAGGCAGGGTAAATAACTGACCGCTGATTTCCGCATTATGACCAGGGTACCCTCTGCTTTGCCTCCCGCTGCCGGATACAGTTGCTGCATAGGAAACGGACGAGACAAAGATGACCGCCAGAATGATAACCGAAAACGCCTTCAATGTTTGTTTAAGCATGGCACTTCCGTGAATTTTGTTGATAAAAAATTGATAATCAACGAGATAGCACAACCAAATATAAGCAGAAAACGAGATAGAAAAAAAGCCACAAAACGTAAAGGTATCGGAGATGCCGTGTTTTACTCCTCTCCAGGATCATTTATAACATATACTTAAGGGCATCTCAAAAAAGTGTGATGAGCGATCAAAGTGCAAGGCGGACGGAACGCGAGT
This sequence comes from Chlorobiota bacterium, assembly GCA_016866305.1. Taxonomy (GTDB): domain Bacteria; phylum Bacteroidota; class Chlorobiia; order Chlorobiales; family Chlorobiaceae; genus Chlorobium. The sequence continues at coordinate 116,636 of VGMX01000005.1, read as the reverse complement.
ATAGCGGTGCAGAGTCCCGAAAGCTTTCGGGATGAGGATTTCGATCCCGACTTGTCGGGACAGCGCAGCAATTTGGGTGCGCAATAACTTTATAGAGGTACCCATGAGCTCTTGCAGGACGTTTATCACATGGAATGACGCCTGATGGAATTCCGGTTTAAAGTAAAAGTAACGGACTCCGACGATGACCGGTCAGCGGTGATTCAGTTCAGGGCCGGATCAGAACCCTGTCAACAGAACGGATCGGAAGCAGAATCGGAAGGCTTTCTGCCGAAGAGCCGATTCGGGTTATCGAAGGCCTCAATGAGATTATCGGAACATAATCCAGACTTTCCCATACTATCCAGGCAAAAACGGCATGGCTTCACCCTGGAAGCACCATCACGCCCCGTTGAGACGGAACAGTAATCTGTAGCTGACTTGATAGTGGAATTCTTAGCAACGGAGTCGCGATAGAGGAAGCACCGGAGTTTTCACACGGCGACCGAGAAACGCCCAACATGCTCATTCAGGGCGACAACCTTGATGCGCTGAAAGCCTTACTTCCCTACTATGCGGGAAAGGTGAAGTGCATCTTTCATTGATCCGCCCTACAACACCCGCAGCGCGTTCGAGCATTACGACGACAACCTTGAGCACACCCAATGGATTGCCATGATGTACCCGCGTCTTGAATTGTTGCGGGAGTTACTGGCCGAAGATGGGAGCATTTGGGTTTCTGTTGATGACAATGAAGCACATTATCTGAAGGTCGTTATGGATGAGATTTTCGGGCGAGGTTGTTTCATTGCTGATATAGTGAGTATTATATTGCTTGTTTCACCTTCTTTTTTATATTATGTGTAGCCTGTTTTGCATGAAGGTCGGCTCCAAGCCGTTGAAGGGTATCCTTCTCAGTGCAATGATGGGCTTTTTTTATTTATTGTTTTTTAAGCAGTTATCGCTCGACAGCTTTCTTTTTCTGTTGTAATAATTTCGGCCACTCTCCCACTTTTCGAAGTCATAAATATCCTGCACCATTGCGACCTGTTCGCTGATATAATCGTAGTATCGCGTTTCTCCTCTTTCAAAAACCCGTTGTATTGCCCAGCAGAAATAATCGGAGATATTCAGTAACGGCTCTGTTGTCGGTTGCTGAACGTTGAAGACGACTGTGCAGCTGTTCGCTTTTTCAGGTGATATTGAATTTGCCCTGTGAACGGCTTTCATTAACCCTTTTTGCAGATTGGTATGCGACGTGCATTTTGAGCGGTGAGAGATATTGAGCACAAGCCTCTCATAAGCATTCAGTTTATTTTTCAGCAAATGGGATAGCATGTCGGCATAAAATTCAGCCTCTTTTCCATTGTGTTTTTTTTCATAAAGTTCCGGAATTTTCCTGCCTACAACAGCTTCAAAACTGCAATCAATATTTCTTATCAGATCAAAAGCCATTTTCCTGACTTCGGGGAGATCATCCTTTGCATGAAAGAAATAGCCATAAGCAGCTTTCTTTTTTTCAATACTCGGCACTCCGTTAAAGTAAGAGTTTTCTGCAATGGCTTGCTGAAGTTCTATGACCTTTTTCCTGACCTCATCGAGCGGTTCATTGATTTTCAGCATCCCGAGAATAAAGCAGCAAGAAGATCCCTCGTTGCCTATGACAGGAATCTTCCCTTTGCCAAAAAAAGTTGTATCTCCGGCTTCATCTAAAAACCGGTGATAACTATAAGAATCTTTATTCATATGTTATATATCGGCTCATAATTACATCAGATTATTTCGCTTGATTTATATCAGCATCGCGGTCTTCACGGAGGTAGATTTTCATGGTTTTGGGATCGAGACCGAAGTGTTCGAGGAGATCTTTTATGTATTTGAGCAGACTGTTTGCCGAGAGATAAACTTCGGTAGAGAGGAGCCCGTTTTCGTGAGCGTTGAGGCTGTGACCTCGTGCGGGACATTTCGGGACTCTCACGCGAATCTTGGAACCTGGACAAAGGATGCTTGACTGCCGTTCATCAGCATGTCGCATACCAGATAACGATAAGGTACGAGATTCTTTAAAGGTGAGCAACCCACCGCTCTCTATCGTGCTTTTTCATGCACTTGGAGGAACTGTTCGTCAGTAAAAAAACTTTTTGTTTTGATTTGTCTGTATAGGATGTCCCCGAACCGTTCAAAGTCACCTCAATCATCTACGTCCCTGAGGACTCCGTCCAATAATGGCTAGCTGGGCCTTTTATGTAAGAAACTTTCATTCTCAACGCTCTACCGGTTTTCATCGGCGCTTTCAGGATGTCCCCTCGGTACTCTCTCTTTTTATTTGGAGTTTTCATTACGTGATGTCCCGGATATTCCCATATGTTGCTGAAACTTTTGCCAGCTACCAAACACCATACCATAAAATTCGCTATCAACCAGATAGTTTCTGTCAATATCCGTTTTTGTAGGCTTACGTCCTAAACGCAGCTCAAGTTTGACATACTGATGGATAAGAATCCGTGCTATATTATGACGGGTTGCAAATTGTGGATTCAGTGTCTGATTTCCAAAGATATCAATAACTCGCTCATCAAATTCGACCTCACATCCGGTAGGAAGGTTCAGAATGTCTTTAGGCAACAACCTACGGATGAGTTCCGGGGCTTGATCTTCGTGCTCATATGGCTCAAGTCCAAGATGTTCAACAATGGTATATGCATTTTTAAAGTTGCCAATGAAATCTATAACCACACAGATTTCTTTACCAACAAAACGCCGAAGCCCTCTACCAAACTGCTGGAAAAAAACTCTTTTGGACTCTGTTGGGCGAAGAAAAAGAAGGCATTCTACAAAAGGTAAATCAATACCCTCGTTAAGAATATCCACCGCACACAGCAATTTCAATTCTCCACGTTGTAGCTGTGTCCTCAACTTTAACCGATCTTCTTGTGATGTATGTGCCAGATATGTAGCCGCTGTGATACCATCATCTCGGAAACTATTGGCAACACGTTCAGCATGTCTCTGTGAGCAACAAAAAGCAATTGTTGGTTTTCCCTCGGCCTTTTCCCTCCACTTACGGATTATACTTTGATCACGTTCAGGTATAATTAATGCTCGTTCAAGGTCCCTAATTTCGTATCTAATCCCGTTATGTCGAATATTTGAATAGTCAACATCATCAAAACATCCGAAGTAATGATATGGAGAAAGAACACCAAATTCTATTCCTTGACGCAAATCATAATCGACAATCACATTATTGTTGCAAAGCTCTAATACATCTTGCTGATCACCTCGAAACGGAGTTGCAGTCAATCCAAGCAGAAAAACAGGGCTCAGTATATTGAGTGCGCTACGGTAACTTTTAGCTACTGCATGGTGAAATTCGTCAACAACAAAATAGTCTACTGTCTTGTTTCTAAATATTTCAAGATTCCGCGCAAGAGTTTGGATTGTTAATAGGTTAATTCGACAAAGGCATTCTGCTGATGGCCTATTGCTGAAACGGATTACGTGTTCTTTGGGAATCTCTTTAAGGAACTCTTCTTCAGCCGATTCTAAGATTTCATGGGAATGAGCTGTATAAACAACACACTTTGAATTACTCCGAACAATATCGAGTACAGCTACACGAGTTTTTCCTGATCCAGTTGGAAGAATAACTGCACCGGACGGTTGATTTAGTTCGTGGGTAACTCGAAGCTCATGGAGAGCTGCTTGCTGAAGAATATTTGAGGTACGATTCGTCGGTGAAAATCCGCAAGAACAGCGCCCTCCACTAATTTTCTCTCCATCGCGAGGGCAAAGAAATCCATAGGCTACAAATATCCGGGCTAGGTCGTGGCAATCAAGAAAACAATAATCAACATTCAAATGCTGAGATGTAGAGAGAAAACATTCTTTAGCCTCATCTAAAACATTACCAGAAGCAGCAAAAAATGCGAAGTCTAACCCGGTAATTCTATCGAGCCGAATTATCTGATGTGCTACATCAGCAGGACGAACAGTAGGAAAAGATCGACCTTTTAAAATAAATGCAGCAAGACCTTCTCGCCCTCTAATCGAAACTTTATGTGTTAGAATGTCTACAATTTCAGACGGGCCGTGTGGGGTAGAATTAGTATCAAAAAGAATCGCTTGAAGCCAAGGCTCAATTTCATCAGATTCATGCAATCTGCGTACAGTTGCTAAAACATTATCGTTGATTACTCTTGGGTGAACACCTCGAACTTCTTTGAAATTATCAACAGCTAATATACTTATTAGTGGCATGCTTTATTTGTTTACGAATCAAAGAGCTTCATATCCTATATTCACACAAAAGAAACAACAGGAAATCGATTTGCTCCCCCGTTTTTTGATATCTAATAACAGTTTAATGTTTTGATTGCATAATAGCCCCACGTCCAACTCAAATTAAACATTTCGACTTGATAAACTCAAACATCGGGCGAAAAACCTCGAAACATGCAGGGCTAAGAATTGGGACTACTTGCTTGGCGAAATCTGTTTTATCTCTATCTGATTTGAAGACAATCTTGCTTCCGCCAACACATGGCTCCTGCAGGTAATAATCATTGGTGGCATTATACCCGTAAAACAGGTGCTCTATCTCACAGCATGAGTCGCCGCCAAAGGTTTCATTGGTAGTTGAATTCCGAATAACCTGTTTTTGTATATCCGCATTTACAGGAACAGGCAGCATCAATGCGTATGATTCCCCCTCTGCCCATTTTTTTATCATTCCTTTCAATGGATCTGCTTCACTGACAGTGCCGTTCAATCCGTTCCACTGATCATAGGCTTTGTCAAAATCAAACAGTGCGAAAACCGGCAATCCACGCATTTCAGCATGAATACGTCTGTCAGTCAATAATTGCTTAATGTATGTGCAACTGAAAGCATAAAAAGGAATAAAGGGAATCTCATCTTCAAATAGTTTGAACCACGCTTCCTTAATAATTACCGGATCGGTGCTACCCTCAGTAAATAAAACCGGTTTCTTTTCTATCTGGATGGTGTTGATTATGCTGAGCAGCTGCTCCTGCTCGGAATACTTGATGATGTCGGCACTCAGCTTTTTGATGGCAACTGCCTTTGGTAAGTCGTAACAATTTGCCTGACTTTCCTTGATATCGAAAAATTTAATTTTCTTTTTGTCGTGCGGGATCAACGTCACCGCGCTATGACTGCTCATCAATACATGGTTGTTTTTGGCGGTGGTGCCGGTGATCTCGAAAACCTGTGAGAGAAAGAGGAACTGCCATTCCGGGTGGAGGAAGGAGTCGGGCTCGTCGAGCAGGGTGATGCAGTTTCGGTCCTTGAACAGTTCGACGATGGAGTAGATGTACACCGACTGGAATTGGCCGTCGCTGAAATGGGCGATGGTGGCGTCCACGCCGCCGGTCAGTTGCAGGGGGATGGTGATCTCGGTCAGCATCCCCAGCGTCTTCAGGTTGTCGAACTGGCGGAACAGCTCCTGGGTGGTTAGGTCGGCGAATTCCTGGCGGATTTTGGCGATATCGAAATAGAGGATGTAACGATCTGGTTCAGCGAAATAACCCTCGGAGCGCACCGGGCTGCCGGTGGCGGTGTTGATGCAGCCATGGAGCCGGTCGAGAAAGGTTTTGGTGATCCCCTCCGGCTGCCAGTAACGGTCGGTTTCATCGTTCAATTCGATGTCAAAACGGGAATCGGCAGCGTAGGCGGGGCGTTCCAGCACCACCTTCGCTTCTAAGGCCACGGTTGCAATGCCGAGCTTCTGGCAGATGAACTGCCGCGCCTTGCAGGTGTCGGGCTGCATCAGCAGCACTGCCAGCAACAGCTCCTTGTATTCCGGACCGATGCCGATGAAATACCGGGCCTCGTCAAAATCGGCGCGCTTGATGCGTTTGCGGAAGGCCTCTTCATACTGCTCGACTAGCTTTGCCACCGTGTCGTTGTGGCCGGAGTAGTAGATCAGCACATTGTCTGGCAGCGGCGTCTTGCCGATCGTTTTTCGCTCCTTGCCACTGATGGTCAGCTTGCCGGAATTCCAGACGATCTCGGTGGCCTTGCCGTCGATGTCGAAGCCGATGCGGTAATTGAAATCGCAGGAGGCCTTGTCACGGTCAAACTCGACGATATGGCGGAAGATCTCGATGAGCGCCTCGAACAGATTGGACTTGCCGGTGCCGTTTTTGCCAACAAAGACATCGATAAAGCTGCTGCCGTCGAAGCTCAGGGAAAAGTCCCGAAGGTTCTTGTACTGGCCGATATAGAGCGATGTCAGGCGCATAGCATTTCCTTATAGATGGGCCGTCAAGGCATTCAGCAATTCGGTCTTTTTGTTGTTGGCGGCATTGATTTGCTGGTCGAGTTGGTCGCACAGCGCCATCAACTGGTTAATTCGGGCTACAATCCGGTGCTGTTCAGGAAGCGGGGGAAGTTGAAAGATCGTTTCTACAATTTTTTCCCGAGAAATATTAGGCTGTGCCGCGCCCGCGCCCTGACTGATAAAATAAGGCTTGAGAGAAGTAATCAGATAAAGTAAATAGTTATCGTCGAAGTATGTATAAGTTTTACAAGCACATACAGCCTGATTAGTCGCGGCTTCTATCTCCAGGATACCGGCTTCGCCAATATTTGCTCCATACATAGCAATGAGAACAGAGCCTTTCTCATTAATGTGCAACGAACATTTATCTAATGCAGCTTGAGTTATATTTTCCTCGGTAGTTTTAATGCGCCCTTGCTTAACCTCGCCAGATTTAACCCATGGAATATCACCACCATAAAAACTTGAATTAGTACGACTGGGAGTTGAACCAGATTTCCAGACCCCAATATCGCCCAATCTTACCCATTCCCACCCTTTGGGCAAATCATAGGATATTTCCTCAGCATTGATCGGCGACAGGGGTTTGGGTTTTTTGATTTTACCTTCTTTAACCAACCGCTGCTTTTCAGCTTCGATCTCCTTCAACAACTCCGAAGCAGGAGAATCATTCGGATTCTGGGGAACGAGGCGGCCCATAACGGCGAGTTGGAGGATAGCTTTGCGGAGTTCGGCGACGTTTTCTTTGACGCTGTAGAGTTCATTGAAATGCTGCTGAATGAAACCCCAAGCTGAACCGTCCGGTGCGTCGAGCAGTTGCTTGATGGCTGCAGCGTGAACAGTCTGCCTCTTCTCGTCCCGCTCACTGCGCAGCTTTTCCAGCTCTTCGCAACGGGCCATCAACTGGTCGATGCGGGCGACGATGCGGTGTTGTTCCTCCAACGGAGGAAGAGGGACCGGCAGTTCCACAAATTTGGCAATGGATACGCCGCCTATGATGCCAGTCATGGCTGCGCTGAAGGATTCTCTGAATACAGGAGAGAGATACAGATAGAGGATGAATTTCGAGGGAATCCCGCCAAAAAGTTCATTGGCGAACAGCTTGTTGCCAAAACAGATATCCTGCTCTGTGATGCCACATTTTTTGCCAGCACTGCCGCCTTCAGCGCAGATCAGCACCGCACCCTGGTGGGCAATTTTGAATTTTTCCTCGGACTCAGGAATATATATCCCGTTTTTATAATCCAGCGCGTCAAGCCCATAGCCAACATCCTTGGTTGCAATGTAGGGCAAACCATTGGCTCCAGCGTATTTGGTTTCCTTCTCTCTGGCATTGATGCTGTTGCCGTTAAAAATATTGCCGATGGTGCCGAGGCGCGTCCATGTCCAGCTTTGCGGTAAAACATAGGCGGCATCCGACTGATCAATAGCAGGAAGAGATTTTGGTTTCTTGATTTTACCTGCTTTGACTTGGCGTTTTTTGTCGACCTCGATCTCCTTCAGCAGTTCCGAAGCGGGCGGATCATTCGGGTCCTGCTCCACCAGCTTGCTTTGCATGGCGAGGGTGAGAATCAGCTCACGGAGCTTTTTGATGCCATCAGGGGCGGCAAAAGCGGTGTCGAAGTGCTGCTCAAGCAGGTTGGCAATCTGTTTATTCATCGAGCCCCTCCTGCCGCAGAATTTCGCGGCCCTTATCGGTGAGGCGGTATTTCTGCAGTCGGCTCTGGGGCCTTTCCGGTATGGTCATTTCTATGAGTCCTTTCTCAATCAACGGAAAAACATGGCGCTTGTAATTCATGTAAACATTCGCCAAGCCAAGTACCTCAAGCAATTCGCCCTTTGTCTTTGGTTGAGTTTTACAGGTAATCAATATTTTCGCGACTTGCTCACTGACTTGCTCACTGACTTGCTCACTGACTTGCTCACTGACTTCTCCCGTAACATCCTGGGCAACTTGTATCTTTGACCGGAATGTCGCGGTGAAGAAATCGTTGAAGCGCAGTTCCAGTTCAGTGCCGCCGTGTTCAGCGACCGCCTGGCGGATACGGCTGATGCCGGTGCCGATTTTTTCGATGTAGTCGATGCGATGAAGCAGGGATGCAATGCGTGGATTTCGGGCCACACTCTTGGTGCCGAACTCTTCCGGTGAGAGACCGCTCGGCAGGCCACCGGGGTTGGTGATAACCACCCGGTCGGCAAAGACCTCTATCGTTACGTTGGCTCGCTTGTCGAAATAATCACGGTGACAGACCGCATTGATAATGGCTTCCCGCAGAGCGACTTCCGGGTAATCCGGGATCTCCTCGTGCTGCAGGTGCTCGATCTTGAGGCGCACCTTGGTATGCCGCTTCACAAAGAGCAGGGCGTTGTCGATGTTTTCCACGATGTTTCCCGTGAAGTCCTTTTTGTCGAGGATGGTGACTTTTTCACTGCCTCGATAGAGCACACAGACGACCACTGCATGATTGAGAAGAAAGTCGATGTCTCTGGCGAAAAACAGCACGCCGAGGTTTGTGAAACGGTTGTCGGCAGTCAGACAATCGAGGTTGTGCAGCAGGGTTTCCCTCTCGATGCTCGGGCTGATGCCGGCCAGTTTCAGAAAGCGGGCAAATGCATCCGAATCGAAATCGTCGGGATAGACGGCTTTCGGATGGCTCAGCTCATCGAAGCGGATTCGGCCTTCCTTCTGGAAAAACTCAATGATCTGGTTGCGGGTGAGCTTTTGCGAATTGGCGCCCATGCGCATGAAAAATCCCCTGGAACATCCATAGGGTTTTTCCGACCCCTCGGGGATCTTTACGACGAGGACATCGTCCACCGCTTCGATTTCGCAGTGCAAAAGCGGCTCGATCTGCCCCAGCATGTCCTGCACGCGGGAACGCATGATGTTGCCGGTATCGATACCCTTGATGACGCCACTGTCGGCGACACCGAGGAGAATCCTGCCGCCACCGGAGTTGGCAAATGCGCAGGCCTCCTCCACAAAGGATTTGTCGAGGCTCTGCTTGAATTCGGTGAGATACCCTTCACCCGCCTGCAAGAGTGGTATCAACTGCTCGTTCATGCCTCGTCCCGTTTGTCTGTCGAAAGGCAGGCCATCAGTTCGACCTTGAGCGCCTGCTGTGCGGCTTCGAGCCTCCTGACGATTTCCTGGTACTCCTGCATCAGCTCTTCGGGATCCCTGTGGTTCACTTCGATTTCGTGCGGGTTCTTGCTGTCGAGATTGAAGTTTTTTGCAGCGATCTCTCCGGCACTGACCGTCCATGCATACCGGGTGGTCTTGCGTCCGCGTCGCGCTGCGCCTCCCCACCACCCTTTTTCGAGATCGAATTCGCCGATGGTGAGCGGTTTCGAGCGGGAGTACGATTTGTAACCCTCCGGGTAGGGGTGCTGGAAAAACCAGACGTCTTTGGTCGGGCCGCCCTTCTCGAAAAACAGAATATTGGTGGCAATGCTCGTGTAGGGGCTGAACACCCCTTTCGGCAGCCGGACGATGGTGTGCAGATTGAACTCTTCGAGCAGCTCACGCTTGAGCGTTGTCTTGACTCCTTCGCCGAACAGGAAGCCGTCGGGCAGCACCACGGCAGCCTTACCGGTGTCGTGTTTCAGGAGGTGCATGATCAGCGCCATAAAGAGATCGGCGGTCTCGCGGGTCTGGTATTTTTTCGGGAAGTTGTTCTCGATGCCGTCCTCCTCCATGCCGCCGAAGGGCGGATTGGTGATGATCATGTCCACGCGGTCGCGAGGGCCGTAGTCCTTGAGGGGGCGGCTAAGGGTGTTGTCGTGCCGGATATTGGTGGGCACATCGATGCCGTGCAGCATCATGTTGGTCATGGCAAGCATGTGCGGCAACGGTTTTTTCTCAACCCCGTGAATACACTCCTGAATCATCCTGCGGTCGTCGGCGGTTTTGACCTGCTCTTTCAGGTGATCGATGGCGCAGGTCAGAAAGCCGCAGGTACCACAGGCAGGATCGAGGATGGTTTGGCCCAGTTGAGGATCGAGTATATCAACCATGAACTGCGTGACGGTGCGGGGTGTATAGTATTCACCTGCGTTACCTGCCGATTGCAGGTCGGCGAGAAGCTTTTCGTAGATATCGTTGAAAAGATGGCGGTCGCCTGACAGGTTGAAATCAACGTCCTCCTCGATGATGTTGATCACCTGGCGCAGCAGGGTGCCGGACTTCATGTAGTTGTAGGCATCCTCGAACACCGAACCCACAACCCGTCCGTATGGTGAAACGCCGGCGGTAACAGCAAGTTTCTTCAGCGAAGGAAAGAGGTCGTTGTTCACGAAATCTATCAGCTCCTCTCCGGTGATTCCTTCGGGATCCTTTGCCCAGTTCGACCAGCGGAAGCGGCTCTGTAGCGGCGATTTGTAGCCGGGCACAGTAAGCTCCCACTCCTGTTCCCTGTCATCGAAAATCTTCAGGAAAATCAGCCAGACGATCTGACTGATGCGCTGTGCGTCTCCATCGACGCCGACATCCTTGCGCATGATGTCCTGAATGGATTTGATGAGTGAAGTTATGGACATATCCGGTTACTGATTGAATTGTGCCGTGATAATAAAATTCAGGCGCTGTAGAGCGCTTGTTCCAGTTCGTGAAGGGCATGCTGGTAGTTATCCAGCCCGCCAAAGGCGCGGATGATCTCCATGGGCGTGCCGAAATCGGTAAACGGCGCTATGGTGAGCACCTGTGTTTCCTCTATATGCGTAACGCCTTCGTCGGCATACTTGTCGAGCAGCGCCTCCAGCACCCGGCGGGCATCTGCGCCGTATTTCGTAAAATAGTCGCGTTTTCTTACCTGCTCGGCCCGTTCCTTCCGGGTAAGAGGCGGCATGCCCCATGCAACATGGCAGATCAGGTCGAACGGATCGAAGGTCTTGCCGGAACTGCGGCCTATCTCGTCTGAAAGGGCATCGAAAAAAACTCCCTGTTTCTCAAGTTCCTCGATAACTGCCTGCTTCTTTTCGCTGCCGTTCCAGCAGTTAAGGAAATCGTCCAGCGAAGCAAACTCACCGGAGAGTGCCTTGCGGGTGTAATCCTTGAGCGATTCGGTAATCAGTCTGCCATTGACATCGAAATATTGGACCCGTTCGGCTACCACGCTCACGGCGACATTGGCGACAACATAGCGCCGGACGCCTGACCCCTCGTCACCGGTTCCTGTTTCTTCAACGTCTGTCCATGTCCGGTCGTGACCGGTTTCCGGGTAAGGGCCCCCTTCCATAGGATCGCATTCGTCAATATCAGGAGGCACCGGAGAATCGTCGCCTTCAGGCACATATATCTGTACCGGATCGCCATCGAAATCAGGATCGGCAAAAAGCTCTGTCGCCTTCTTGAAATCGATAATGGTAAAATAATATTTGCCGTACTCTTCGTTGATGCGGGTTCCGCGCCCGATGATCTGCTTGAATTCGGTCATCGACTGAATACGCTGGTCGAGCACTATAAGCTTGCAGGTCTGAGCATCGACGCCGGTGGTCATCAGTTTGGACGTGACAGCGATAACCGGGTATCTGCTCTCCGGAAAAATGAAATTATCGAGCTCGGCCTTACCCTCCTCGTTGTCTCCGGTAATGCGCATGACGTACTTGCTGTTCTGCGAGACAAGATCGCTGTTTTCGTTGGCCAGAGCCTGACGCATGCGCTCTGCATGGTCGATATTTTCGCAGAAGACGATGGTTTTATCGAAGCGGTTTGTCCGTCGGAGAAAATCGCTGATCTTTTTTGCCACAAGTTCCGTGCGTTTTTCGAGTACCAGTGACCTGTCGAAATCCTTCTGGTTGTAGATGCGGTCTTCGATTTCGTTGCCATACTTGTCAAGCATCCCCTTGTCGGGCCGCCATCCTTCCATATCCTTATCGAGATCGATGCGAACAACCTTGTACGGAGCCAGAAAACCATCGTCAATCCCCTGCTTGAGGGAATAGGTGTAAACAGGATCGCCGAAGTAATCGATGTTGGAAATCTCTTTGGTTTCCTTGGGTGTGGCGGTCAGGCCTATCTGTGTTGCTGACGAAAAATATGCAAGGATCTCGCGCCATGCGGAATCAGCCGCGGCACTGCCCCGATGGCACTCGTCAACGACAATCAGATCGAAAAAGTCGGGACTGAACTGCTTGTAAATATTTTTTTCTTCTTCGGTGCCGGTGACTGCCTGATAGAGCGAAAGGTAGATTTCATAGGACTTGTTGGCTTGTCGCTTCTGGATTTTCGTCATCACCTGACCGAAAGGCTTGAAATCGTTGGTCATGGTCTGGTCGACCAGAATGTTGCGGTCGGCAAGAAACAGTATCCGCTTCCTGGCTTTGGCCTTCCATAAGCGCCAGATAATCTGGAATGCGGTAAAGGTCTTTCCGGTACCTGTGGCCATTACCAGCAGTATACGGTTCTGTCCCTGAGCTATGGCATCTATTGTCCTGTTGATGGCCGTAAGCTGGTAATAACGCGGTGTCTTGTTGCTGCCGTCGCTGTAGTAATCCTCGATGACAAGGATATTCTGCTCTTCGGTAAGTCCCCGATGCTCGGCCCAACGCTTCCAGAGCATTTCCGCTGAAGGAAACCCTTCGAGGTCCAGCTCCTTCTCGATGACGCCGTCAGAGGTTACTTTATTGTGGAACAAAAAGCCGTCACCATTCGTACTGAAAACGAAAGGAACCTGCAGCATGTCGGCATATGTAAGGGCCTGCTGCATCCCGTCTCCAAGGGAGTGGTTGTTATCCTTGACCTCTATGACGGCAATCGGAATGTTCGGCTTGTAGAAAAGAGCATAGTCCGCTCGTTTGCGCGTCCCGCGCATGTGCATCTTGCCTCGCACAATAACCCTGCCGCTGGTAAGCGGAAACTCTTCCCTGACCTGGGATGCGATATCCCAGCCCGAACGCTCAAGCGCCGGAGTAATGAATTTCGTGCAGATGTCCCGCTCGGAAAGAGCTTTTTTATCCATGAGCAAGCGACTTCATTTCGTCTCGGTTGCAAAGGAATAACTGCTTTTGCAAAAAGGAAATATACGATTACCAACAAAGCACGGCAAGGAAAAGACGGTGAAAAGAAGTCCATATACCTCTATAAAGTCAGCCTTTCCCTCAACCCGCTTCTCCGCTCCGTCCTGCGCTTTACCGCTGCCGAAAAAACAGCTTCATCGCTCCAGAGCGTAACGGCCTGCCGTGCTCTCGTAATGCCTGTATAGATCAGTTCCCTCGTCAGGAGAAGCGTATCCTCCGGCGGCAGAACCATGAGCACCCTGTCAAACTCCGAGCCCTGGCTTTTGTGCACGGTCATGGCGAAAGCTGTTACATGCGCCGGGAGGAACTCCGGGGGAATGGAGCGGACGGTGCCGTCGGGGGCGGTGAAATATGCTTTCAGGTTGCCGGTTTCCGGGTCGGGGAGGATGATGCCGGTGTCGCCGTTGAAGAGTTTGTGGATGTAGTCGTTTTCGGTGACGAGAACGGGTCTGCCCCGGTAGAACGGGGTGTCGGCCTTGAGGAGTCCCGCTTCGTTGAGCAGGGTTTCGACGGCGTGGTTCATGCCTGCGGCTCCCCAGGGGCCTTCGCGGAGAGCTGTGAGGATGCGGAAGCGCTCGAAAAGGCGCAGGGCTTCTTCCGGGGTTTCGGCTTCGAGATAGGGGCGGAAGCCTTCGAGTACCGGTGTTGCGAGGCGCTTCCTGACGGTTTCGCGCGTCGGCGTGGCTTCGAGGGCGATGGTGCCATCGGCCGGGTCGCCAAGAAGGCGGATGGCTTCGCCGGCGTCTCCGCTGTTGATGGCGCGGCTGAGGGCGGCGATGCCGGAACCGGCGCCGAAGCGGTAGTTGCGCTCAAGCACGGTGACGCACCCCTCCACGGCTGAACCGGGAGATTCTGCAGCGCGGCAGATGTCGCCGAGCACGGCTCCGGCCTCGACCGAGGCGAGCTGGTCGCGGTCGCCGATGAGGATGAGACGGGCCTGAGGCATGAGCGCCGTGACGAGGGCGGTCATGAGCGGCAGATCGACCATCGAGGCTTCATCGACGATGACGGCGTCGTACGGGAGCGGATTCCTGGCGTTATGGCGGAATCCGGTCGAACCTGGAATGGTGCCGAGCAGCCGGTGAATGGTGGTGACCTGGCCGGGCAGATGGAGCTTCACCTCTTCGGAGCAGGGCAACGACTCCCGGAGCGTGGCGATCGACGAGGCGAGGCGTGCGGCGGCCTTGCCGGTTGGAGCGGCCATGGCGATGCGCATCCGCTCTCCGCCACTCTGTTCCAGCAGAAGTCCGAGAATGCGCACCACGGTGGTGGTTTTTCCCGTGCCGGGTCCGCCGGAGATGACCGAGAAACCTCTCCGGATGGCCGTCAGGGCGGCCTGCCGCTGACGATCCTCTCCCGAATCGTCGGGGCCGAAGTAATGGTCGAGCCGTTCGGCAAGCGCGGCTTCGTCGGGGCTGCCGGTCGCCGTTACAACGCGGGCAAGAAGGGCCCCGGCGAGCGTCTCCTCGTAGCGGAAGTAGCGGTAGAGGTAGAGCCGTCCGGCGTCGTCGAGAATCAGCGGGCGGTGCTCCCCCGGCCTGCCGAGCGTGTTGAGCGAAAGGAGCGCAGCCCGCAGGCCTGCGAGATCGGGCAGACGCAGCGACTCCTCCCGGCCCGGAATCCGTACAGCCTCTCCGGCGATCTCTTCGAGGTCGAGGCAGACGTGCCCCTGCCCTACCGCCTGGCTGAGCAGCGAAACGACCGTGCGCAGGACTCCGGATTCGTCCCTTGCGCCCCGGCAGAGATATTCCGCTATCTGGCGGTCTATGGATCGCTGGCAAAACTCAATGCTCATGCTTCGCTCTCCCCTGTTTCCGTTTCGATCAGCAGCCCCTGCAGTTCGCGGATCAGCGCTTCCGACGGCAGGTCGCGGTAGAAGCCGTACTCCTCGCCCCGTTCGGCGCTGACGCCCCGCAGAAAGACGTAGATCGCACCGCCGAAGTGCTTGTCGTAGCGGTAGCCCGGCACGCGCAGCGAGAGAAAACGGTCGAGCGCCACCGTGTAGAGCAGGTACTGCAGCCGGTAAAGGTTCTCCTGCATCGCCTTGCCGAGATGGTCCCGATGGTACGCTTCGACGGCGTTGCCGAGGTGGTTCGATTTCCAGTCGAGCAGATAGTAGCGCCCCTTCGCTTCGAACACCATGTCCATGAATCCCATCAGCATCCCCTTGACCGGAGCGAAATCGAGCGCCTGCAGGGCGGCGGCCGTATTGGTGGTGTCCGGGATGACGCCGTGCCTCATGAGCAGCTCCGAAAGGCGGGAAGAGGTGATGCGCCTGAGCGGAAAGAAGAACTCCAGCTCGGTGCTCCAGCTTCCCTGCCGGAGCCCGCCGAGAGTGAAGCTCCCCTCCGGCGAGGAGAGTGGCGTCCGGAGCACCTGCTGCACCATCTCCGTCAGGCAGGGCTGCCACTGGCGGTCGAATCCGTACCGGTCGAGCGCCCTGGCGGCGGCATTATCAATCGCGCTACTGTTACCAGCAGCTTGGGCGATAACGCTTTCGGTGGCGGCAGTCTTTTCACTCGCGCTGCTGCTGCCAGCAGTCTTTTCACTCGCGCTGCTGCTGCCAGCAGTCTTTTCACTCGCGCTGCTGCTGCCAGCAGCTTGGGCTACGGGGCTCTCCGGGGTATCGTCAAGAGCCTGGGCAAAATCGAGCGTTTCGAAAATCGAGTGTATGAGGATGCCTGCGGCGGCTCCTTTCGGGAAGGCGAAGATGGATCCGTCATCCGCTTCGGCGGGCAGCGCCGGTGCGGCAGGCGGCACGGCGGCGCTTTCGTCGCGGTCGGGCAGCTCGAAGGTCATGGCGCGGTGGCAGCTGAGGGTGGTGAAGCTCGCAATGCGCCAGTCGTTGTCGAGGCTCCTTTCGAACTCGCGGAGCACGAGCTTCGGGAGCTGCGGGGTTCCTGACCCGACACGAGGCGTGCGGAGATCGTCGCCAAGGCTGACCCGCCTGAAACCGATAGCTCCCTCCGAAGCGTCGGCCACGCCCTGCAGGGTTTCGGCCATCGCGGCCACATCCATGCCGGAAAGTTCGTCCTGCGCCAGACCGACCGCCCGGGAGCTCCTGCGTGCTTCTTCCGAAACGTAGAGCAGACAGGAGGAGGGCGAGAGCTGCGGGGTGCGTCCGGAGTGCCGTCCATCGACGATCCTGCCGGTGAAGAAAACACAGCGCCGTTCGGCCCTCGTCAGGGCCACGTAGAAGAGGCGCAGGTTTTCGGCAAGCGTTTCGCGCGCGGCAATGCTCCGGTGTCGCTCGATCTCCCGCGACCCGAAATCCTTCGTCATCCGTCCATCATCATTATGGAAGAGCACCACCTCCCGGCTGCCGCCGACGCCTCCGAACTGGAAGGGGCAGAAGACAACCGGGAACTGGAGCCCCTTGCTGACATGGGCGGTGAGGATGCGCACCGCCGGTTCGTCGCTTTCGAGCCGTATCTGGTACTCCTCGCCGGGCTCCCTGGAGACCACCCGTTCGCTGAACCACGCCGCGAGACCCTCCATGCCGAGCCCGCCGGTGTGCGCCGCCTGGTGCAGCAACTCGAAACAGTGCAGCACGTTGGTCAGGGCGCGCTCGCCGGAAGCACCCTCAGGGGCCAGCAGGCGTTCGCGTACGCTCTCGCGGCGCATCAGCTCGCGGGCCATCACCATGAAGCCGCGCTCCTGCCACATGCGGCGGTACTCGCGGAAGGTGTGCAGCCGCTCCGCCCATGCGTTCTCGTCGTCGTTGAGCCGGGCGATGTCGCTGCCGCTCTGCCCGAAGAGCAGCGTCGTGAGAGCTGCCCGCACGAGCGGTTCGCGACCGGGTTCGGCAAGCGCCGTCACGAGAATGCGCACCTCCTCGGCCTCTATGGAGGCGAACACGCTCTCGTCGCTCTGCATGACGGAGACGACGGCCCGCTCCCGTAGCGCCGCCTGCATCATGCGGGCCTGCCGGTGGGTGCGCACGATCACCGCGATCTCTCCCGCATCCGTGCCGCTGCTGATGGTTTTGGCCACCATCGCGGCGCAGGCTTCGGCGGCGAAACGTTCGGACTCTCCTCCCTTCAGGCTGCCGTCGCCCTCCCGGGAGGCGATCAGGCAGATTTCAAGCGGCGGCCCGCCGGATTCTCCCTTGTCGGGTTCGGGACGGCCGGCCACGAGCGGCGGCGAGGGGATGGCGTCGAATACGAAGGGGGTGCGGGCCTCGTCGAAAAGCAGATTGAAGCCGCCAAGCAGTTTCGGCACCGAGCGCCAGTTGGTGCCGAGCGTGAAGCGGCGCTCCCCGGCGATGTCAAGGGCAGCCTGCAGGTAGGCGAAAATGTCGGCTCCGCGGAAGCTGTAGATCGCCTGCTTGGGGTCGCCGATGAGGAAGAGCGGCGCATCGGAACCGGCGTAGATGCGCCGGAAAATATCGTACTGCACCGGGTCGGTATCCTGGAACTCGTCGATCAGGGCCGCACGGTAGCGGTTGCGGAGCGCTTCGGCAAGTGAGACGGCTTCTGCGGGTGCATTTTCCCGAAGCGCATGGCAGAGGTCGGCGAGCAGGTCGTCGAAGAAGCGGAGGTTGTTTTCGCGCTTGCGCTCCGGAAGGCGCTTGCGGAAAAAGGTCACCAGCTCGGACTTCAGGGCCAGCAGCCGTTCGTCGGCGGAGGCCTGCAGGGTCCCGCAGGCTTCGAAAAGCGGATGCCAGGGAGGCGTGCCGGAGGATTTCGTGCCTGCCGCGATACCGGCAGCGGTGAGTTTGTCGAACCCCTCGAAGAGGCCGAAGGGATTGCCGCCGGCGACGAAGCGGTTCATCGCATCGAGCAGCTGTTCCACCCTGTCCGCCCGGTAGGCCTTTTCGGCGCGGCTGAGCGCCCTGTCGCTGCGGAGGAGCGTTTCAAGCGCCCCGCGCTCCTCCCGCCAGATGCGGCACACCCCGTCGAACGCGGCCTGTGCCGCCGCTTCGATCCGGGCAATCCCGGCTTCGCCGTAGAGCGGGATCACCTCGTCCCGTTCGGAGAGTTGCAGGGAATTCAGGAAGGTCCTCAGGGAGTCCGGCAACCACCCTCTGAGCAGGGCGTAACCGAGCAGCCGGTTGGCGTCGCCGAAAAAGCGCTCCCGCCAGAAGTCGTCGATCACCTCCCCGGCAAGAGCCGACTGGTCGGTGACCAGCTCGGTGTCGTACAGCGCACCGCTCTCGAAGGCGTGATCCTGCAATGCCCGCAGACAGAATCCGTGAATGGTGAAGATGGCGGCGGTATCGAACTCCGCGAGGGCGGCTTCGAGCAGGAGCGCCTGCCCTTCGAGCCGGCCGGTTGCGGCTGCCCGGTCGCGGAGACCGGCAAGAAAGTCGTCCCCGGTCTCCGCTCCCCGCATGGCGTCGAGCGCCTCGCGGATACGGCGGCGGATGCGGGCGCGCAGTTCCTTTGTGGCGGCTTCGGTATAGGTGACCACGAGAATCTCTTCGGGACGCAGCTGCCGTTCAAGCAGCAGGCGAAGGTAGAGCGACGCGATGGCCCAGGTCTTGCCGGTGCCGGCGCTCGCTTCGATGAGGTTCATGCCCGAGAGCGTCACCGTGGCGTGGTCGAGGATGCGTCTCGTCACAGCTTCCCTCCATATTCAAGCATGGGCAGAAGCACGGATTCCGCGATGCTTGCGAAGCGCTCGCCGATGGGCGGTTCCGTGCCGAAACAGCGGCGGAAGGCGGCGTCGGCGCCCTCGCCCTCCCGGCCGTCGAACCCTTCACGCCATGCGGCAACGGCGGCCTCGTGGCGCTCGCGCTCCGGCCTGTCCGCTTTGGCGGCCCAGGCCATCGAGGCGCGGGGAAAAAAGGGGAGCGGCTCCCTCTGCCCCTCACGGTAGAGCGAAAGCAGGGTTTCGAGATGAGCGGCGGCATCGGCTGCGGGAGTGTACCGCACGGCGCGGTCGAGCATGACGAGGCGCGTCTCCTGCGGACGGCTCGCGCCGGAAGCGCCAAGCACGAGGTGATGGATCCATGAGCGGATGCGATCCTTCTCCTTCAGTTTCGCGCAACGCCAGAGCAGCTGGCCGGATGGCAGGAGACGCTCGAGCCTGCCGGTAAGCCGCCAGCCGCCGATGTCGAGATCGGCGTCAAGAGCCTCGAACAGCTGCCCTTCCTGCTGTTCCCGAACCTTGCGGGCAAACGCTTCGACTTCGGCAAGCAGTTCCCCGAAAAGCAGTTCGCCGTGCATGGCCGGAGGCAGAAGGCCTCGCGAACGGAAAAGCGGCAGCAGCTCCCCTGCCCTGCGCCCTTCGAGCACCGCATCGAGCAGTTCCTGCCGCATCAGGTAAGCGTCGAGCCCCGAAGCCCCGAACGGTTCGCGCTCTTCGAGCGGCTGAAGCGCCGCCGACGGCCTGAGGCCGAGCCGCCTGTCGAGAAAGAATGCCGCCGGGTTGGCGAAGAACGAAACCAGATCGTCGATGCTCACCGTGCGCTCCCCGTCGGCGGGCTCCGGAAGCGGTTCATCGACAAAGGGTCGGGTTTCTGCCGAATTCCGATGCCGAAGCGCCCGGAAGTTGTCCGCCGAGTAGCTGAAGAGGGGCGACCCTGCGGTGAAATAGACGGGATTGAACCCCTGAAGCCGGTGGCGCACCTCAAGGCGAGAAGTTGCACTCTCCCCTTCGGGAAATTCGAATCCCCGGTCGATGGCGTCGAGCAGTTCGCTCACGAGCACCGAGGGCGGAAGATCGCTGTTGTCGCGGACGCTCTGGCCGACCCAGCTCAGGTAGAGCACGTCGCGGGCCGAAAGGATCGATTCAAGAAACAGGTAGCGGTCGTCGCCCCGCACCGAGCGGTCGCCCCTGCGCGGCTCGCGGACCATCATGTCGAAACCGGGCGGGCGCTGCTGGCGGGGGAAGGCTCCATCGTTCATGCCGATCATGGCCACCACGCGGAACGGGATGCTCCGCATGGGGAGCATGGCGCAGAAGGTGATGCCGCCGGTCATGAAACCGAGACCCATTTCGAACCGTTCGAGACGGCTGCGCAGCCAGGCGATCATCACCGGAGCCTGCACCTCCCCCTCGAATGCCGCCAGTCCGGCGAGTTCCGTCAGGTTGTCGATTTCAGCGGTGATGTGCGCCAGTTCGCGTTCGGACTCCCCGTCGGCCTCGATGAAGGCGCCAAGCATCGAGAGGAACAGCTCCCTCCACCCTTCGAGGGTGCGGGGCCGCTCGAACTGCACCGAAAGCCAATCGACGGCATCGATGAAATCGGCAAGCCTGCCGAGGGTTTCGGCGTCCCCCCCGACTTCGAAAGGCAGCACGCCTTCATACAGCACCCCTTCGTCCGGCATGGCGCAGCCGAGCAGCAGCCGCTCCAGCCCGGCACGCCAGGAGTTCTCGCGGAAGGGGGGCAGACCGAGGCGGCTCCTCGAACGCTCGTCCATCCCCCACCGGATGCGCGTCTCCTCCACCCAGCGGCGGATCGTGTCGATCGCTTCGTCATCGAGCCGGAAGCGGCGGCTTACCGGTGGTGAGGAGAGCAGGTCGAAGAGTGCAGGGGCGGTCAGGCGGCTGCCGTACAGCTCCAGCAGCTTCAGCATGGCCGGGGTGAGGCCGCCTTCGTCAAGCATCCGGCGATCGGCGATGGAGTGCGGCAGGCGCGGCACACCATCAGCCGGGGCACCGAAAACCGTGGCGATATAGGGGGCGTAGGTCTCGATGTCGGGCGTCATCACCACGATGTCGCGCGGCTCCAGACCGGGAAGGCGTTCGAACAGGTCGAGCAGGCTGTCGTGCAGCACCTCCACCTCGCGTAGCGGATTGTGGCAGGAGTGCGCCTGCACCGAGCGGTCTCGGGCATCGGGCGCAGGGCGGCGAGCTCCCTCCTCGCCGGTACCCCGCAGCTCGAGCATGTCGGACTGCAGGGCGTGCAGCAGGGTGTCGGCGGGGGGTTCGATGTAGAGGTCATGCCCGTTTTCGATGCCTGCGGCTTCGAGCAGGAGATCGGCGAACTCCCTTCCGCTTCTGCCGAGCGAGGCGAGCAGCGGGTTGCCCTCGGTGCTCAGCTCCCGTTCGCTTTCGTTCATCCTGAACAGCCGCCTGCGGGAGACGATGTCGGACCAGTACTCGCGGGTGGGGCTGAGAAGGAACATGCTCACCGGTATCCTGGCGGCCAGGGCTTCGAGGATTTCGATGTGGTACGGCGGCATGTAGGAGATGCCAAAAAGCGACAGGCGTCCGGGAAATCCGGGCGGCAGCGGGACGTGCCGCACCTTCCGGCAGAACTCCGTTTTCAGGCGTCCGCGATGCAGGCCGGGACTCTCCTCTGCAAGCGCCCGCCACAGCTCCGGCTGCCAGTCGCGGGCGCCGTCATCTCTCCCCTCTTCCCACGATTCAAGCAGGTCGGGACGGAACAGCGTGTACTGGTCGAAGGTATCGGCGATACGGCCGGAGAGCTGGAAAAGCTTGAGGCCGTCACGGTCGTTCTGCAGATAGGCGCGCAGGGGTGTGAACGATTCGCGCCCGAGCATTCCCGGAAGCCGGCGCATGACGCTCCAGCACATCGCCTCTTTCGAAAACTTCGCGGCATCGGGCTGCCAGAGCTCAAGCCGTTCGAAGAGCTGCTGCACCAGCCTGTTCGGGAACGGATACGCCGCACCTGCCCAGACGCCCAGGCGCCTGGCGAGCTCCATGGACACCCAGCGCTGCATGCCCCTGCTCTGCACCACGATGTACTCAGGTTCGAAAACAGGGAGCGGATCGCGACCCGAAACAGCGGCAAGCGCGTCAATGAGCGCCTCCATCCGGTTGCCCGTGTAGAGGTGAAGGGTCATGAACGGTGAAACGGCGGTTCCTGGGTCTCCTGGAAGGCGTCGATCGCTTCCATGGCCTTCCGGCGGAACCCGAGCGGATCGCCGATGCCCGGTATCGGGGTGATGCCCCCTCCGGTGCCGGTAATGCTGAGGGTGCCGTAGCCGAGTATGCGGCCCGGAACGCTCTGATCGACATGAAAGCTCTCGACCTTGCTGTGGTTCAGCTCGATGGTGCTGCGCCGGATGAAGCCGAATTTGGCGATCACCCGCTTGGACGTGACGGCAAGCTCGGTGGACTGGCGCCTGACGAATGCCTCTGCGGCAAACCAGAGCCCTGCAAGCAGAATCACGATACCGGTATACCAGGCTGCCGACGACAGCTCCTGATTGCCGTCAACAGAGGCCGTGAACGAGTAGGCAATCAGTGCAAGCGATACCGCAACAAAAAGGATCGCCCTGCCGAATACCGTCCAGTGCAGCCGGGCTTTCGCATAGAGCTTTTCGCCCTGCATGAGATTTTTTTCGACGTATCCCATAATGGTTTCTGTTTTTCCGGACCTGTTGTCCCGTTACCTGAACAATTCGCCTTCCTGCTCGAACACCATACGCAGTGTATCGTTCTGCAGGCGGGCCCTGAGCCATGCCTTCACTTTTTCCCGTTCGCTTTCGACAAGGCCATCGGACGAAGACACCACCACGTAGGCAAGCTTCCGTGGTTCCTCACCATCCGCTACGCTGAACCGGTAAGGCTCGGCAAACAGACACATGAGCTCACCGACGGAAAGACCGCCCGCAGTTCCCTGAGCAGGCGCTGACCGGTATAGGTCCGGCGCTGAAGGCTGTCACGGACCCGTTGCGCCTTATCGAGAGTAAGGGAGAGATTTCTCAGTTGCGAGCGCATCTTCTCCTTCTCGCCGAGTTCTCCGGTAATATCGGCAAACGAAATGCCCTGTTCAAAAGAAAGCGTCACATCGTCGAGGCCGAATGACGCAGCCCGTTTCTTCAGTTCCTCCCTGCTTTCCCCGGTGAGCGAACGGCCGGCGTAGATGAGCATGATCTGCCGTTTATCAGCATCGATCTCGTTGCGCAGCAGGTAATCGCCCCGGAAGAACTGCACGGCATCGACAAACCTTGCGGCGTTCTCGGTGAACCGCTCCTTGACGACAAGAAGATAGCCGAAATAGATGCTCGGTATCAGGGTGACGAGCATGACCGCGGTAATCCAGCGGTTGATGCGCTTTTTCTGCGCTTCGTCGATATCGCTTCTGATGGGAAAATTCAGGAACTGCGATACGATCACCGTCGAGAGACCGATGAAAACCGCATTGATGGTAAAAAGGTAAGAGGCTCCGAAAAAGAACGTGAACTGGCCGGAGGCAAGGCCGTACCCGGCGGTGCAGAGCGGCGGCATGAGCGCCGTGGCGATGGCGACGCCCGGCACGACATTGCCTTTCAGTTTCGTCGTGAGTGACATCGTTCCGGCAAGACCGCCGAAAAGCGCGATCAGCACATCATAAATGGTTGGACTGGTCCGGGCCAGCAGTTCCGAGTAGGCGCTTGAAACCGGGCTCACCGCGAAATACAGTGTTGAAGTGAAGAGGCTGGCCGCAATGGCGAACGAAAGGTGCTTGATCGAGCGGCGCAGAAGCACGAAATCGTAGGTGGCGATGCTGTCCCCTATGCCGTTTATGGGGCCCATGAGAGGAGAAATCAGCATGGCGCCGATGATAACCGCCGTGGAGTTGGTATTGAGACCGACCGAAGCGAGCACGATGACGAAGATCAGGATCCAGAGACGGGCTCCCTTGAACTCGATGTCGTTTTCAACCGCACTGTGGATATCCCTGAACGATTCGGCATCCCTGCTGATGCTGAGGTAACGGAACAGATTGGTGATCATAAACCGGATGTGATTGGTATGCTGATTGCCCGCAGTGCTTTTTCATCACTGAAAAATACATCAATTTCTCCGATTCGTTCATCAAGCGTACCGCTGAAAAAATGTTTATTTTGTCACGAAGACCGAATCAGGATTCATGAACCCATGCACGACATCCTTTCCATACACTGGTTCCGCCAGGACCTGCGCCTTACAGACAACCCGTCGCTTTACCACGCCGCTTTGCGAGGCAGGGTGCTGCCGGTTTACATTCTCGATGAACGCAACGCTGGAGAATACCGTATGGGAGGCGCAAACCGGTGGTGGCTGCATCACAGTCTCGAATCCCTCATCCGATCGCTGCATGGCCGGCTCGCGCTCTTCAGGGGCGACGCGCTCGAAATCCTTCCGGCTCTCGTCCGATCGAGCGGAGCCGCTGCAGTACACTGGAACCGCTGCTATGAGCCCTGGCGGATAAAGCGGGATACCCTGCTCAAAGAGAAACTCAGGGAAATGGGCATCGCCGCCGAAAGCTTCAACGGCTCGCTGCTCTGGGAACCCCGGCAGGTACGGAAAGCCGACGGAACTCCATACAGGGTATATACACCCTACTTCAGGAACGGCTGCCTCGCAGCCGAGCCGCCACGCATTCCCATCCCGAAACCGGAAAAGCTCGATACCGCCTCCCCCCCGCCGGAGAGCCTGCCGCTCGAAGCGCTTGGTCTGCTTCCCCGCATCCGCTGGAACAGGCAGCTCGAACCGCACTGGACAATCGGTGAAAACGGCGCTGCCGGGCGGCTCACGACATTTCTGCTGCATGGCCTCGACGGGTACCGGGAGGGTCGGGACTTTCCCTCCCGGCCGAATGTCTCACGGCTTTCGCCCTCGCTGCATTTCGGGGAACTGTCCCCGAACCAGGTCTGGTACGGTGCAAAAGCCGCGGGAAGCGGCCGGGACCTCGACCACTTCCTCGGTGAACTCGGATGGCGGGAGTTCTCCTACAGCCTGCTGCATGACAACCCCGGGCTGCCGAAAATGAACCTGCAGCACTCATTCGACCGGTTTCCCTGGACGGAAAATCCGGAAGCGCTCCGGCGGTGGCAACAGGGCATGACCGGCTATCCGATCGTCGATGCCGGCATGCGGGAACTCTGGCAGACCGGATACATGCACAACCGGGTACGCATGATCGCAGGATCGTTCCTCGTCAAGAACCTGCTGCTGCACTGGCGCGAGGGTGAAGCGTGGTTTTCCGATTGCCTTGCCGATGCGGATCTGGCCATCAACAGCGCAAGCTGGCAATGGATCGCGGGATGTGGAGCCGACGCGGCACCGTACTTCCGGATCTTCAACCCGGTGCTGCAGGGACGGAAATTCGATCCCGACGGCATCTATACCCGCCGTTTCGTGCCTGAGCTCTCCGGCCTTCCCGACCGCTATCTCTTCTCTCCCTGGGAAGCGCCCGCCGGCCTCCAGCGATCTTCGGGCATCACCCCCGGTCCGGTCTATCCTGCTCCCCTCACCGGACTTGAAGCATCACGACGCAGAGCGCTCGACGCATACAACTCCATCAGAAAAAAAACGGAATCCTGAACTTCGCCCGTTCCGATCCGGCCTGACCGAAGCGGAACATCGAAACGAATTGCCCCGGATTTCGAGCACCGACCAATCCGGGCAATTCGGGTGCGCAATAACTTTTCAGAGGTTTCTTTCATACAGCCGGAAAAACCGGATATATCAAAACAATGATATGCGTCCTTCATCTCGTCAGTTATTCTCTGCAATCCGAAAATTCGGATCAGCAGATTTTGAATTATAGAATTCATTTTATAGCTTGAAATAACCATTACCCCCATGGTCAACACATTGCGTTTGCAGAACAATATCCACCGGAAAATATTCCGGATGCGTGTTACGGCAATACTCCGGAGTCCGTGCAATAAGGTAATTGCACAGCATTTCCGGCGACAGATATGAATCGCATAGAAAACAACTATCCGGAAATATCATAATTTTCTGTATTACAAATACCCCCAAAACTATTATGCCATCCCCCATTGAATCAGGCATGAATATTCCTGAAAAGCCTGAAAGAAATGTTTCGTGCTGCCTGCCGCGTCTTTCAAGAACGGATGCCGTTCATTCTATCAATACGGTTCGCAGCATATCGGAAACCGGCATATAGGTGCTTTCTTCAAGAGAAACATGTCACGTGTTATGCTCTACATGGTTTCAGGTACAATGGTATACTCCCTTCTTTTAGGGGTTCATTATACGTTTTCATCGGGCTTGAAATACAAAATGTATGCACTCGCCCATTTTCTTGTTTTCGGGATCACGCTTTTCCTGCTTCTTTCCAAAACCGTTCAATAGCAGTCCCTCCCTGAACGGTCGATGCATAGACGCATCATAAAACCATCTTCGACAAGCCCGGAGAAAAACATCCGCAAAGTTTTCTTGAGCGGGAATTTTTATGCCCCGGTATCGTTTACCTGTATCATAAAAAAACCGTTTCCCGGCGGAGATAAAAACCACAACCATCAACGAAACAATCCTATGAACGTCAAACAGGCTGTTCTGGATATATTGAAAAAAGAGGGGAAACCCATGAGCGCGGGGCAGATTGCAGATGCGTGCGGGATCGACCGGAAAGAGGTTGACAAGGCCATGAAAACGCTGAGGGAGGAAGAAAAGATCGTCTCTCCGAAACGGTGCTACTGGGAACCCGCCGGGTAAGCGGCAGATTTGCATCCGATCCTGTTCAGCAGGGCGCTTCCGCTTGCCGCTGCCGGCTGAAGTGAATTCATGACGGCCCGTCTATGAAAAAAGCCCTCGTGACGGCAGGAATCCTGCTTGCCGCAGCCGTGTGCGCACTGTTGCTCATCCGGAGAATCTCGCAGTCCGATCATGACCGGGCACCCGACCCCATTGAAGACACGACAGCCGTCAGGATTCCTCCTTCGACATTCAACCTGCCGGTGCACTTCGAAACACGAACGCTTTCAGAATATCTGAACGGCAAGATCCGGGGCACCTTTCTGCAGAAAAACCTTCTTTCCGGCAACGGCGGAAAAGAAAAAATCGCACTGGCGCTCACCAGAAACGGTGACATCAGTATCGGCTCGAACGGTAAAGAACTGATCTGCACCTTTCCGCTTAAAGTCGATGCGGAGCTCCTCGACAGCCGGTTCGGCAGAACGATCTCACGCCAGGTAAAACCGGTTCACAGCACCTTCATCGTCACGTTATCGACACCGGCAAGTATCGACCGGAACTGGAACATCGTCACAGGGTTCCGCATCAGGAAGATCCGGTGGATCAGCGACCCCGTCACACGGATCGGCCCTTTCAGAAAAAACCTCCGCCCTCTTGTCGAGAAAGTATCACCTGTTTTACCCGTATCGATGCTCAAATGACGCTGCTTCCCGACACCACGGCAATCGCAGCCCCGAATCCTCTGCCCGAATTCAGGAAACTCGGATCAGGAGAGAGGAAACAGGACTCCGACATCACGCTTTACGCATTCACCACCTTCGAAGAGATCAACGATCAGCTTAACCGGCATCTCAGGGGAAAAACCCTTTCGAAAAAGGGATACACCGTTACCATTTCGGCAATAAAAGCCTATGCCTCCAAGAAAGGCCTCTCCATCGGTATCAGCACGGGAAGAGATCTGGCCGGATATGTCGTGACAAGCGGCCGGGTGGTTTTCGATGTTCCTGAGCAGGTGGTGCATATACGGGATTTCGATTACTCGCTCCGGACGGAAAACGCCATTGTCCGCTCCGGAGACGATCTGCTGCACGAATTCGTGCGCGACACGGTTGCAACGAAACTGAACCTCCGGCTCGACACACTCATCGGCAAAGTACCGGGCATCATCAACAACGCAATCGCCAAAGGCAGGGCCGGCAAGGTGATCGATCTGAAAATGGACTCGCTCCGGGTGAAAAAATGCGACATCGTGCTCGACAGCAAAAAGATGCACCTGCTGGTCAACGTGGGTGCAAACGCGAGTCTCCGGCTGAAACAGATCAATCCCGGCAGGACCGTCCGGATTCAATGAATCCTGCCGCCGGGGCAAGCGTGTGACGGATACCTTGCGGCAGGACCGATCCATGATATTTTCGTTGGAGAATGCTCTATTTTTTCTACTTTCAAGGTATGCAGTACCCCCAAGGATTTCCGAAACCCCATAGTGCCTCAACTCGCGTGAACCGCTCCGGATTCACCGCCTTAGGGCGCGGAAATGCGCGGGAAAAATCACCCTCAATTACTCATTAACCGACACGGAGGAAACCTTCATGGAAAAAAAAGCAAAACCCGGCCGCATCAACGCCTCGATAGGGCTCCCCTCGCCGACCCTCCAGACATTTCTGAAAAACATCATTTTCGATGATGAGGCATACCTTGTTTTTCTCGAAAACCCGAAAGGAGCCATGAGCCGCCATGGGCTGGAAATTGCCGGTGATGTGACCGGAGAGATGGTCGTTGCATTCCGCTTTACCATTGAACGGATCCGGAATGCCGTACGGAAATCACGCAAGAAGCTTCATTTCGAGGACATTTTCAGGCTGCCGCTGCTTGAAATCGATGCAGGACGCATCAGAATCAGGGAAGTTGCCGTGGCAGCCGCTGCCTCCACTGATATCTATTACTCGGATACGAAGAGCGAATCAAACAGGGGCAGATCCACGGAATTCGATCCGAAAACGGAAGCCGTGGCAAACAGCAAAACCGAATCATGGAGTACCACCAAGTTCAGCGGCTCCTCGATATTTCCGGACAATATCCGTGAACGCTTCGACAGAACACCGCTGCTTTCGGCTGATACCCTGAAAAAGGTCATCGACTCGGTAGCCATTAAATTCTGAAACGCTCCGCTTCTGATGCAATGGCAAAAAGTTACAGTATTGTTTTTTCAGTAACCTATGACTGTCCGGTAAGCTGCAAGTACTGCGTAACCCGCTCCGGACCTTTCGGCGGCCCTTTTCTTGATGCGGCATTCATGCGGGAGGTGATTGAAACCCTTGATCGTTACCTCCCGCTATCCCTTGCTGTTTTCACCGGTGGAGAACCACTGCTGAAAATGCACGACGTGGAGGAAGCGATCGCATTCGCCAGCGCCCGGGGCATGGGAACCCGCGTGGTCACCAACGCTTTCTGGGCAACAACGGCAGAAAAGGCCAGGAACATCCTCGGAAGATTGCAGGAAAAGGGTCTGAGCGAAATCAACTTCAGTTGCGACGATCTCCATCAGGAGTTCATCCCTCTCGCCAACCTTCGCCATGCCTTCCGGGCGGCCAAAGAGATCGGGATGCCGCTGCTCATTGCCCATAAACGGGTTGTCGGCACCAGAATTACTCCCGAATATCTTGGAGAGTTTCTGGGCGTGCATCTGAGCGAATTCAAACCGGGCAGGACCGCTCAGGATGGGGAAAACCTGTACAGCTCATCCCTTACCGTTCCGGTCGGCCATGGTTGCGACCTCCTGCGTGAAGAGGATTACATCATCTATCCCGAAAGTCCCGCAGCATGGTCATCTCCATGCTGCAGCGTTCTTGAGAGCCTCGTGATTTCGCCATCCGGGGAGTTGCGCATTTGTTGCGGCATGATGGAACAGCATGTCCCTGAACTTGGAGCAGGCTTCTGGGATGCATCGAGAATCGCGGAATTGCTGGAAACCGCAAACAGCGACCTGATCGCAAACTGGCTGGCTCTCGAGGGGCCATACGGAATAAGAAAATTCATCCTGGAGAAAAACCCTTCCATTGCCTTCAGGGAACGGTATGTGAACCATTGTCATCTGTGCAATGACATCTTTACCAGAACCGAAACCCGCGAAGTGCTTGCTTCGTTTGCAGAAGAAAAAGCCGCGGAACTGACCATTCGCAGAGGAATCCTCGAAGCGGTCCGCCATGATCGTCCGAACGGGAAACCTTAATGTGTTTCCTCTTCTGACAGGCCCCTGCTCTGGCTCCCCCTTTCAATCATCATGCGCGCATCCTCATAGCCGGCCTCTCCTGCAGCAACAGCCTCTATCACGGCTGCATGACGTTCGAACAGGTCGGTTGCGGCGCCGAGCATATTGTAGATGAACCCGAATCCGGAACCTGAAGCTCCCGCATCAACAATATGCCTGTAGCAGACGGCCTCGTCCTCCGCGCAGATATGTCCCGGATAGCTGAAGGTTGCGTTCAGGTAATTGAAGAGCAGACAGAGATCGACAAGCGTCTCCTGCCTGGCCGGAAAAGGCGCATAAAGAGAGAGCACGAGCCACTGCTGCGCCTCGTACCCTTCCAGAAGCAGGCGGAAGGAGCCGGCGCCGACCTTCAGCCTTACGGCCAGACGGCTGAGAGCTTCATCTTCAAGCGTTTCTATCTCGTCTTTCCAGCCGATATCGGCAACAAACTCCTCCAGAAGTCCGGCAAAGCTCATGAGTCCTCCGGTATTGCATCATGTTCAGGAAACGACAGGAACCGATGTTCTCTTCCCGTTCTTTACGGCAATATAGTCGCATGCCGCTTACCTGTGCAACAAAAACACGATTCGTCCCCTTTTTTCTGAAGCTGCCCGGGAGCTGCCGGATGCGGGGCGATAACGGTAACGGATGAAACTATTCTTGTATATAACCATTCAATTATTAAATTATATAGTAATTTTTGAATAACTCCGGCAAGAGCGCAGGTCTGGAGTATGGGCGAAACAAACCGCACAAAGAAGAACTGCTCCTTCCGACTGCGAAAAGAATGCTTCGCAGGACCTTTGAAATTCCCTATCCGGTACGGCATTGAACACGGAATGACCGGTGGCGGCTTCGTACGCACGGTTATCCCGCACAGGAGGCTGCGGCTCTGCAGGGCACAACTGCGGTTACAGCCGGAACAATCGGAATCATCGAACACGATCTTCACCTTATCAAACCATAAACGGAGGCTGCAGCATGCCGAAAAAAATCGTTGTACTGGGCGGAGGAACAGGCGGAACCATCATTTCGAACAATCTCAGGCGTCATTTGCCCGAGGAATGGGAGATTACTGTTATCGACCGTGACGACACGCACATCTATCAGCCGGGAATGATATTCGTTCCGTTCGGTCTCCAGAAAGTCGGAACCCTTACCAAATCGAGAAAGAAATACATCCTGCCGGGCGTGAATTTCGTCATTGACGAGATCGTCCGCATCGACCCCGACAAAAAGGAGGTTACAACCGCGCATCATAAGTTCTCCTACGACTTCCTGGTCATCAGCACAGGCTGCAGGATCGCACCCGAGGAAAATGACGGCCTGCTCGACGCATGGGGCAAGAACGCCTTCACCTTCTACACCCTTGAGGATTCGGAACTGCTGCGCCTTAAAATGAAGGAGTTCGACGGCGGGAAAGTGGTGCTGAACATCGCGGAACTACCCTTCAAGTGTCCGGTAGCCCCAATCGAGTTCATCTTCATGTCCGACTGGTATTTCAAGAGCCGCGGGATCAGGGACAAGGTGGAAATAGAACTGGTCACGCCGCTGGCGGGAGCCTTCACCAAACCGAAAGCCACTGCGGTCTTCACTCAGGTCGCCAAGGAAAAGAACATCAGGATCACGCCATCGTTCGAGCTGGGCGAAGTCAACGGCAAGGAAAAATACATCGAATCGGTCAAGGGCGACCGGGTGAAGTACGACATGCTGGTATCGATCCCTACAACACTCGGCAGCAAGGTCATCAGCGATTCGGGCATCGACGACGGCATCGGATACGTGCCGACACACCAGAACACCCTGAAAGCACTCAAGCACGAAGGAGTCTACGTTATCGGGGATGCAACAAACGTGCCCACCTCGAAAGCCGGATCGGTAGCGCATTACGAGGCCGACGTGGTAGTGTTCAACATCATGGCGGAAATACTCGGAGCAAAACCGGAGGAGATATTCGACGGACACTCGACATGCTTCATCGTGTATTCGAAAGGCACCTCGTCGGTCATCGACTTCAACTACAAGATCGAACCGCTTCCCGGCAAGTTCCCCATGCCGAAGCTCGGCCCCTTCACGCTGCTGAAGGAGACAAAAATGAACTGGTACGGAAAGACCGGCTTCGAGTGGCTTTACTGGAACGTGCTGCTGGCCGGAAAGCATCTTGGTGCTCCTCCCACGCTCGTCATGGCGGGAAAAGAGGTTGGATGAACGAACGGGGAAATAATAAAAGAGGCCGGGACACGATCCCGGCTTTTTTTTTCAGGGCTCCTCTGCCCCCGGGAGTAATCATGAGCCGGCAAGAAATGAAGGATCACTGAAAAAAACAGGTGTTCAGAAGGTTTGAAATCCCGAAAAAAGTGGTAATCTGCACATACATATCCCCATTTTTTCCTATGCTCCATACCGGAAGGAGAGCCGACTCATGATTGCCAGAAAAAACAATCCCCTTCACCCGGGAACCGTTCTCCTTGAAGATTTCCTGAACCCGCTGAACCTGACGGAAAGACAGGTTGCAGAGGATATCCGCATCCCGGTCTGGAGAATCAACGACATCATTACCGGAAAGCGGTGCATTACCGCCGATACCGCCCTGCGTCTTGCCCGGTACTTCAGCACTCCTGCGCAGTTCTGGTTCGGTCTGCAGATGGACTACGACCTGAAAGTCGCCATGAACGAGGCCGGTAATTCCATAGAACGGGATATCCCGGTATACGACCACTCGGAAACGGAAGCATAACCTACCCTTCGCTCCCCTCTTGCGCATCTTCTGCGGCATCGGTCGCAATCCTTCGGCTCACCTTCGCTCCGAGCCTGCGTATCTCCTCCACCTTGCCGACCAGGTTGCCACGCCCTTCCGAAAGACGGCGCAAAGCAAGATCGAAGGAATCCGACACGCCTGAAAGCCTTTTGCGGGCTTCGTCCATGGCATCCACGATGAGAGCGACCTGATCATAGATTCTGCCGGCCTTGTCGGCGATAAGCTCGGCGTTCCGGTTTTCGTTCTCCCTCCTCCATATCTGCGCGATGAGCTTGAGCGTGATCATCAGTGTCGCCGGACCGCAGAGCACGACATTTTTTCCGGAAAGATCGTACAGAAGCTCCGGATCGGCCTGCATGACCGCCTGCCATGCTGGTTCGAGCGGTATGCACATGATCACGAAATCGAGCGTGCGATTTCCCCCGATATCGTGGTAATCCTTTTCAAGCAGGCCCGAGATATGGCGTCTTACCGACTGTACATGCTCCTTCAGGTGCCGCTCCCTGCGTGACTCGTCCTCCTCGCTGCAGAACCGCTCGTAGGCGGTCAGCGATACTTTGGAATCGACAATGACCGCCTTTCCGCCCGGAAGCATCACCATGAAATCCGGACGCCTCAGCATGCCGTCCTCATTGCGGAAACTTCCCTGAGCGACATATTCCCGATCCTTCTCAAGTCCCGACGCCTCGAATATCCGCTCGACGATCATCTCACCCCAGTCACCCTGCTTCTTGGCCTCCCCCTTGATGGCCCTGGCCAGGGTGTTCGCCTCGTCGCTTAACCGGCCGCTGAGTTCCATAAGCTGCCTGACCTGCTCCCGAAGACCTGCCGAACCAGCGATACTTGCTTCGTGCAATTCGTCTACCCTGCGCCGGAAGCCGTCGAGCTGCTCCCGGAAAGGCTGCAGCAGGGTCGCCATGCGCTCCCGGTTCTCCTCGCCGAGCGCCCTGCCCCGCTCTTCGAGGATACGCCCGGCAAGGTTTTCAAACTCTTTCTGCAAACGGACCTCGGACTCTTCAAGCAGGGAGATCTTTTCGGCGGCGCTCCGCCGCTCATGCTGCAGGTCGGCTTCGAGACGCGCTTGCTCGACCCTGAGCCGCTCCAGTTCCCCTCCTGCCGCTTCAAGTCGCGCGAGCGCACGGTCCCGCTCCGCTTCGGCACCCTGCAGGCGCATCAGTTCTGATTTGCGGGGCGCATCGCCGAACTGGCGGAAAAGGATGAAAACAATCAGCAGCAGCACAAGCAGCAGCAGAAAGAGAATCAAGGAATCGCTCATATCGGTTTCGGTTGGGGCAACGCCTTACTTTTCTGCAAAATACATACAAAGCGGAGAAAAATGCACGCCCTCCCGACATGATCAGCTATCCCGGGCATATTGTCCTGTTCCCTTCTTCTCCCTGTCCGCGAATACTTTGATTATTAAAGTTCTTTATTCGCAACATCAACAAAGGGAGAAAGGAGCTGCCGATGTCAGAACCGGGGATTACCCCGGCCCAGGCAACATTCAGGAGTGCGAATGTCAGAATCGTTTCGTGTATACATGACAATACGGCTGATGCCCCGTCCTGTCATAGTAATCCTGGTGGTAATCCTCAGCCTCCCAGAAGGTTCCGGCTTTTTCAACAGAGGTAGCCACCCGGTACCCCTTCGTCTTCAGCTCGGCAATAAGCTTTTCGGCAATCTTCCGCTGCTCCTCGTCGGCGTAGAACACCGCCGAACGGTACTGCGTGCCGATGTCTGGCCCCTGGCGGTTCACCTGCGCGGGATCATGGATCTCGAAAAAGAGCTTCGCAAGGGTGTCGTAGCTTACCACCGAAGGATCGTAGGTCACCTCAACCGCTTCGGCATGGCCTGTCCGGCCGGTGCAAACCTGCTTGTAAGAAGGACTCGGGGTCTCTCCCCCGGTATAACCCGATTTCACCCCGAGCACGCCCTTCACACGGCTGAAATGGTACTCCACCCCCCAGAAGCAGCCGCCCGCGAATACCGCCGTACGTGTTGCGCCGGCCTTTTCCGCCTCCGGACGGAAATGCAGGGAAACCGAGTTCACGCAATGACGCACGTTCTTCGAGGTCAGCCCTTCATTGAAAAAGACATGGCCCAGATGGCCGCCGCAACTGGCGCAAACGATCTCGGTGCGCCGTCCGTCGGCATCGGGAATCTCTTTGACCGCACCGGGCAGGGCATCGTCGAAGCTCGGCCATCCCGTGCCGGATTCGAACTTGTCCGATGAACGGAAAAGCGGTGCGTCGCAGCGCCTGCAGTGATAGGTGCCATCCTCCTTAAGAAGATAGTATTTGCCCGAAAATGGCCTTTCGGTGCCTTTCTGCACGATCACCCGTTCCTCTTCCGGCGTAAGCTCATGGTATGACATGTTCTCCTCCTTTTGCGTCTGCTGTGATGACAATTCCGGGGGTTCAGGAACGGGAGCCGTTGAGCAGGAGGCAAGAAAAACCTGCACAGACACCAGAACGGTGCAGACAAACATGTTCCGGAGACATCTGACGGAACCGGTATCCGATCCTGAACCCATATTCTGACACTTTTAATTCTGTTTTGCAACATTCATACCCCTATAACTTGATGCCATTGCAGATTGTTTCCGGTTCAGGAAGAACTTTCCTTGCGGCAATGGTTGTTTGATGAATGAACATGATCCCGCGGGTCCGGAAAAACAGTGCACAGCCATGAACAGCAGAAACACACAACCAAACCGTCTGGCACAGGAGAAAAGCCCGTATCTGCTGCAGCATGCCGGCAACCCCGTGGACTGGCATCCATGGGGAGAAGCAGCGTTCTCAGAAGCCCGAGCACGTAACCTGCCGATCTTTCTCTCCATAGGTTACGCAACCTGCCACTGGTGCCACGTGATGGAACGGGAATCGTTTGAAAACGAAAGGATAGCCGGATTGCTCAACCGGCATTTCATACCGGTCAAAGTGGACCGTGAGGAACATCCCGATCTTGACCGCCTCTACATGACCTACGTGCAAGCCTCAACAGGACGCGGAGGATGGCCGATGTCGGTATGGCTCACGCCGGATTTGCAGCCCTTTTACGGCGGCAGCTACTTTCCGCCTGAAGACCGCTACGGAATGCCCGGGTTCGGAACCATCCTCCGCTCCCTGGCCGAACTCTGGGCAAACGACCGGAACCGTCTCAAAGCTGCATCGGCATTTTTTTTCGAACAGCTTCGAAAAGATACCGGGCATCTGTCGGAAGCTCCCTTCCTTGAGGAAAACGAGGCACAGGAAGCCTGTTTCGAATGGCTGAAAGCCGCCTACGATCCGCTTTGGGGAGGGTTCGGCCCCGCGCCCAAGTTTCCTCGTCCGGCGGTTTTTTCATTTCTCTTCAGCCACGCCTTCCATACCGGCAGCCGGGAGGCTGAGGCGATGGCCCTGCACACCCTGCAGAAGATGGCCGAAGGGGGCATGCACGACCAGCTCGGCATTCCCGGAAAGGGCGGTGGCGGGTTCGCCCGCTACTCGACCGACGAGCGGTGGCATCTGCCCCATTTCGAAAAGATGCTGTACGACAACGCCCAGCTCGCCCTGGGCTATATTGAAGCCTTCCAGATCAGCGGCGAACGGTTTTTCGCATCGGTGGCCGAGGACACCATCAACTATGCGCTGCACGAAATGCAGTCGTCCGAAGGGGGTTTTTATTCTGCCGAGGACGCCGACAGCTTCTCCGGTCATGAAAGCCCTGGCAAAACCGAGGGTGCGTTCTATGTCTGGACGTGGGAGGAACTTTTCGCGCTTCCGGAGCCGAAGGAGCATCTCGAACTGTTCTCCCGCGTTTACGGCATGAAGCGGGAAGGAAATATCGTGAACGACCCTCACGGGGAGTTCACCCGAAAGAACGTGCTCATGCAGGCGCTCCCTTCCGAAACAGGCGCGAAAGAAGCGGGTTTGGACGAAGCAGTTGCCGCTCAAGCCCTCGAGCGCATCCGGGAACTGCTGTACGCGAAGCGCCTGCTGCGTCCAAGGCCGCTCTGCGATGACAAGATCATCACCTCATGGAACGGCCTGATGATCTCAGCGCTGGCAAAGGGGTTCAGGGTGCTGGAGAGGCACGAGTACCTCGATGCCGCGAGACGGGCAGCGGATTTCGTGCTCGGTCATCTCTGCAATGAGCGGGATAAACGCCTGCTGCGCCGATACCGGGACGGCCAGGCCGCCATCGCCGGAAAAGCCGAGGATTACGCATTCCTCATCAGGGCGCTGCTCGACCTGTACCAGGCATGCTTCGACAACCGGTACCTCGAAACGGCAATCGCCCTGCAGAAAACACAGAACAGGCTGTTCTTCGACCATGAATCGGGAGGGTATTACAGTACCGCCATCGACGACGACACGGTGCCCGTGAGGCTCAAGGAGGAATATGACGGGGCCGAACCCGCGGCGACTTCGGTCGGCATCCTGAACCTGCAGGACATCGCGCTGCTGACCGGAAATGAACGGTACAATGAAATGGCCGAAGCCTGCTTCAGAAGCTTCAGCGGCATGCTGTCCCTGAACAGCCACGCCCTGCCGCTCATGCTGGCGGCAATGAACCGCTCCCGCAAAGGCGGAATCCTTGCCGTGCTGTCCGGAGACAGGGAGTCTGCGGAAATGGGGCTTTTCCTTCGGAAACTCAACCGGCCTTACCTGCCGGGCATGACCATCATGCACGCATCGGCAAAAAGCCTTCCGGAAATCACCGTTTCCGAAGGAATTGAACCGGACGCCCCGACGCCTGCCGTACACCTCTGCCAGAACCGGTCATGCCGGCTCCCGGCAGAAACACCGGAAGCGGCAGAAAAACTGCTGCTGGAGCTTACCCGTTGAAGGGGAGTCGATCCTCGATATCCCCCTCTTCCTGCCGCTCCTTGTGCATCACGCTGTCGGCAACCTGGCCGATAATCGATCCGGCAGCAAAAATGCCGAGACCTGCAACCGCAAGACCGGCAAGCACCGGCATGAACGGAGCGACCAGCGGGCCAACCACCGCTGCACCGGCAACTCCCGCTACGGTTTTGAGCAGCCCATCCGGAGGGTTCATTGATTCCATAGGTACTCCTGTTTTTGGAAGATTATTTTGACAAATCGACGGCAATCCTTACCTTACGCCATATCGGCGGCGGTATGCCCCTTTATGACGGACAATTAGCTCAGCTGGTTAGAGCGTTCGCTTCACACGCGAGAGGTCAAAGGTTCGAATCCTTTATTGTCCACTCCCTCCCCTCTTCCGCATCCGGAAGCCCTTCGCCCCGGTTACACCCGGATGAACAGAAAACTTCTTGCAACAAACGTTTAATCGCCTTCCTGAGTGGTCACATCCACGTGAACCACACCGCTTCCGCCGGCGGTACCGGCCCGGGCATCAGGACTGTCCTGGGGAGAGCCGATGCTCTCCATGACCTGTTTCAAGACCGAATCGACGATAAAAAGTCCTGCACCGCCCACAAGCACCCCGGCAACTCCATGCAGGACAAGAGGCATTCCCAAAGGCGTCAGGAGAATTGCACCTCCAGCCGCAGCAGCAGCGTCCTTCAGCATCATGCAACTCCTTTTGAAGTTTGGGTTACAGGCCGAATGGGCGCACTCTGCCTACTGGCTTTAAAACATCATTTTTAAATATACACAGGAATTTCCGGAAAAAGGAACCGGAGGTTTTTGCAGGAAAAATTCACGGTTCGTTCACATCACCGACTCCTTTCCGGAGCCCAGCGCCTGAGGCCAGGACGCCTGAACCGCCCTGAAACGTCATGCCGCGGTTCGGCGTTCAGGCTTTCCCCGCTAAAAATCACTTGAATCCGAAGTTTTTCGATGCAGCGCGGGTGTGCAGGTCTTTGAGAATAACCGCCCCGAGACTCCGACCTCCTGGCATCTTCCGCTCTTTCTGCTGCACCCAGGCGTCGCGCTTGCGGCCAAGCTCCGCAATCTGCTGCTTCAATACCTCCCTTTCCAGCTTCTTCCTTTCAACATAGCTCACGATTTCCTGAGGGGACTTGCCCTTCAGCTCATCGGGCAGGCTCTCTCTTTCAAGCTTGTCAACCGTTACGGCTTTTCTGTCGAGGGCGTCCACGAGATCCCACCCGGAAGTCTCGTACAGTTTCGAACCTTTCGAAGCCGCTCTCTCGGCGGCAACAGGAGCTGAAACCGCAGCCGCATTCATGTCCTGCTTTGCCTGCCTGGCCTGATGCGCCTTTCCCTCACTGCCGAAAGGCACATAGGTGGTGTTGATCCGGCTGTTGAGCATCATGAGATCCTGATCGTAAGGGGTGACGATCCCCTGCGTGGCCATGTCGCTGTCGATGGAAAAATAGCTTCCGCGACCGATCTCGGCCCCTCTTTTCCAGAAAGTCTCGACCCCGGCACGGTAATCGCCGCAGTAGATGGTATTGACCGTGATGTCCCGCTCCGCTGCCCAGCGACATGCGGCCTCGTAGCTAACGGAACCCTGGCTGAAAGGTTCGTTGCCGGCGATGTAGATCAGTTTCAGACCCTGGCGGGAGCTGTTCCAACGCAGCCGGTTCAGGCTGCTGCCGATGACGTGGCCGCAATACTCCGAGCCGCCGTTGGTCGTGAGCGAAAAGAGCGCTTCGGAGAGCAGGTCAAGGTCCTCGGTGAAGGGCGTGACCTGGCGGATGTAACCGGATGCAGGAGAAAGCGAGTTATTGCCGTATTCGTACAGCGCCACCTGCAGGCGGATATGCTCACCCCTCTTGTGCATGCGCGACATCTCGTTGACGATGCGCCAGAGCTGGCTTTTCGCCTGGCTGATCAGCCCGTCCATGCTGTTGCTCGTGTCGAGCAGGAGCGCAAGCTGCACCAGTTTGTAGTCGGATGGGCACCGGCCTTCGATCGGCCTCAGGTTGTCGTACTGAAGCGCGTAGTTCTCCATGGCCTTTTTCAGCGATGCGTCCCGTATCTTGCCCGGCTCGGCACATCCGGCATCGGCTGCAGGCCCGGCTTCAAGAACGGTGCTTCCGGGCAGGAGACTGGCAGCCACAAGAAACGGCAAAAAAGGGTTTTTCATGATCTTTCGTGTGAAATAGGGTTGACGATACTCCTACGAAAGTAGGACGCCGGATGCGCTTCCCTCTTGTGCAGGAAAACCGGACACCCGGAAAAAACCGCGGCAGCAATCATCTCACCGTCCGTCCTCCGGCAGCAGGCCGGGGGGCATTCCGGGAAAGCGGCCGGCGAGTTTCCCGAAATATCCGGGACTGTCGATGCAATCGGGATTATCGGGTTCGGTGCAGGGTATTTCAACGACGTGCCACGATCCTTTGGTTCTCTTCAGCAGGGCAAGAACATCCTCATAATGACTGCTGCCGTCCTTCGACTGCGGCCGGGTATGCACCCAGGACCATCCGTTACCGACCTTCATGGTCACAACGACGAAGACCACATCGAGCTGGTGCAGCTCCTTCACCTTCCGGCGCATGGCATCGAGTATCGCCTTGCGCTCCACGGTGCCCGGAGCCGGAGTGTATACCCCTGTCGTTTTTCCCGTTGCTGCACGGGCGGAGAACGGATAGGCAAGTACAGTACCGACTACCAGAAAAACGGCAGCCGACAGCATGAGATGGCCAGCAGGATTTCTCTTCATGTCCGGTATTGGTTTGAAGTTGATCGTCCATCCGCCAGGGCGGCAAGATACCGGTAGGCGTGGAGCCTGTCGATTCCCGATATCTCGGTCATCTGGCCGAAGAAAGCCGTCGCCTTTCCGTACTGACGGCAAATCCGCCCGATCATCGACATCCACAGATACGCGGTCATCTCCGCGTCCGCCTGAGCGCGCGTTGAATCATAAAAAAGCCCCGCGTTTTGCAGGGCATTGTTTCAAAACGGGTTCATCTCAGCGGACCGATTCCAGCGCCGCAATCCGCGACTCGAGTGGCGGGTGACTGCTGAACAGCGCCATCATGCCGCCGCCGGCAATACCGCTTGCCGCCATCTCCTTCGGCAACTGGCCGGCCTGGAGAGCGCCGAGAGCCTTCAGGGCGTCGATCATCGGACGACGGTCGCCCATCAGTGCAGCCGCGCCTGCATCCGCCCGATATTCACGCTTTCGTGAAAAGTACATGACGACCATGGTTGCAAGGAGGCCGAAAACGATTTCAAAGACGATGCTGCTGATCCAGTAGCCGATGCCGGGACTGCCTGATTCGTCATCGTCCCTGCGCAGGAAGCTGTCCACCGCATAGGCAAACACACGGGAAAGAAAGATCACGAAGGTATTGACCACCCCCTGTATCAGGGTCAGGGTCACCATATCGCCGTTTTCAACATGGGCGACCTCGTGGGCAAGCACCGCCTGAACCTGTTGTTTATTCATGCTCTGCAACAACCCGGTCGAGACGGCCACGAGCGATTTGTTCCTGCTGGGGCCGGTGGCAAAAGCATTGGGCGCACCGTCGTAGACGGCCACCTCGGGCATCTGCAGATTTGCCTTTTTTGAAAGCTGTCTGACGGTGTCCACAAGCCAGGCCTCGTCCTGGTTGGCCGGCCTCTCGATAACCCGTGCACCGGTGCTCCACTTCGCCATGGTTTTGGACATCAGCAAAGAAATAAAGGACCCTCCGAAACCGATGAGCGCGGCAAATGCCAGCAGCATGCCCATATCCAGTCCATTCTGGGTCAGAAAGCGGTCGACACCCAGAAAACGGGCGCTCACCGACAGCACCAGCATCACGGCAAGGTTGGTCAACAAAAACAGAACCACACGTTTCATCTTCATACTCTTCTCTCTAATGGTTATTGATCGGTTATGAATTACAGGGTCCGGCGCTGCGCCAGAGTATTCCCACGGTCCCTCCGGACAATTTAATAATTCGGCACTTTTCCAGAACCATTTTCGTTTCAGCAGCAAGCCGGAAAGCGCAAGCGGCTCAACATCAGTGGTCAGTAGGCAGTATCGGGTATTAAGTATTAAGTCTTCAATCTTTGATCTACCGACTACTGCCTACTGACTACCGAACTCCCTCCTGAAAAAGGCCCACTCGCCCTTGTCCATCTCCCACTCGCTGTAGATGGACACCCCGGCATAGTTTTCCGGAAGCGCCCGGTACGTTTCCAGCCCTGCATGAATCCCGGAAAGCGCGTTTTCGAGGTTCTCCGTATCAGCGTCATGGTAACCGACGCCGGGGTCGTCGTAAGCCGGAACACCAAAAAGCACCTCCGTCCTGCCGGACCAGTCAAGCGCCTGCACAGCCCAGACACGCATCTGATGACGGTAGAGCCTGCCCGAGCGGATCGACGTATTGTACAACATGGGAACCATCTGGTCGGATCGCCGGGCAACCTCTCCGTAATAGGTCTTGCCCCAGTGGACTTCAGGATAGGGATGAAAAACCGTCGGAGGCGGAAACGCCGCCACGGAAATGATCTTTCCGCGCGGCAATGCACGGCGAAGCTCGTCGAGCAGCATGAGGAATTCCTTGCTGCCGTCTGGCATGGGTTCAATATTGAGATGGATGCCTGCCAGGCGCGGATGGGCATCGAGCAACTCCACCACGGAGGTGACGAAGGTCTGGCGCCACTCCGGGGATTCCGGAAAACAGTGCTTGCCGAGGGCTCCGCCGATCCAGGGCAGAACCCTGAATCCGGAAAACCCGTCGAGAAACCGTTTTGTCTGCAGGAAATCCGCCGGCGATATCCGCCCTGTGGGCATGCAGGGACAGAGATGCGGAAAAACGTCCCTCACCCCTTGCCCGGCAAGGAGATGCGCCAGTTCGCCAATTCTGGCATCGTTACGAAACTTCGACCGGTCCCTCCTGTTCCGCAGGAACCATTCATCGTCCCCGATCCAGCCGTGCTGGAGCCAGATGCCGTTGGTTCGCAGGTCAGCTCTACCCTCGGTAACGGATCTGCCGGGCGACATCGCATGCCAGGCAAATGCGGTAACCAAGGCAATCACCGGCAGCAGCAGAATCAGGTGCAGGCTTCTTCGCATGATTTTCTCAGGAATGTGCATTTCACCTCTTTAGGGGGAAAAGCGGAATAGAGGCGATTTACCAACAAGTTCGACCGCTGGCCCGCACGTATTGATGAAACGGCCTTGCCGTTCCTTTTTTTGTCCTTTCCGGAGCCGCCAGTTGCAGGCCGGAAATTTCCGTTCCCGACTGCTCGCCTTTACTCGAAGACAGTTCATGAGATGCGGGAATGCATTTATGATAAATGTCGGATTGATGCAGCGGAGCTCATCGGCTGAATTGTTGCCATAGGTAACGGCACAGGTATCGGCCAAGGCGCGTTGACCCATTTCAATATCGAAAACGGTATCACCAACCACCAGGCACTCATGAGCCGGAATATCGAGTGTTTCCTGCATAAGCAGCACCATATCGGGAGCAGGCTTCGGCTGCCGTACATCCTGAGCGCCGGCAATAAAGGAAAAATGCCCGTAAATACCGAGATGCTGCATCATGGTCAACACCCCTTCGGTACTCTTGCCTGAAGCGACAGCCAGCAGGTAATCGGGCCGCAAGCGGTCAAGGGTATCCTTCACCCCCGGAAACAGAAACGTCGAGTCGAAAGCCACCTCATGGTAACGCTTTCTGTAGAGGTCAACCGCCTCGGGAGCATCTTCAGGG
This sequence comes from Chlorobiota bacterium, assembly GCA_016866305.1. Lineage (GTDB taxonomy): Bacteria > Bacteroidota > Chlorobiia > Chlorobiales > Chlorobiaceae > Chlorobium. Next base: position 73,417 of record VGMX01000005.1, on the reverse strand, counting down.
CCGAGACCAAGCCCGGCTTCAATCGTACGCCGCAACGGCAAACCGATACTCCGCCTGGCTCCGGCACGATCAACCGCCGGCAGTCCCAGATCGCGGGCGACAAGCTGCAGCGTCTCCATGATACTCGCTTCGCTATCGGCCAGCGTCCCGTCAAAATCAAAAATCAGGAGCCTGTAGGTCATCGATATGCTTCCAGTTTACCGGCAAGCTCTTCAAGGCTGCAGAGAGTAAGCATCGGCTCGATGCCCCACGGATCAAAGATCATATCCGCACTTCTCTTCACCCAGGCAGCATTCATGCCCGCAGAGAGCGCTCCGATAACATCGAAAGGATTGGCTGATACCAGCCAGGCGCTCCTGGATGAAACTGCAGCTCTTCTCAGAAAATGGCAATACACTCCCGGATCCGGCTTGAATGTGCGCACTTCATCGACGCTTACGATATCCAGAAAATATTCAGCAAGCCCCGCATGGGAAAGCGACCTGTCAACAGCCTCGGCGCTTCCGTTCGAGAATGCATACATCCTGAACCCTGCATTCCTGACCTTTTCAAGGCCGGCCTGTACATCGGGGTATGCAGGCAGAACAGCGTAGGCGCTCATGATCCGTTCTCTTTCCTCCTCATCCGGATGCAGGCCGAAAAGGGAACAGGTGTAGGCAAAAGCCTGAACGGCACAAACCGCAAACGTTTCATAATTCTGCATGAGACCGCGTCTGAAGGAGTACTCGAGCTGTTTTTCCCTCCAAACCCTTGCGAAATCCGATGCAACCGGACCGTCCAGATGCTCATGCAGCATTTCCGTTATACCCTGCGGATCGATCAGGGTTCCGTATACATCAAAGGCGACCGTTATGTCCATTATCTTCAATTGTTCAGGCTCCACCCTCACTCACCCGGCCGGATTACCTGAAATCCGTCCTGCAACGTTCGGTTTCGGCTTCGGACTCATCCCTGAAGCGGTAGTGGATGAGGCAACGGCCACATTCGGTTTCGGTTTGGGACTGCTGACGGCAGGAGTGGCGGGCTCCGTTGACGGTGTCATGATAACCTCCTCAATACAGGGTTGATAAACAGGAATTCCGGTGTTCCAATACAAAATTCCGTCAGATCGGCTTGCGGGATATAGGTACCGCAGTATCGAAATTACGAAATTTCCGCAAAGCGAGGGAAAAAACAACCGCCGAAACGCTCATGCGGCTTTGCTTCAGAACATGAAACATCGGGTTCCCGGTTCACTCTCTCTCCCACACGCACCATCCATTCATGCCGCGCTGGGAGCCTTTCCTGCCGAACATCCGCAATGTCATGAAGCCCGTGTATACGGAAGTAAAACCGGAACTGCTGATTGCTGATCCACAAGGAATCATGTACATTGTTTCTTCAAACCCCCGCAATCCGGCAACCCGGATTTGATGGAGCATCTTGCTCACCCCAAAACAGGGAGACCTTACCATGAAACTTTCAGGAGCCGTTCCTGCGCTTCTTGGCGCCAGCATGTTTTTTTCCTCCGGCGTTGCTTCGGCGGATCCGTCAATTCCCGATCTTACAGGAAAGTGGAAAACCGTGACATACGGCCACCACCACGAAAAAAGAGGCTTTGCTTCGACATCGGACGCAAATGGCAAATGGGAGATAAAAAAACAGGATGGCCGTATCTTTTACGGAGAGCGTACCTACACAAGGAAGCCCCATGACGGAAAGAACATAACGGAAGGTTTTTCAGGAGTTATCGCCAGAGACGGCAAGCGGCTGTACATGGTCGACCACGATGAGGATATTCTGGTCGGAGACATTCTGAGCGACAACGTCATCGAACTCATCATGATCAATGACGGTGACAGTGACCATAACTCCAGAATCGGACTGATGGAAATCAGGAAAACAAAATAACGCGGGAGCCTCTTGCCTTCCCCCACTATCCGTGAATTCCTACCAGCTGCCGGATGCACCGCCTCCGCCCGATGATCCGCCACCGCCCGAAAAACCCGATCCGCCTGACGACCATGATGAACCGGAACTGCCGGAACCGATCGAAAAGCCTCCGATCGAAGCCCGTCCCTTGGTGCGCAGATCTTTTTGAGCCTTCCGGTACCATTCGCTTTTTCGTATGAAGAGTTTCGCTACCGGAAAGCCGATTATATAAGCGATAAAACAAGAGAACGCACCTCCTGACCCCAGGACAACAATCGGAAAAACCGCCCAGAACGGTATCAGAAAGAAGTATAAAAACCATCCGACACCCGGTGTGAGTATCCCGATCACGGTAAACAGTCCGATGATTCCGAAAATAAACGCACCCAGGAGAATGCGCTCCTGAATCGAAAGCTCCGGCCCTTCGACTTCAAAGAAATTCGACTTGCTCGCAGAACCGGTACTGACGACGGTCTCAGGCAATTCGCCCCCCTCGAGAACCTCCATCACCGCCCCGGCTCCATCGGCAATACCCCCGTCAAAATCTCCGTTTTTGAATTTCGGGGTCATAATGTTCTGAACGATGCGTCCTGCCATGGCATCGGTGAGCGTTCCTTCAAGACCGTAACCCACTTCGATGCGCATCCGCCGGTCGTTGGGAACCACCACGATCAGAACACCGTTGTCCCTGCCTTTCTGGCCGAGTTTCCATGATTCAAATACCCTGACTGCGTAATCTTCAATGCTCTCCCCGTCGAGTGTGGAAATCGTCAGGACGGCAATCTGGTTTCCGGTGCGTTTTTCATGTGCCTGCAGGCTGTCCGACAATGACCGGTTAACCGCCGGAGACAGCAGCTGTGCGTTGTCGGTGATCCTCCCGGTCAGATAGGGGACATCCGCACCAGAGAGTATCGTGCTGAAGAGCAGCACGATCGGGAGTAACAGAAAGACCGATCGTAGCTTCATAGTCCCTCCTCCTCGATCACCTGGTCGGGTAACTCGTTGTCACGCACTTCCCTGCCGCTGGTTGTCAGTGTGCGGGAAAGGCAGTCCAGACCGGCTTCGAATGCCTCCCTGATCTGTTTCCGCTTCAGGAACGGAGTCATGGCCCCGATCATCCGGCGTCTCTCCTCTTCCTGTAAATGCGCATCGAGACCCTTGTCCGGAAAAATGACAACCCGGCGCTCGAACAGACTCACCAGCAGGAGTATGCCTGTCCTTTTTCGGGTAGCAAACAGCTCACGGTCCAGAAACAGTGATTTGGCATACTGCTGCACTTCCGCTTCAGCACGATAGCCGGACAGGAAACATCTGGCAAATCGTGGTATCATGACGCTCAGGAGCGCCAGAAGGGATCCGGATGCAAGTATGCCTGCCGCCATGATGAGCGCGGGGACATCATGATACTGCCCGGACAATTGCCGGTAGAGCAGAAGAAAAATCAAGCCGGAGGCGGAGGCTCCGAAGGCAAACGCTTTCCATGGCAGTTCCGCATACGCGTCGCTCCGCTGGATGACGCTCAAAACAATCTGGGTTCCGGTGCGCTGTTCCGTCTCGGCGACACGTGTATCCAGGTGACTGCGGTCCTGATCCGATACGATTTGTTTCATTGGGAATCCCCGGGTCCGAAGATGTTCGATTCAGAGGTTTCCCTGAATATAATCGTTCTGTCCGCTAACATCCGCCGCTTCCTGTTTACAACTTCCTGCAAATCATTTGCAACTGACGATTCCATTATCCAGATTGTTTATGGTACTCTCTGGGTCAGACCGACCATAACCAGTCATCGATGGGCAGTGAAATTGCAAAAACAGCGTTCAGCGAAGATGATTTCCGGCAGTTTCACCGGAATCTGAGAAAGGAGACGCGGATTCTGATGGAGTGGTTTTCCTCCGATCGCTTCGACAATCGCCAGGAGAGGTGCGGCTTCGAACTCGAGGGATGGCTCGTCGACCGGCATTGCGATCCCGCACCGAGAAACGGGGAGTTCCTCCGCAGGGTCAGCAATCCCCTGGTTGTCGCCGAGCTGTCGAAATACAACTTCGAACTCAATATCGCGCCGCATCCGCTTGATAATCGCCTGCCTGGGTTCCTGAACAGCGAGCTGCGGAAGCTCTGGAACAGCTGTACCCGCAATGCACGCGACATGGGGTGCCATACCCTCATGATCGGCATTCTGCCGACCCTGCAGGACCGGATGCTGTCGCTCCGGAACATCTCTTCGCTGCAGCGCTATCATGCTCTGAACCGTGAAATCCTGCGTTCGAGATCGCGTCATCCGCTGAAAATACACATCGAGGGAACCCGTGACTCGCTGGAGGTCGTGCATCATGATGTCATGGCCGAAGCGGCCACGACATCGCTGCAGATACACTTTCAGGTTCCCGTCAGCAGGGCGGCCGCGGTGTACAACATCGCCCATGTGCTGTCGGCTCCGATGGCCGCACTCGCAGCAAACTCACCCTATCTTTTCGGGATGGAGCTCTGGGACGAGACACGCATACCCCTGTTCGAACAGGCCGTGAAATCCCCGGCTTTCACTGACCGCTCCGGAAGAGTGGTTTCGCGCGTCACGTTCGGGCGTGATTACGTCCGCGATTCCCTCAGGGAGGTCTTCCTCGAAAATCTCGACGGGTTCCCGGTGCTGCTGCCGGTCACCTCCGACGGGGATTTCAGCCTGATGAACCATCTGCGGCTGCACAACGGAACCATCTGGCGCTGGAACCGCCCCCTGATAGGATTCGGTAAGGACGGCCGCCCGCATGTGCGAATCGAACATCGCGTCCCTCCGGCAGGCCCCTCGATTCCGGACATCGTTGCCAATATCCTCTTTTTCTATGGCGCAATCCTGTACCTGCAGCCCGAAGCACCGCAGGCCGCGATATCGTTCGAACAGGCCCGGACGAATTTTTATGCCGCAGCCCGTTCCGGACTTGACGCGCTGCTCACCTGGACTTCCGGAAACGCCATGCCGGTGGAGAAGCTTCTCCTGCAACGGCTGATTCCCGGAGCCATGCAGGCTCTCGGGGAACGCGGAATCAGCCGTCAGGAGCTGCAGTACTACCTTGGCGATGTTCTCTCGGAACGCATCGCAACGAAGAGGAACGGCGCCTGGTGGCAAAAAGCCTTCATCAGGCGGCACGGCCCCGATTTCAGGGCGATGACCGAGGCGTACCTCGAAAACCAGCAAAGAAACATCCCCGTACACGAATGGAGCATCTGACCCTTTCTCATCCGCCCGGCCTGCATCTGTTCGACCGGTTGCCGGAGAATTTCACCGGAATCGCGATCGACCGGCTCGATTCGATCCTTCCGGGCCCTTCGCTTATCCGTATCGGAGGCGAAAAAGGCTCGCCGCTCTTCGTTTCGATCCTGCTGCACGGCAACGAAACCACCGGGTTTGCCGCCATGCAGCAGCTCCTCGCCGGATATGGCGCTCCACTGTATCCGCTGCCGAGACCGTTGCTGCTCCTTGTCGGCAACGTGGCCGCCGCGGTACGGGGCGTGCGCAAACTCGACGGGCAGACCGACTACAACCGCATCTGGCAGGGGGAACGTTATCCGGAACACCTGCTGGCGAGGCATGTGCTGGCGGAAATATCGAGGGCGAATCCGATTGCCGGCATCGACCTGCACAACAACACCGGCAGGAACCCGCACTACGGCTGTATCAACCGGCTTGACCACGAGTCGCTCTCGCTTGCGCGGCGGTTCAGCAAAACCATCGTCTGGTTTACCGAACCGCACGAAGTTCTTGCGGTCGCACTATCCGCCATATGCCCGGCGGTCACGCTTGAATGCGGTGTTTCAGGCAACGCGACAGGGACAAGTCATGTGGAAAACTATCTCCGGCACTGCCTCGAGCTGCCCGATGAAAGCTTTTTCACACCACCGGCCAATCACCACAACGATCTGTTCCATACCACGGCAAGAATCCTCCTCTCCGAAGGCATCCGGCCCGGATTCGGCCCGTGCGACGACGATACCGATGCCTGTTTTCGTGAGGACCTCGAAACGCTCAATTTCGAGCGGGTGCCCGGGGGAACGGAACTGGGACGTTATCGCAACGGGCGTCCGCCGCTCGTTGTCATCGACAACCAGAACCGCGACGTCACCGACCACTACCTGCTTTTCAGCGGGAACCGCATCCTCACCAGGGTGCCGGTCGTCCCGTCGATGTTCACCCGCGACGTGAAGGTTATCCTGCAGGATTGCCTCGGCTACATCATGGAGCCTTACGAAACCAAACAGGCGAATGCTGCCGGTCTCCACCTGTAAAGTGAAGTGCCGGAACGAAAACAGGAATTATGCCAGTCATGACATTGTGCGGGAATGCATGACTGGCATCACGAGGAAAGGTTCAGACGGTAAAGCTGTAGTCGCTCCACCATATCCTTTTGATGGCGGGTTTCTCGCTGTTGTACCGAACCGTGTGTACCGAACGGGTGCTGCTGTAGATCGACAGGTAGTAGGTATCGCCAGACTCGTCGGTAAAAGCCAGATACATGCTGCCGCTACCGAATCCACGGGGGCCCTGGGCATCGACATTGACAACAAAATCGTAGATTCCGGGGGAACCGGTCAGGGTTATGCCATACACTTTTGCGTCGTTATTGGCGCGCATGCACGTACTCAGATCGGTATTGCCAAGAATACTTGCGGTTTCGTTGCATTGCAGCCCTTTGGCAGAGAATACACTGTTTGGGCGTCCCTGCTGCGAACTTTCGCCGCAATCTCCCTGAAAATCAGTGACGGGATAGTTGCTCATTGTCTGCTCCTGTGATTTGATTGGGGGACAGTCGTTTCAGAAAAGAACAAGGCCTGATCGACCCGAAATTTCCAAGGTCCGGTCAAAGCGAACTCCGAAAAAAAATCCGGAATCCATTTCTTCAGGATTCCGGAGCACGGAAGAATGGCAATGCAATAAGCGCTGCGTATGAGGGGTTCATGCTCTTTCAACTTGGGGGGTTACTTACAGCAAAACAATCTGGTGTAATATATTAGCAAATAGAAAATATATACACAAGTTTGGCGTGATGAACTGCGCCGGTCGGCGAGTCTCGATGATCTTCCGGGTAGGCTGGCCGTGTTCGTCGAGTTCCCAGTGCCGTGAAGGACAGGTGTATGGGGAGTTGAGTACGGGATGATCGAAAAAAGGATTGCTCATTCAGGGTTTCTCCGCTTATACCGGTTTCTCTTACTGCAACATGGGATGAAGGCGCATAACATGAGGCTTGCTCAAGTGCTCAAGAGAACCAGCAACATGCTTTACGGCATTCCGGAAAATACGGTATTTCATGAAGCATAAGAACTGAAAAATTGCGCCATTGGCAATTTATCAAAGACGGGGCTCAGGCAAGTTCCACTCCAGCTCCCTACCTCTCAGACAAGCCTGTGTCAGGCAGCGAGGGTGCTCGTTCGGGCGGCCATGATGAAGTCGTTGCGGTGCAGGCCGCCCACCGAATGGGTCCACCACTCCACCCGCACCCGGCCCCACTCGGTCACGAGCCTGGGATGGTGCCCTTCAAGCTCGGCAAGCTCCCCAACGCTGAGAGTGAAATCAAGTGCGCTCCGGAAATCGGGAAAGGTGAAGGTGCGCCCGAGACGCGGCACGCCCTCCAGGCTCTCCACCTCCCAGCCGGGAATCTCCTGCAGCAGCTGCGCCACCTCCTCTCCGGAGAGCGCGACTGCGCCTTTCCGGCACGGTTCGCAGGCCATGTTGTCAAGTCCGCTCATGGTTTTTCTCCTGTATGATTGACAGGCATATCCCCTCAGCCTTGCCGGAAAGGGCCGAGCATGCGCTCGATGGCCTCCAGGGACGGTGGCGGCTGCCGGAACAGCGGCTCTTCGGCAATGGCGACCAAATCCTCGTACAGCGCCCGGTTTTCGTTGCGGTAGAACACTCCGAGCGGCAGCGGCTCGCTCTGCAGGGCAAGCGCGAAGGCCTGAAGCCGGTCTGTGGGGTCGTGGCTTTCCGGCACGGGAGCGGTGTGCTCGCGGAACCACTGGTAGGTGTTCAGCCTGTTGAAGATCACGCAGGGCTGGAACACATCCACGATGGCGCACCCCCTGAACCGGATGGCTTCGGCGATGATGCGTTGCGTGAGCGCCTCGTCTCCCGCGAAGCTCCGCGCCACGAACGGTGCATCGAGCGCAATGGCCACGGCAAGCGGGTTGAAGGGTTCAAGCATCACCCCCTGCACCTGCACCGGCGTCTTCATGCCGGTCTGCGAGGTCGGGGAAGCCTGCCCCTTGGTGAGGCCGTACACCATGTTGTTGTGCACGATCACGGTCACGTCGAAGTTCCTGCGGATGGCGTGCAGGAAGTGGTTGCCCCCTTCACCGTACATGTCTCCGTCTCCCGACTCCACCACCACCGTGAGGTTGCGGTTCGCAAGCCTGATGCCGAGCGCTGCAGGCAGCGCCCTGCCGTGCAGGCCGTTGAACATGTGTGAGCTGATGTATTGCGGCGCTTTTGCCGCCTGTCCGATGCCCGAAACCATGACAAGCCGCAGGGGGTCGATACCGCACTCCTCCAGGGCTCCCTTCACCGCCCTGAGCAGCAGGTGGTTGCCGCAACCGGGGCACCAGGCCACGTCGGTGTGCGGGGGCATGTCGAAACGGGTTTGCCGGTCGTTCATGGCCTGACCTCCTCCTGTAACGCTTCAAGAACCTCCTCGACGGAAAACGGTTCGCCGGTTGCCTTCAGGATGCGCCTTGCCGCACGAATGCCGGTTTCCGGAAGCAGCAGATCGGCGAACTGGCCGGTGGCGTTGTTCTCCAGCACCACGACCCTCCGATCCCCGATGAGCGTGGCGACAGCAGGGTTCAGCGGAAACACCTGCGGGAAGTGGAGTCCTGCAATGGCGGGTTCGCCGAGCAGCTCGAGCGCCTCCTCGATCACTCCGCGGTTCGATCCCCAGCCCACGAGAAGCGTGCGGGCATCCCCGACCGGGCCGATGGCTGTGGGCATGAGCGCCTCCTCCCGGAGCGTCCGGAGCCTCCCGAGCCGTTTTTCCATCATCCTGTGGCGCAGTTCGAACCGCTCGGTGATCAGCCCCTCCTCGGTATGCTCGTGCGAGTCGGCCCGTACCACGCCGCTGCCGAAACCGGGCACACCTCTCGGGCTCAGCCCGTCAGGAGTGAAGGCGTAGCGTCGGTAGGCGTCACCGGTTTCGGTGACCCCATCCACCGGATAGAGACGCCTGAGAGCATCGGCGTCCACCGTTGTTTCAGCATCGAGCAGAAACTGGTCCGTGAGAATGAATGCCGGCATCTGGAAACGTGCGGCCACCCCGAACGCATGACCGGCAAGCGTTGCAAGCTCTTCATGCGTTCCCGGCGCGAATACCGCCCGCGGGAACTCCCCGTGACCCGCATGCACCACGAGGCCGAGATCGCCCTGCTCGGTGCGGGTGGGCATTCCCGTAGCCGGGCCGGGACGCTGTCCGAGATGGACCACCAGCGGCAGTTCCATGATGCCCGCAAGGCTGAGCCCCTCCTGCATGAGGTCAAACCCTCCGCCGGAGGTGGTCACCACGGCACGCGCTCCTGCGTATGAAGCACCGAGACCGGCGTTGACTGCCGCGATTTCATCCTCCGCCTGGTCCACCACGATGCCGAAATCTCCCGCCTGCCTTGCCAGCCAGGTCAGGAGCCCGGTCGAGGGTGACATGGGGTATGAGCTGATGAAGTTGCATCCCGCGGCTACCGTGCCGACACCGAGTGCGGAGATGCCGTCCATGATCATGAGCTCTCCTGCCTCCTTCGGCTGCACCTCCGGCAGGGCAAGGCGCTCCCCGGCAGGACAGCTTCCGCCCCAGTCATAGCCGAGCATGGCGGCATGCCGGTTGCTTTCCGCAATATCCTCCCCTTTCAGGGAAAAGGCCCTGCCGACGCTTTCCTGCAGCGGTTCCGGCGGCAGTCCCAGCAGGCCGAACACCATGCCGGCCACCACCGTGTTCGAATACACCGGGCTGCCGGCCTGAAGCGCGAGCGTCCTGACCGGAGCTGCAATGCAGGTGCCTTCGGGAAAAAGCGGGCACTCCGCGGGATCAGCAAAAACAAGCGTGCCGGAGCCGATACGCTCTCCGAGATTTTCCCTGGCTCGGGTCGAGAGCGCAAAAAGCAGGTCGATGCGCTTCAGGTACGCCCGCCGGGGAATTGACGCCACCCTGATCTCGGTCGAGTTGCTGCCGCCACGGATGCGCGACATGAATTCCGTGCAGGCGAACACCTCCAGACCGCTCCGCTTCAGGGCGGGCAGGAGCAGCCTCGTGATGGTCTGCACTCCCTGCCCTGCGGCTCCTTCGAACACCATCGACAGATCCTGCATGGTTCTCCTGCGTTAAACGGTTCATCCGGCATAGCCCTACAATACAATATAAACCCTGAAAAGCGGCAGTTCGTAGCCCCGGAAGCCGGATATTTTTCCGGCATGGATCGTACAGCTTACCTGGCGGCAACCCTCCCGGCAAGTGCACGATCCATGCCTGCATAATCCTCCCGGAAAAAGCGGTTCATGATGGTGCCCGCAGCACCGCCGAGCAGCCCGGTGAACCGTTCGGTGTTGCTGAACCGGGTGCTTCCGCCTGGACCTGGGGCAAGCGAAAAGCAGTGCTCGGCGCGGAAGAAGCCGAACGGCAGGGTGAAGTTCCAGCAGAGCCTCTCCGGAGGACTGAGGGTCTCAACCCGGACCGGAACCCAGAGCGCGGGAAGCATTCTGACTTTCAGGCGGATGCGGATCACACCCCCCTTTTCCGGAACACCCTTCACTGCCGTGACGAGCGGGTTCCACCCCGGCCAGGCCGCCGTGTCGGCAAGCACGTGCCAGACATCGGCAGGCGGACCCGGTATGGTTATTTCAGTAAAAATATGTGCCATAGGTTCAAGGGAAGTTTTAGAGCATCATGCAGCGTTATAGCATACATACTACAAAACCCTGATCAGATGTGCGGCAGATTCGCATTTTTCGAACTCCTGCGCTTCCTCGACGAACTGCGGGAAGGCGGAGTTCCCTTCATCCGGGACGAGCACTACCACTTCATGCCTGGTTACAATGTCGCCCCCCGGAGCACCATCACCGTGCTGCTCGGAGACGAGGGCAGAAACGTGCTTGCGAACGCCCAGTGGGGCCTCATCCCCCACTGGGCCGAAAGCATGCCGAAGGTCCGACCCGTCAACGCCCGCACCGAGGGGCTTGCCGGCAGGCGCTACTTCCGCCACATGCTCAACCGCCGCCACTGCATCATCCCCGTCAGCGGATTTTACGAGTGGAGCGATCAGCGGAACGCGAGTGTCAAGTCGCCCTGGTATATCCATCGCGCAAACGAACGCCCCATGGCGCTCGCCGGACTCTGGGACCGCTGGCAGCCGCCCGGGGAGGAGCGCCCGCCGCTCACCTCCTGCACCATCATCACCACGGCGGCGAACCCCGACATGCGGCCCATCCACCAGCGCATGCCGGTGATCCTCGAACCCGAAACCTGGCAGGAGTGGCTCGACGCAGGCGACAGCTCTGCCGCCCGGTTGCTCCGTCCCGCCGAGGCGGGAGTCATCGGGCTCCACCGCGTGTCGCGCCGCATCAACAACCCGCAGTACATCCGCAAGGATTGTATCGCGCCCGTCGGAGAAGATGAGGAGACCGGCGCGTAAAATAATCGCATGGGGTTTTGAAATAACGGTTTTCTTTGTTTACCTTTACTTCCCTTGAACAGTATGGCGAAGTGGCCGAGTGGTCAGGCAGAGGTCTGCAAAACCTTGTACAGCGGTTCGAATCCGCTCTTCGCCTCAAAAAGCTTTACGCCGGTCATGCAACCCTGGCACTCGCGCCCCTGCACGGGGCTTGTTTGCCGATGATTCTCCCTGCTCCCGACGGCTCGAAAGCCTTGTTTTCAGCTTAAAAAGCCTGCTTCACCAGCAGGCTTTTTTTATGTCCGGTCTGATGCGTTGACCTTTGTCCCGGGAACAGGAACACCCGCATCGCCGTGCAGGCATTTCCCTGTTGCTCTTCCCTGCTACCCGATCCTCTCCGATCCGGTGATGATTGCCTCGATGAGCCGCCCGATGGTGGCATCGTCCATCAGCACCGGGATGTTCAGGCAGATGCTGCTGCGCAGCATGGCGCCGGTTCTCGGCCAGAGCGTTTCGAGATCGGCGTCACGATAGCGATCGAACTCGGGGAGCAGGTGGTTCCATACGCCGGCGAAGTGCCAGTCGAGCGCTTCCGGCAGGATTTTTGTGCCGAAGCCCCGTTCCATGAGGTGCGCTTCGAACTGCAGGGCCGCCTCGCGGTCGCGCACGCGGAAGATCATCGTGTCGCCCTGCGAGCCCTCCTCGTCCGAAAAAGGCCTGAGGGTGATGTTGCCAAGATGGCGTATGGCCTCCTTGATTTTCCTCTTGTTCTCCTTCGTGCGCGAGAGAATCAGGTCGATCTTGCCGAGCTGTGCCAGGCCTATGGCCGCTGTCACCTCGCTGAGGCGCAGATTGAGCCCTTTGGCCCTGCGCGGGTCCTTGCCGCGCGGCAGCCCCTCCCGGTGCATGTGGCCGTGGTCGGAGAACTCGGCTGCACGATCGTACACCTCCCGGTCGTTGGTGACGATGATGCCGCCCTCTCCGGTGTGCAGGGTCTTGCCCGCGTCGAAGGAGAAGGAACCCACCCGGCCGATGGTGCCAAGCTTGCGACCCTTGTAGGAGGCTCCCAGCGCCTGGGCGGCGTCCTCGATGAGCATGATGTTGCGGCGCTCGCAGATCGCCGCCAGTTCGTCCATTTGAGGCGGGGCCCACATGGGAATGGCTACCACGGCTTTCGTGGAGGGAGTGATGGCCTTTTCCACCTCCAGCGGGTCGAGGTGGTAGGTTTCGTCAATCTCCACCGGTACCGGCACTGCGCCGAGTGCGCTGATGGCCTCGACCGGGGCGATGAAGGTCCAGGCGGTGGTGATCACCTCGTCACCGGGACCGATACCCGCGCCGGCAAGCGCGCAGTGAATGGCCGCCGTACCGGAGGAAACCGCGTGCGCGTACTTTACCCCCATGTACCGGGCGAACCGCTCCTCGAACTCCCGAGCCTTGTAGTTCCCCCCTCCATAGCGGTAAAGGTTCACCTTGTCGTGACTGAAAAGCTCCTGTATTTCTGCCAGCTCTTCGCGGCCTATAAGTTCTGCTCCTGCCATTTTTTTCGTTTTAGTGAGTTACGTTAGGAAACCTGCCTGTATCTGTTCTGCAGTGGGATAACATCGCTGCAGGATATTGGAAATCCCGGTGAACCTGTCTATACACTCCAATTTTCGTCATGGTCCCGATTGCCGTCAGGTCAGGTTGTAGATCACCTGACGTGCCGAATCCTCGGTAAAGGCTACGGGGTTGCCGGCAAACGATCCCTTGAGGGCTTCCGATACGTTTTTTGCAAGTTCGGCGGCGTTTCCCTTGCCGTAGCCGTAAGGCACGAGGTTCGGTATGTCAAGCTGTCGGTACAGCTCGTCCAGCTCCCCGAGCAGTTCCTGGGTAGCCTCCTTCGGCGAGGGAGAGGAGCGCATGGGATTGAGCATGGCATACTTTTCATAGCCGTGGTCGAAGTTGTAGCGCATCACCTCCTTGAGGAAGATGGCGCCGGCAAGCCCGTGCGGCACCTTGTGCCTGACACCGAGATAGTAGGCAAATCCGTTGGTGGGTCCGTCGCCGGAGTTCATAAGCGCGGTGGTGCCGCAGACGCTGCCGATGGCGAGGTCGATGCGCGACTCCGCGCGGTCGAGCTGACCCTGCTGGAGCGCGTAGAAGGTGCGCTGGAACCCTTCGATGGCGAATATCCTGCTCAGCGGGGTGTGTTTCTGCGAACCGAAGCTGTCCACGCAGTGCACAAGGCTGTCCATTGCCGAGGCGATCACGCTCTCCATCGGAGCGGTCATGGAGAGCTGGGGGTCGATCACGGTTTTTCTGGGAAAGTTCTTCCGGCTGTTGATGCCGAGCTTGCGTCCTTCGGCTTCGTCGATGAACACCGCATTGAAGCTGATTTCCGCACCGCTGCCGAGAAGCGACGGCACGGTGACGAGCGGCACCGGATCGCGGACGTCTGCCGGAAACCCCTTCAGGGAAAGTGCGGGCACCTGATTGGTGAGCAGGAGCGCAACCCCCTTGCCGAGATCGAGCGTGCTGCCGCCCCCGATGGCCACGATGCCGTCCGGCACGTTCCTGCGAAAGAATTCCGCCACATTTTCGAGATGGGTGTAGGTGGGCTCTCCCCTGAACTCGTTGCTGTAGACCACGCAGTCACCGAAACGGCCGACAAGCCCCTTGAGCACATCCTGGAAATAAAGGTTCGAGGAAAGATTTGCATCGTAGATGATACCGGGCTTCTTCATGCCTGCTTGCCGTACCTGCTCCTGCAGGTTCAGGGCCTCATTGACGCCGATCAGAAGATCGGTGGAAAGAAAGAATTGCATGGGCTGATGGATTATGATGGGTTCTCCGGACCGGATTCCTGGCTCGCCAGGTTTTTCTTGAACAGGTAATACTCAATTAAATCGATTTCTTCAAGCGTGTCAATCTCCCACGTCTGCCAGAACTCCATTTCGTAGACGGCGAGTCTCCGTCCGATCCGGTTTCCGGAAGTTTTCAGCACCTCGGGAGTGACGAGGTAGATGGAGCCGTTCTCGATATACTGCTCGGCACGATCCTGGCGCATGCCTCGGTTACGCCAGTCGAAATTCACGCTCTCCCAGCCGTGAGCCTTCTTTTCCCACAGCGTGAGGTCATCGAGGCGGGTAACGGAAATCAGCGAATCGGCACCTTCGGCCTCGAACCTCTCGATTGCCCGGTCGATATCCCCCGGCTTGCGCAGCGGAGAGGTTGCCTGCAGGAACACCACAAGGCCGACCTCGATGCCATGTTCCGATTCAAGCCGGTCGATGGCGTGCAGCAATGCGGATTCCGAGGTGGCCCTGTCGCCGGAGAGTCCTGCCGGACGGTCGATCACCCCGGCTCCGCAGCACCTTGCGACCGAGGCAATTGCGGGATCGTCGGTAGAAACGAACACCCGGTCGATGCGTACCGAATCGAGGGCCTGCTGCACGCTCCAGGCAAGCAATGGACGCCCGGCCACGGGATGGATGTTTTTTCCCGGCAGCCCTTTCGAGCCGCCTCGTGCGGGAATGATGGCAACAGTCTTCATCGGGGCTCCTATCCGTCGATAACGTTACGGCACACATCGGCAATCCGTCGGGCTGCCGACTTGTTCTGCAGCGGTGTGAGCGCCCTGAGCTCTTCGGGCGTCAGGCTGCAGTGCACGGTCTTGTTGAGAGCCGACCCCACGAAAATGGTGGAAGAAAACTGTGCGATCAGCATGCGGGAGTTTGCGATCATCTCCTCGGTCCTGCCTTCGGTGAACACGAGGCTGCCGGGAGCCAGGGTACTGATTTCGCGCACGGCTCTCCGGGCGTTCTCGTTGGGATGAAGCTTGAAGATGAGCTGATGCCCCCCGGACATATCGAGATACTTCTCGATGTTCCGGCGCCGATTCTCGTAAATAAAGGTTTCGCGGTTGTCGGAGGTGCAGACCAGCACGAAGTCCCGGTGCTCGAACGAATTCCGCAGGTATCGCTCGCAATTGTCGAAATTCGGTATGCTGGTCACCACCAGTTTTTCGGCGTTGACCCCTTTGCGGATGAACAGGTCACGGTACCCTTCGCTGGCTACGCAGAACTTTTCGTACGCATCGCTGAGGCCTGTCGTGGCCGTACCGGCCACCCAGCGCGGCACCCAGCGGAAGTTCCGTGCGAGATGGAAAAGCACGGTTTCCGGTTCAGTCATTCCCTCCTGCACCAGTACGATCTTCCTGCGGCGGATCTCTTTGGGCACGATCAGGTCGGTACAGGTAACCACCAGATCGTAGTCGCGGGCCATACCTCCAATGTCGAGCTGCAGGTCATGGTCGAGCAGGTACTGAAGCGCCCTGCTGGAGCGTTTTTTGCCAAGTATGGTGAATTCGAGCAACCCCATGCCGCTGGCCAGGCCAAGCAGTCCGTCGCTGAAAAACGGGGAAAAATACCGATCGTAATCGCCCAGCCATCCCGAAATCTGGTGCATCTGGGTGGTCTGGTTCATCGAACCGCAGATAAAGAGAATCTTCTTCTTCATCACTCACTGCCGCTGATACGTTCCGCATCCTTGAGGTGGACCCCCGACAGAAACATGACGCCGTAACCGGCAGCATACCAGAGCACCTCCTTGAACCGCCTCAACAGCACAAATGCCGCACCGGTCGCCGAAAAATCATGCATGCCGATCGCCTGAAAAAAAACCAGATAGCCGAGATCCTGCACGCCAAGCCCGGAAGGAATGAAGAAAAACAGCGAACGGAGCATGGCAAGGGCGATGTCGATTGCGAAAATCCGGTAAAATGAGATCTCGACCCCCAGAAGATGCAATATAATATAACTCTCGGCCGTAAGCATGAACCACGCAAGCACGTAGTAACTCATCGCCAGAAAGCGTCCTCCGGAGGGCGAACCCCTGTAGCTGCCAAGTGCGTGGTCGGTGTCGAGAAAACCCGATTCCTTTTCCAGCAGCCACGCCTTGACCTTCCTGAACGGCACAAGCATCAGAAACGTATGGAGCTGCCGGGCAACCTTTCCGTTCAGGAGCAGCAGAAGAAACAGCATGAAAAGCAGAAAAACCGCCAGGCCGCTGACAACCATCATCATACCGAGTCCCCCGAACCCGATGATCCGGCTGGAAACAGCCTGCAGGAAGCCGTAGCCCGCAAGCGCCCCGAAGAGGGTATAGAGTCCCTGTGCGGCGCCGAGCATAAGCTTGCGAACCGCGACGCTGGCCACCGATTCCGGTACCGGCAGATTGATAAAACGCTTGCAGAGATAGGGCCTGAGCGGTTCGCCGACCGCAACTCCCGCCGGCAGCGTCATGGAAACGGTTTCGGCGATAAGCTGTATTCTCAGCAGGGGAAAAAACGGAATTGCCGGAATACCCGGCGGGAAAACCTTTATCCACGCGAAGGTCTCGACCACATGCAGCACCATGAAAGGCAGGAGAATGAGCACCGAGGATACCCCTATCGAAGTGATCCTCCCGATTGCACCGGCAAGGTCAATCCGGCTGAAAAGGTAGATGATGAGAACAAGGCCAAACAGAAGGCCGGCATATCCCGGCAGATTATCACTCTTTTTTTTCGCTGACTGCATAAAACCGGTAAAAAACAGACATAAAAGATACCATAAAGTACCAGACGCTCTTTGCAAAGATAATATTGTATTGTTAATT
This sequence comes from Chlorobiota bacterium, assembly GCA_016866305.1. GTDB lineage: Bacteria > Bacteroidota > Chlorobiia > Chlorobiales > Chlorobiaceae > Chlorobium. Next base: position 56,233 of record VGMX01000005.1, on the reverse strand, counting down.
ATTTTTTTAATCGCTTGCAACCTTCCTGCTCCACCGGGCGCCGGGCCGGAAATTCCGCCGCTCCGTCGCGCCGAACGGGAGCTTCTGTATTGTTCTTTTCAATACTCACATCCTTAAGATAAACACCTGCGCTCTATGGGACTCATCAATCCTGAATTTCATACCCTGCCCGAGCTCTTCTCTTCCGTTTTCAGCCATTACCGGGGCAAAAAGGATAAATTCCCCATCGCCCGCAAAATCAACGGCGTCTATGAACCGATCCCCTACGAATCGCTGGAAAAGGATGTGCATGCGTTTTCGGCCTTTCTCAGGGAAAACGGCATAGGGCCGCAGGACCGTGTGGCCATTCTCTCCGAAAACCGGCCCGGATGGTACCTTTCCGACATGGCGATCCTCACCATCGGCGCGATCGACGTGCCCCTCTATCCGTCGCTGCCCCCGAACCAGATCGAATACATCCTGAAGAACTGCAGTGCCAAAGGCATCGTGGTTTCCAACATGCTGCAGCTCGGAAAGATTCTCTCCATCTGGCAGAACCTGCCGGATCTCGGCCTCGTGATCGTGCTGAACAGGCTCGAAGAGCCCATCGAGGACGTGATCGACCTTAACCATGCAAAAAAGACCGGCAAGAAAATCCTCGAGGACAAACCCTGGATTCTCGACGGCATCAAGGTGGAGCCCGAAGATACCGCAACCATCATCTACACATCAGGCACGACAGGCCTGCCCAAAGGCGTGATGCTCTCGCACCGGAACCTCTGCGAAAACGTGAAATCCTGCTCGACGGTCATCCGGCTCGACGAAACCGACTGCAGTCTTTCGTTCCTGCCGCTCTCGCACGCCTATGAGCGTACCGGAGGATATTACCTGCTCTTTTCATGCGGAGCCTCCATCTACCTGGCCGAAAGCATCGAAACCATATCGCTCAACATCACCGAGGCCAAACCCACCATCATCTTCACCGTGCCGAGGCTTTTCGACCGGATGAAGACCAACATGCTCAAGCAGATCGGCAACGAAAGCGCCGTGAAGAAGAAAATTTTTCACTGGGCCATCAAAACCGGCGAGGAGTACCACCGGCAGATGAACGAGAAAAACCGGGTATCGATGCCGCTTGCCGTTCAGCATAACCTGGCGGACAAACTGGTGTACCACAAGATCCGCAAGAAGTTCGGCGGAAGACTCCGCTACTTCGTTTCAGGCGGTGCCGCCCTGCCGCAGAAAATAGGCGAATTCTTCCAGGCACTTGAGATCCCTATTCTCGAAGGGTTCGGCCTGACGGAAACCTCACCGGTCACCAACGTGAACCGGCCTGAAAAGATCAAGTTCGGCACGGTCGGCCCGGCAGTGGCGAACGTTGAGGTAAAGATTGCCGAAGACGGCGAGATCCTGCTGAAAGGCCCCAACATCATGAAGGGATACTGGCAGGACGAAACCGCTACAAACGAGGTGATCAGGGATGGCTGGTTTTACAGCGGGGACATCGGAGTGATCGACCCGGACGGTTACCTGAAGATCACCGACCGGAAAAAGCACATCATCGTCACCTCCGGCGGCAAGAACATCGCACCCCAGCCGATCGAGAACCTGATTGCGGACAGCCCGTTCGTGGATCAGGTGATCGTGATCGGTGAAAAACGCCCCTTCCTCATCGCGGTCATCGTGCCCGATTTCGCCAAACTCGCGGAGTTTGCCGCCCAGAACTCGATTGCGGCAAATTCCAACAAGGAACTGATCGAGAACAAGGCTGTTCATCAGATCTATGAAAAGCTCATGCGAACCATCTCGCGGCAGCTCGCCACGCACGAGAAAGTGCGCAAGTTCCTCCTGATCGACGAAGCGTTCAGCGTGGAGAAAGGAGACATGACGCCAACCCTGAAGCTGAAACGAAAAGCCATCACCGAAAAGTACGTTCAGGAGATTGACAAGGTGTACAACGCCCTGAACATGGTATACAACACCGAGTAACTGCTTGCCGGCAATCCCCCCGCTTCCCCCTCCTGCACCCGCCTCAAGCAGAAACAGGCCGGTAACGCTTGAAAATCTTCTCTATTTTTACTATTTTACATCAAAACCCATTCTCTGTTCAGGAAAGGGATAAAACCCGCACGGAATGGAGGAGGAGAAAAGCATTCGAAAAGCCGTTGGCTCCGATGCCTCCGCCATAGCCTCGATCCTGCAGAAAACCGGATGTTTCCCGGATTTCAGCGAACGAAAACACGCCGAAGAACGCCGGAAGGACAGCGTTTCTGCCTGGCGACATGAATCGGGAGATATCCGGCGGTTCGGCTTGCGTTGCAGCACGCGCTAATGGACACCGATCGCCCCGGATACCCTGCCGTGCAACGGATTCCCGATCTCTTCCTTTCCGCTCCCGGAAGAAACAAACGAGATGCGCTTGTCCGTGCATCTTCGGGCGAAAGGAGCCGATGAACGGAAACCCCGGGCTTCGCCTGCCGATGCACCAACCTTTTGACACGATCATGGCAACCATTAAAAACTACAGGGACGGCAGCATACTCGAAAGCATCCGGAAGATACTGGACCTGTTCGATGCGCCGGAACCGAAGTCCGGCCTGGAGAGGCAAAAAAAACTTCTTCTCAGGAAAATCGGCAAGTTCGAGCCCCAGCTCCTTACACTCGACCAGGCAATGGAATACATCCGGAACGCACGAAGCATCGCGATCGGCGAAAGGGTGTGCCGGACACTTCATCCCGGATCGGTCTTCACTGAATCGGTGTTTCTGGACAATCTCGCGCAGGAGATGATCAGGCAGCAGCGGGCAAGAAAAGCCGGAGTCGAAGATGCCCGCAAAAGCCTGGAAAAAAGCTCCAGATACCCGCTCATCATTTCGAAGGTGTCAGGCTCGTATCTGGAAATATGCGCTTCGATTCCCTCGGAATGCGCTTACTGGCTGGCCGAGAAAAATGGGATTCACTGCCTGAACCGGAAACCGTGAGTTTCGGGCGGCAGAGAATCCCCGACCCGCCTACCGCTCCCTGATCCAAAGCATCCGTCCGTTCCCGCTCTCTCCTTCCTCCACAAGCCCTTCGCGAACAAGCCCTCCGACGATCTCCTGAACCCCCCAGGGACATTCGCCGTACTTCACTTCCAGCTCTTCGAAAGAAACCTGGCCTGCTGCAAGAAGCTCCTTCAGCAGCCTCCCCCGGTACCAGCGCCGGGATCCAGGGAATTTCGACTGTTTCGTGAGCGAACGGACGCCGGTCGCACGACTGGTCAGCCAGAGCGAACCGTAGTCCATGAGTGCATTGTGCCACTCCCGGCTGCGGCCTTCCGGCAGGAGCTGTTCCGCCAGAGCCTGTATCTCCTGCTTCGGAGTTTCTGAGGGCAGCATGAATTCATGCATGATGATGCGCCGGATGTTCGTATCGACGGCAGCAACATCGAGATTGTCGGCAAAGACGGGAATGGATCGGCAGGTGTAGTCGCCGATGCCGGGAAGGCGTTTCAGCTCCACGGGAGTTGCGGGCACCACGCCGCCGAACCGATCCACAACCATGCGCGCGCAGGTCTGCAACCTCATGCATCGGGAGTTGTAGCCAAGTCCGCTCCAGAGCGCGAGGACATCACGAAGCGAAGCGGAGGCAAGGGATGCCGCTTCGGGAAATCGCTCCATCCACGCCGTGAATTTCGGCACCACCCGTTCGGCCCGGGTCTGCTGCAGCATGATTTCGCTCACCATGACGGCGTACCGGTCACAGGTTTCCCTCCAGGGAAATGAACGACGGTTGAGGCGGTAGAAGGCGAACACCTTTTCCCTGAAAGGCATGACAAGCTCCTGAGACAGTTCGGACGGCATCTTCCCGGCAGGTTACAGGGTAATGAAGGAATCAACCATGATGCCTTTTTCGCCCCGCTTGAGCGTTGCTGCCTCGTTGAAGGGGTCGTGGCCGAAAAAGAGCATCTCGCTCTTTTCAAGCATCTGTTCGAGCAGGGCGGTTTTCTCGTCGATCACCGTGAGCGGTTCGATATCAAAGCCCATCACCCAGGGAAGCGGAAGGTGCGCCGAGGAGGGGACGAGATCCGCGCCGTGCACAAGCGAAAGGCTTGCGTCGCTCACGCGCACGAGCTGCTGACCCTTTGTGTGCCCGTTACTGACGAACACCTCGATGCCTGCATACAGTTCGGCAGGCCCGTCGAGCAGCTCGACACGGGAGAGGTTTGCGAACGCATCGACGAAAGCCGCCGAGTAGCTGACCTTCTCTTTCTGGTTTGGATGCTTGGCCGACAGGAGGTTCTCTTTCTGTACAAAGTGCCGGGCTGCAGGAAAAACCGGTTCGAGCCGATCTCCTGCCGGCATGAAAGCGCCTCCGACATGGTCGAAATGCAGATGGGTGTAAATGATATCGGTGATATCCTGCACAGTGAGCCCGTGGGCCTGCAAGGCGGACTCGAGCCTGAACTCCGAAAGCGCATGGATGGTGCGCAGTTTCTCGCTCCATGCCGTACCCATGCCGGTATCGACGAGAATGTTGCGTCCATGGCCTGAAATCAGCAGCAACCGGGTTTTGAGCATGACGCGGTTCAGGTTGTCCGCTGGTGCAAGCTTTTCCCACAGCACCTTCGGCACCACACCGAACATGGCCCCGCCGTCGAGCGCGAAATCCTGCACGTCGAGGGAATACAAACGGTAATCGCCTATCTGCATCATAACGAACATCCCTGTTGAAAGTGGTGTTACGACGCCCGCAAAAGGCGTTCCGGCAATAAGGGAATGCCTGGGGCCCCGGCCCCTGTGGGGCTCATCCGGAGCGATAATATACGCATTGAAACGTCCGGAAAGAGAAAGGCGATCAGACAAAAAAAATGCCGACTCAGGGCAGCCCTTTTTTGAGGATTGCCTGAACGGTAACGAAGACAAGGGGAAGAGAAAACCGGCAAGCCCTGCATGGGCCTGCCGGAATCAAGCGGAAAATCTCAGGCTTTGACCGCCGTCTTGCGCTCCTTGACCTTGAGTGCAGCCTTTCCGGTGCGCTTGCGCAGATAGAAGAGCTTCGCCCTTCTTGCCTTGCCGTGCTTCAGAACGGTGACACTCTCGACATTCGGAGAGTTGACCGGGATGATCCTCTCGACACCCACGCCGTGCGAAATCTTGCGGACGGTGATGGTTTTGGAGCCTCCGGCGCCGCGATCGCTGATGACCACGCCCTCGAAAGCCTGCAATCTCTCTTTTTCTCCTTCGATAACCTTCAGCTGTATCCTTACGGTATCACCGGGGTTGATCTCCGGAAAATCTGCCCTGCTCTGTGTGGCTTCAACTAACTGAATTAACTGATCCATTTTTCGACAACTATTTATACGTTATTACGTTATTGTTCACTCTTCAAAAACCGTTCTGTCAAGCAGGTCGGGGCGACGTTCGAGCGTCCGCTGCCGGGCGTTTTCGTAACGCCATTTCTCGATGTTGCGGTGATGTCCCGACAACAGCACATCCGGAACCTTCATCCCCCTGAACTCCGCAGGCCTGGTATACCAGGCGCAATCCAGCATGCCGGTCTGGAAGGAATCGCTGAGGGCTGATTCTCCGTCACCGATCACGCCCGGTACCACCCTGAGTACGGCATCCATGATCAGCAGCGAGGGAATCTCGCCACCCGAAACCACCACATCTCCCACGGAAACCTCCATGGTGACGAGCTGCTGACGTACCCGGTCGTCCATGGCCTTGTAGTGCCCGCAAAGCAGGATGAGGTTCCCTGCATGCGAAAGCCTGTTTGCCAGGGGCTGATCGAAGGGTTTTCCATCCGGTGAGGGAAAGATAACCGCATCGTACGCCCTTTCGGCAAGCAGCGTTTCAATACATGCAAAAACAGGCTCGGGACGGATCACCATGCCTGCCCCGCCGCCGAACGGGGTATCGTCAACCTGCCTGTAGCGGCCGAGACCGTAATCGTGCAGGTTGTGCACATGAATTTCCGCATACTGCTTCTTCCTGGCTATCGCGATCAGACCGTTTTCGAGCGGCGAATCGAAAAAGCCGGGAATAACGGAGATCACATCAATCCGTAATGGTGCCATGATGCCTCCGGCTCTCCACGCGTGTCAGGAACAATTCACAAAAACTCTTCGAACCTCGGAACAACCATCAGGCGTCTTTCGGTATCGATCTCTTCGATAAACTCTTCGATGGCCGGCAGCAATACCACCCTGCCCCCGCTCATCGTCACTTCGTAAACCTCGCTGGCCGGCATCTGCAGCACATCGGTAACGACCCCCGCGTCATTGCCGCTGCCGTCAACGACGGCAAGGCCGATCAGTTCATGCAGATATGCGCGCCCTTCGGGCATCGGCTGCAGTTCCTGTTCCTCGATATAGAGGTTCAGGCCGCAAATGGCTTCAGCCGCCTCACGGCTTTCTATGCCCTCAAAAAAAAGCCATGCAAAGCCTTTGGCGAGCGAGGCGCGGACAACGTTGCAGAGCACCGCTTCGCTGCCCGTTTTCCCTATGTAACAGGACTTCCGCGAAAGAAACCGCTCGGGATAATCCGTAACCGGATACACCTTGACCTCGCCGTTCAACCCTTTCGGCTTGAGTATGGTACCCGTCAGATAGCGCTCCATACGGAAAACAGATTCAAACTGCAGTTACCCCCTTCAGGCCTCTCCGCCTTCAGCTTTCGCCTCGGCAGCTTTCCTGGCCTGACGGCGGCGGGTTTTCACCGCAAGACGCTTCTGACGCCTTTCAGCCTGCTTCTCCTGCCATTTTTCCATCTCCGCAGTGATGTCCGCTTCGCTGCGGCCAAGGCTGCGCAGTCTCAGCTCATGCAGAAGACCGGTAGAACGGATAAGGCTGCGAACGGTATCGGTCGGCTGTGCGCCGGTCTGCATCCAGTAGGAAACGCGGTCTTTCTTGAGGGTTACGGCATGCGGTTTCGCGGTCGGCTGGTAGTGCCCGACAACTTCCAGAAACTTGCCGTCGCGCGGTGCGCGTGAATCGGCAGCGACAATCTGGTAAAACGGCATTTTCTTTCTTCCGGTTCTTTTAAGTCTGATCTTTACCAATGCTTCAAAAGTTTAGTTAATGTTAACAGTTGAAATACGTTATCGTTTTAAAAACTTGTCAAGCGCAAGATTCTGCGACGTAATCTTTCTGCCGGACTGCGACAGTTTCGACACCGAACGCATCATCTTTTTCATCTCGCCGAACTGCTTGAGCAGCAGATTGACATCCTGCACCCTGGTTCCGCTCCCTCTTGCGATACGCTGGCGGCGGCTCCCGTTGATGATGTCGGGATTCTCCTTCTCCTGGCGGGTCATCGAGTTGATCATCGCCTCGATAGGTCTGAAGTCGAGATTGTCGATCTCCTGTTTCGGCACCATCTTGTTCAGGCCCGGCACCATCTCTATCAGGCCCTGAATGGAGCCCATTTTCTTGAGCTGCTGCAGCTGGTCGAAAAAGTCGTTCAGGTCAAACTCATTCTTCATGAGTTTTTTCTGCATCTGCATGGTTTTCTCGAGATCAAGCGTCTCCTGGGCTTTTTCCACGAAACTCACGATGTCGCCCATACCGAGAATTCTCTGGGCCATACGGTCGGGATAGAAAAGGTCGAGGTCATCAACCTTTTCGCCGATACTGATGAACTTGATCGGCTTTTCCACGACCTGCCTGATGGAGAGCGCCGCACCGCCGCGGGCGTCGCCGTCGAGCTTGGTGAGCACCACGCCGTCGAAATCGAGCCGTTCGTTGAACTCCCTGGCAGTATTGACGGCTTCCTGGCCCATCATGGAGTCCACGACGAACAGCAGCTCGTCCGGCTTCAGCGCATGCTTGATCGCTTCAGCCTCGGCCATCATCTTCTCGTCGATCTGCAGTCGTCCGGCTGTATCGACGATCAGCACGTCCTTCGCTCCGGAACGAGCGACCTCGAGCCCCTGCATGGCGGCTTTCATGGCATCCTGCTCCTCTACGCAGAACACCGGAACCTCGATATCTGCACCAAGGGTCTTCAACTGGTCGATTGCAGCCGGACGGTATACGTCGGCAGCCACCAGCATGGGGTTCTTTCCGTTTTTCTTCAGCCTCCTGGCAAGCTTGGCGCAGAAGGTGGTTTTGCCGGAACCCTGAAGGCCGGCCACCATGATGATTGCCGGAAGCTTCTTGGGAGAAAGGTTGAGCGGCTTGTTCTCGCCTCCCATCAGTTCGGTCAGCTCATCGCTGACGATCTTGACGATCATCTGCGCCGGAGAAACGCTCTTGATGACCTGTTCGCCGAGGGACTTCTCGCGGATATCCTCAACGAGCTTTTTGGCAACCTTGTAGTTGACGTCCGCACCAAGCAGCGCCCGCTTGATATCGCGCATGGCGATACCGATGTTGATTTCGTTTATGGTTGCCTGACCGGCGAGCTTTTTAAAGGTAAGCTCTAATTTATCAGTGAGACTGTCGAACATGATCGTATCCGCTTTCGTATCTGCTTTTCAAGATAAAGCTTAAAAATGATTAGCTTTAATTATAACAAAAATTCATAATAAATAAAACCCCCGGATTGCCGGTTTACGGTTGTTCTGGAATTTAGAGCTATTTTTGTTACCTATACGCATAAAAGCGCATACTGCAGCAACCTGCTCAACGGCATTATCAACAAACCGTCACTATTCATGCACTCCCTTCCTGTAGAAGAGATCATCGCATCCTTCAGCCGGCTGAAAATCGCGGTCATCGGCGACATCATGCTGGACAAGTATATTTTCGGGCATGTATCGCGCATCTCCCCGGAATACCCTGTACCGGTGGTGGATGTCACGCATGAGGACCACCGTCTCGGCGGAGCCGCCAATGTTGCGCGCAACACCCTCTCCCTGGGTGCAGAGACAATCCTGATCGGGGTGACGGGAAACGATGCAAGCCGCGAGGTTCTGCTCGATCTTTTCCGGAGCCAGGGACTTTCCGGGGAGTACCTTGTCTGCGACCCATCCCGCCCGACAACCTGCAAGACAAGAATTCTTTCGCAGAACCATCACATCACCAGAGTGGACTTCGAAAGCCGTTCGGCTGTCGATGCGGGGATTGCTCACAGTATTCTTGAAAAGCTGCGAGAGCTTGCCGGGTCGATCGATGCGCTCATTCTTGAAGATTACAACAAGGGCGTGCTGACTCCGGAGCTTGTAGCAGAAGTCATCGGCATTGCACGCAGCCATGACCTTCCGGTGCTTGTCGATCCGAAACTGCAGGGGTTCTTCAGCTACCGCAACAGCACGGTCTTCAAGCCCAACCTCTCCGAACTCGCATCATCTCTCGGCATGATGGTGCATAACATCGACCGGGAGGTCGAGGCGGCATGTCTGAAACTCCAGGAGAAACTCGATGCGGAAAACATTGTGATAACCAGAAGTGAAAAAGGGATGACCATCTACAACGGATCATTCACCCATATCCCCGCCGCGTCGCTTGACGTTGCCGACGTTTCCGGAGCGGGCGATACGGTGATCGGCGTGCTTGCCCTCTGCACGGCGGCAGGACTGGATATCGTCAGCAGCGCGGCGATGGCGAACCTCGCCGCGGGAACCGTATGCCAGGAGGTAGGGGCGGTGCCCGTCAGGGCTGAAAAGCTCATCAGGGCCTGCCGGGAGCATCTCAGATAATACAGAGATGGTTTTCGATCTCCTCGGGGTAGGGAGGATTGTAGGCGCCGCTGGTCAGAAGATTTTTCATGTTCTGCAACGAGTAGAAGGGGACTTCGAACATCGCGGTGTTGCTGACCGGTGAGGGAACGTCACTGCCGGGATTCACGTGCATGACAAAGGTGATGTGAACGCTGCCGCTGTCGGCAGGGGTGAAAACCCACAAGCCCATGCAGTGACGGACCCGGTGATATTGCGTGTTGGGCGGCAGATAGTCCGGCTCGCCGGTCATCGTTACGGCTACGGCATTTTCGCCGGCCTGGGCAAGTCCCGTACGCACGATCATTTCCCGTTTCTGCAGGGGCCAGGGTGCATTGATGAGCTGGCGCACGACATATTCGAGACAATCGTTTTTTTCAAGCACATCCATACCGGCAAGCTGGTGCACCCAGCGATGGTAGTTTGCCGTATCGTAGAAAAGGCTTATCAGCTTCCTGAAGGTAACGGGAAATTCAGCTTCGCCCTTGAAACCAAGAACATCGGAATTCCTCACTTTCGAAGAATAAATCCGTATTCCCTTGTGCTCGACGCGAAAATCCCAGCTTGCCTGCAGAGCCGACTGAACATCCATATAACACAAACATTTGATGAAAGGAAAAAACCGCAAAAAATATCCGCAAGGAAGAACTATTCGGCTATAAAATCCTGATAGTTCTGAATGATATCTCCCGGTGACTTTTTGAAAGGAGCATCCACAGGGGTACGGTATTTCTCCTTTTTGACCATCTGACGCAGGTTGTTCATGGTGTGATAGGGGGTATCGATAACCGCTATGTTGGCCAGCCAGGCCGGAATCTCTCCTCCCGGCTCGATATGCAGCCTGAAGACCACCCGGCAGGAATTCTCGGCAACAGGAAGAATATTCCATGCTCCTTCCGCCTGGGGCACCCGCACATACCGGCTGTCAAGGGGAAGGAAATCCGGCAGGCAATCCATCTTGATGAATACTTCAGAGGTGGATGGATCGATGAACCCTCTGGAACGGGTAATGATTTCGCGGTCGAAAAGCGGCCAGGGTGCGCTGACGAGCTGGTAGACGACACGTCCGCCGTCGGCATTCCCCTCTTCATCTTCGGAAAGATCCTTGAGCAGTCGCATCTCCCTGGTTTTCCAGACCCACTCCGTTGCCGCATCGATATCGTAGAGAAGACTGAGCACCGCGTGCTGAGGAGCGTCAATTTCAGCAACGCCTACAAAAGAGAGAAAATCGGAGGTAGGAACCGGACAGGTGAAAATTTTCAGCCAGTCGTTTTTCAGACGGAGCGTACAGGTGTTGCTGTTGATTTTTTCAAGCAGGGACATGACATTGTTGCGTTTTGACATGTTAAGGCACACGGGCTGCTTCAGGGCCAAGCACCCTTGAAGCCACGTTGACGAGCGGATCGGCCTGCATCACATAGACCCTGATCTGCCCTTCGGTACCGAAAAGACGATGAGCAAGCCTGGCTTTCACCGCAAGAGCGATATTTTTCTGTTCCTGTAAAAAAGCCTGCTTCTGGAATGTAATCTTTTTTTCCGCACAGATTTTCACAACCAGCGATTCAAAGCGGCTTTCCTGGGAGTAATCGCTCAGGAATCGATCAGGCGACTTGCGGTACTGCTGCACCATACTGCCCGGATCGTCAAGAATCTTCTGGGCAAGATAGTCAAAAGAAGCGGTGCGGTAGAGCTCCTGGTACAGTTCGGCATATGGTCTCCCGCTTATCCAGTAGTCGGGTATAATACCGCCGGCATCACGCAACAGTTCGTACTGCCCTTTCTGAAAGATACCGGGAGATTCCGACTGCGAAAGAACCTTTGCAAGAAAGCCTGTCCTGTAGACCGACAGATCGCTGTTTTTCTGGAACAGATAACTGCCGGGCTCTGCAAACAGTTTCTCCGGCTTGAAATCGACCATTGCATCCTTGTAATATATTTCACGCCCTTCATCACCCTTGCGATAGGTTCTCTGTATCTGCCTTCCGGAAGGCGTGTAGTATCGCGACACGGTCAGACGCAGAGCCGATCCGTCCTTGAACTCGAACTGGCGCTGCACGAGCCCCTTGCCGAACGTCAGCTCCCCGATAATCACCGCCCTCCGGTTGTCCTGCAAAGCCCCCGCAAGAATTTCCGAGGCGGAAGCGCTACCCTTGTCGACAAGCACGGCAACCCGGCCGGCTTCGAACCCGTCCCCGGATTTGGCGACATAACGGGCGTCTTCTATGGCATTCTTGGCGCTCTTGGTATAGACGACAAGCTGGTCTTTCTTCAGAAATTCATCGGCAACCTCGACTGCCTGCTCAAGAAAGCCGCCGGGATTGCCCCTCATGTCAATGACGAGCCTACTCATTCCCTTTGCTTTCAGGGTGGCAAGCGACTTCCGGAACTCTTCGGCCGTTGTTGCCACGAAACGGCTCAATCGGATATAGCCGGTTGCTTCTGAAAGCATGAATGCCGCCTCGATGCTCGACGTTGAAATTCGGCCTCTGGTGACAAGAAAATCCATCACCTTTCCGTTGAGCGGGCGGAACACTTTCAGCCTTACCGTCGTTCCTCGCTTTCCCCTGAGCTTGCGCAGCACCTCCTGATGCGTGATCCCAATGGCCGAAACCGAATCAATGGCGACAATACGGTCTCCGGCCGCAATACCGACGGCGGCACTCGGACCACCCGAAAGGGGAGTAACCACAAGCAACGTATCGTTGATGACATCGAACTCAATGCCGATGCCGTCAAAATTCCCGTCAAATTCCGCCTGGGAAAAGGAGACCTCCTCCGGATCAAGATACACGGAATGAGGATCGAGAGACTCGACCATTCCCCTGATTCCGGCTCCGGCAAGAGAATCGGACTGGACATCGTCAACATACAGATCCATGATCAGGCTGTAGGCGTCATCCATTTTTCTTTCGGCCCCATTGCCCTGTTGTTCCCCCTTGTTCAATCGCGTGCCGAGAAAGACACCGAAAGCAAGGATGACAACCATAACGATAACAGTCAGAATGCGGGACATGTGCGCTGGGATTGATAATTGGAGCGTTGCCGGGAACCCCGAAACTTTTCTTCGAATCCTATTTTACCGATCATGAAACAAAAACGCAAAAAAACATTCCAAACCCCACCCTCACGTCAACAGCCCGGGATAATTTATCACCAGGCTTCCCCTCGCACCCTGCAGCAATCAAGAGAAAATGCATTGAAAAAAAACCAGGAAGGAACATGATGACAGAATCCGGCTAAATACAAACGGAAGTCAAAAATACTTCACAAAGGATTTTGCTGGTATTGCCTGCATAATAACACAATAATCAATACGATAATCACTCCCGACCAATCAGTTTCAAAAACAATAAAATCAGTACAGATCACATATTAGGCCAATCTGAACATAAATTCACTGAGACATTTCAGATCAACATAAATAAAGATAAAAACCATCCAATAAAAACTATATCAAAGATCTTATAAAGCATTATTATTAACATTAAAATATTAAAATAAAATTTATATAAAATATTTTATATTGTTTTGATAAAACATTATAATATATTTTATCAAATATTATTTTTATGATTTTTAGACATCATATAACAACAAAAAATCACATCATTATAACAATGATATTAAAACGCAATTGTCATATTTAATTCATAATAATTTTGATATAAGAAATGATTATAACGCCACTTATCTGTATCAGAAGTAGTCATAAAACAAATGGGTAAAAATAATATCTTATTGTTTTATAAACTTTTAACCCGAGATCGCCGCTTGTTTCCCCGGGAGATTTACGGGGATTGGAGGAAAAATAACCGGTTTCGGAATGATGGGAAATGCCGTTTTTTTCATCGAAAAAACAGCGAGGAAAGAATCAGTTCATGAAAGCCTTATCATGCCCCCTGTCTGAATTTACAGACAACGATAAGCTCAAGCTCCACGCTGGCATCGAGCGGCAATTCGGCAACGCCGACCGCGCTCCGGACATGCCTTCCCTGCTCTCCGAAAAACTCCTTGAGAAGGGACGATGCGCCGTTGGCGACAAGGTGCTGGCCGGAGAAATATGATTCGCTGGCCACAAAGACCGTAAGTTTTACGATTTGCTCCACGGCATCGAGTGAACCCACAAGACTTTTCAGCGCGGCAAGCGCGTTGAGAAGAGCCGTACCTGCGGCTTTTGCTGCTTCGCCCTGGTTGATTTCGTTGACTTTTCCCTTACCTCCCGGCTCGACAAGACGCCCGTCGAGAAGCGGAAGCTGGCCTGAGGTATAAACCATATCACCAATCCTGATTGCGGGCAGGTAAAGCCCTGCGGGAACGGGCGGGACGGGAAGCATGGAACCCGCGCGAGCGATACGTTCTTCAATATGCGACATAAGAATCGATCATTATATTGCACAGGAAAGAAAAACAGACCACGCTCCGAAGACACCGGAGAAAGAGTCTTTTTCATATGTACGGCAAATCCTGCGCTTTGACAAGCAATACGGCAGGGAATATTTTGCCTGGAGTCCAAACAAAACGTCCTTACCTTTTGAGCCTGTGAGTATTGAAAGCCAATCAGCACCTGAATGGTGCAATCCCTTTCCGGAATACGCGGGTGCAGGGGCATTGCCGCGGATTTGCATCGTCAGCAGCGGAACCGAAGATGGTGGATGCCATGATTCGCTGATGCTGCGGCAGATCGCATTGCTTCCCCCTTCCCTTCCCTGCCTGATGATCATCAGGGAAAAACATCTCGATGCTGCGACGCTTCTCGACTTGTGTGTTACCGTAAAAAGCCGTGCTGCCGGAACCGGAGCGAAGATTCTTGTCAACGAACGCGCCGATATCGCTGCTGCTGCCGCTCTCGATGGTGTACATCTGCAGGAATCGTCGTGTCCGGCCGACAAGCTCCGCTCTCTGAAGGGCGCCATGCTGACCGGAAAAAGCACCCACTCGCCCGATTCGGCCATGAGAGCTGTCGATGAAGGGGTGGATTACCTGGTTTTCGGTCCTGTTTTCGATACTCCTTCAAAGCGGCGGTTCGGATCGCCTCAAGGCACTGAAAAACTGCACGTCGTATGCCGTACAGTTCCGGTTCCGGTATTTGCCATAGGGGGCATCTCTCCCGAAAATGCTGCCCTGTGCCGTTCCGCAGGAGCTCACGGCATTGCAGCGATTTCCCTTTTCAACGATACGTCGAAATTTCCCGAACTCCTGAAAACCCTTGAATACATCCTGGTACGATGATACCTTCCACACCGTTTCTCTGTTACATTACCGACGAATCTCTGCCGATGGTGGAGATTGCCCGGCAGGCTCTCGAAGGAGGAGCGCTGATGATACAGCTCCGCAACAAGACAGCTTCCGGAGAGCAGTTGTACCGCTGGGCAGAGGAAATACAGGCGCTCTGCAGGTTGCACCAAGCCCTCTTTATCGTCAACGACAGAGTGGATATCGCCATTGCATCCGGCGCCGACGGCGTGCATCTCGGCCAGCAGGATCTGCCTGCTCCAGCAGCGCGAAAACTGCTGGGGCCGGACAAGCTGCTCGGTGTCTCGGTATCCTCTTCCGATGAAGCCGCAGCTGCTGAACGCAATGGGGCGGATTATGTAGGATTCGGCCATATTTTCCCGACGGGATCGAAGCAAAAACATACGGCACCGATCGGTCCCGAAGCCATCGCGGCAGTACGGACGGCAACGGACCTGCCGGTTGTGGCCATCGGCGGCATAACCCCGCAGAATGCTTTTCTGACGCTTGAATCCGGAGCCTCGGGCATTGCCGTCATAGCCGCCATAAGCCGGAGCGGGTCGCCCCGAAAGGCAGCCCGCAGCCTTGTCGATCTTCTTGAACACCATCACTGACCTGCCCATGCGTTACAGAACCGTTCTCACCATTGCCGGTTCCGACGGAAGCGGAGGCGCCGGAATACAGGCGGATCTCAAGACCTTTGCCGCGCTCGAATGCTATGGAGCAAGCGTCATAACATGCGTTACGGCACAGAACACCCGTGGCGTGAGTGAAAGTCTCGAACTGCCGGTATCGAACCTCAGAGCGCAGCTGGAGGCCATTCTGTGCGATATCGAAATCGATGCCGTAAAAATCGGCATGCTTGGAAGCACAGCGGTCATCGGCACAGTAGCCGACATGCTGCGCCATCTCAACGTGCCTGTCGTGCTCGACACCGTGCTGCGCTCATCGAGCGGCATGGAACTGCTTGATCGCGATGCCGTTCCGCTGATGATCGAAAAACTCTTTCCGCTTGCCTCCCTGATTACGCCCAATATTCCTGAAAGCGCCCTGCTGACGGGAGCGGACCGCTGTTCGACAACAAAAGAGGAGATGGAAGAGACCGCAATCCGGCTGCGGAAGCTCGGTGCATCGGCGGTACTGGTCAAGGGTGGCCATATGGAAGGAAACGTGTGCAGCGACTGTCTGCTGCACCGCGGCGGATTCAGGTGGTTCAGCACGGAAAAAGTCGAGTCGAAGAACACGCATGGTACCGGCTGCACGCTTTCTTCTGCCATTGCAGCGCTCCTTGCCGGGGGATCGGATCTGGAATCAGCAGTGGAGCGGGCTAAAGCGTATACCTGCGAGGCAATCAGGGCTGGAGCCGCTTACCGTCTCGGCAAGGGAAACGGCCCGCTGCACCACTTTTACCGGTTCTGGCAGATCAGTTCACCCCCCTCGGCCGCCTGCCGATGGAGTAGTAGGTAAATCCGGACTGCTCCATAAAATCGGGGTTGTAGATATTCCTTCCGTCGAAAATCACCGGCTCCCGGAGCTCGCGCTTGATCATGTCGAAATCAGGACTGCGGAACATCAGCCATTCGGTAAGTATGGCCAGGGCATCTGCACCGGTGACCGCATCATCCTGGCTGGACGCGTAATACAGGCCTTCGTGGTCGCCGTAGATTCTCCTTGCCTCCTCCATGGCCACGGGATCGTATATCCTTACAGAGGCGCCTTCCTGCCAGAGTTCTTCCATCACACGACGGCTCGGAGCTTCCCGCATGTCGTCGGTATTGGGCTTGAAGGCAAGGCCCCAGAGCGCGATGATCCGTCCGTTAAGGTCTCCCTTGAAATGATCCTTCATTTTGCGCACGATGCTGCTTTTCTGGTCGTGATTGACCGCCTCCACCGCCTGCAGGATACGCGAGTCGTAACCGTGCTTGCGAGCAGTTCTCTCAAGCGCCCGAACGTCTTTCGGGAAACAGGATCCGCCGTACCCGACACCGGGGTAAATGAACGAAAACCCGATCCTGGAGTCCGAGCCGATGCCTTTCCTGACCTCTTCGACATCCGCTCCGACCTTTTCGGCGATGTTGGCGATTTCGTTCATGAAGCTGATCTTGGTGGCCAGCATGGAGTTTGCGGCATACTTGGTCAGTTCGGCTGAACGGACATCCATGGCGATAAACCGCTCATGGCTCCGGTTGAAGGGCGAGTACAGAAAACGGAGCAACTCTTTCGTCCGCGGGTTGTCGACACCCACAACGATCCTTTCGGGCTTCATGAAATCGTTGACGGCATCGCCCTCCTTGAGGAATTCGGGGTTCGAAACCACATCGAAATCGATACCTGCGTTCCGTTCATTAAGCACCGAAAGCACCTTTTCACGAACGAGATCGGCCGTGCCGACCGGAACAGTGGACTTGTTGATGATGATGCGGTACTCCTGCATATGGATGCCGATGCTTTCTGCAACGCTCAGCACATGACGCAAATCGGCCGAACCGTCTTCATCGGGAGGAGTGCCCACGGCAATGAACTGGTAGAGACCGAATTCTACTCCCTTGTGGATATCGGAGGTGAACTTCAGGCGGCCATTGCGGCTGTTTTCATGCACTATGCTTTCGAGCCCGGGCTCATAGATGGGAATTTCACCATTGTTGAGACGCTCTATTTTCGAATGGTCGATATCGACACACAGCACATCATTACCCACCTCGGCAAAACACGCTCCGGTTACAAGACCGACATACCCGGAACCGAATATTGTAATCTTCATCAGTTAACTTGTTTTTTTCATTTCAATTGACAGAATAGCCAAATGCACTTGTCATGAACTGTTCTCATTCAAAAACAATGACAAGACACCTTGTTTTTTTCCAGAACTCCTGCTCGTCACGGATCAGAAGCAGGGTGGAGGTCGCACCTCCGGCAAGCTCATACGAACCCGTCGTGTGAGGCGTGATAATTTTCACGTTTTTCAGCGGTCTGCTGAAAAACAGATCCCGGGTTTCGGTGATATCGATCTTTTTGAATAGCGCCACATCGAAATCAGGAGAAATACGGTACTGATTACCGAATAATTTTTCAAGGGGATTGATCTTGACGAGAACGCCTTTCGAAACCAGATCGTCAAAGGTGCCGCTGATATAGTATGCGGTATAGAGCTGATTCCCCTGCTCCTGAATGAAGTCGTCGAGCACATCGACCGTCTTCATCAGTGAAGAGACCTCGCTGCTGAGACGCTGCACCTGGCCTTTCAGCTTCCTTACCTCCGTATCCTTGTCATTGATGGCCGTTTTCATCTCGGAAGTAAGTTTGTCGAGCGAAGCAACCCGGTACTGCGACTTTCTGTTTTCCTCCTCGAGCCTTGCAATAAGCGCCTTGCTTGCCGTCAGTGTTGAATCGATGAAGCGGATGCTTGAATAGATATTCCTGCCGATCTGCTCGGCATCCCTGGAGTCCTGTTTCTCGATATCGGAGGAAAGGCGCTCGACGACGGCCTCTTTCTGCTGGATTCTGACAAGGTTTTTCTGAACCTGTGTCAGAATCTCCATCATGGACTCGATATGCTGCTGCCGGGGATCCTTTGCAGGTTTTTCCGGGCGGCTGCATCCGCCGAGAAACAGCACAATCGCCATGACGACCAGCAGCAACCCTGCCGGTTTACCCCCTGTATGCCTTACAGCCACTGAATCCATTGTTCAACCCCTTCTTTTGTGCCATACCATCTGGTATGCGGTGTGGGAAGATGCTCGACATGCGCAATAGTGACGTTGCGAGCCCCTTCAAGATAACAGCTCCCTGCGGGAACGATGCCGTCTCCGGCTACCTGGCCATCTTCAGCAACGCTTTTGTAGAACATGTAACACATTCTTTCCACAAGGGAACCTTGTGGATTACCCTTGTACTGATCGCTGACGATCGAGACAACCTCCTTGCGGGAATAAAAATCGCGATCGAGGTGCCTTGAAATGAAATCGGTCTTGATTCTGGCGTAATGTTCATGGGTATGAAACGGGGTGCCGAGCGTCACCAGCTTCCTGACCGATTCGCCGGGATGATACACATCACCCTGAAACGGCTTCTCAAGCAGATAGATCATGGCTACCGTACCGCCGCCGCTATGCGCCACGATCGTTACCGGTTCACCAGGAAACTTTTTCTGCAAATCATGAACGGCGCGATCTATGGCGGCCATCACCCGGTTGGTGGAACGTTCAGGAGATGGAGGAAAACCCACCCAGTCGACAAAACTCACCGGGGCGATGGCGATTTTTTCTCTCGGCACATATGCCGCCAGTGCATCGCGCATCACCTCATAGAGGCCATCCCAGAAAAGAACCCCTGGTACAAGCACTACCGGACTCCGCTGCTGATCCGTCATGAGAACACATGTTTGGTTAACGGCATCATCTCCTTACGACCATGCTCTCAGCAGATCGACAAGCAGTCTCACTCCGAAACCCGTCGCACCGGTCGCTTTCGCTCCGCTTTTGCCCGTCGAGAACGATGGTCCGGCAATATCGATATGAGCCCATTTCTTGTGACCGTCGATAAAGGTTTCCAGAAACTTCGCTGCGGTGACCGAACCGGCTCCTCTTGCACCGAGATTGCTGACGTCGGCCACATCCGATTTGATCATTTCGGCATACTCTTCCCAGAGCGGCATGCGCCAGACTTTTTCCCCGGTTCTCTGTCCGGCGTTGCAGATATCCTCAGAAAGACGGTCATTATTGCTGAACAGTCCGGCTACACCATAGCCGAGCGCGACGATGCATGCACCCGTAAGGGTTGCCAGATCGATGATAATATCGGGATCGTACTGTTTTTTCGCATAGATCAGGGCATCGGCAAGAATCAGCCGGCCTTCGGCGTCGGTATTGCCAACCTCGACGGTAATGCCGGAAAAGGTCGTGATAACATCTCCCGGCTTCAGTGCCGAACCGCTCGGCATGTTGTCCGTAGCGGGCAGAAAGCCGATCACCCGAACCGGGAGTTTAAGAAGGGAGACCGCTTCGAGCGCCCCGATAACGGCAGCGGCTCCGGCCATATCGGACTTCATTTCACCCATTCCTTCGGACGGCTTGAGGGAAATGCCTCCTGAATCAAACGTGACCCCCTTGCCGACAAGCGCTACGGTCTTTGATGGTTTGCCCGCCGGCCTGTAATCGAGCACGGTGAAGGTGGGAGGATGGACACTGCCCTTGTTTACCGCAAGCAGCCCCCCCATACCCATGGACTCGATCTCTTCCTTGCCGAACACCGTTACCTCATACCCCCCTCTCGCACCTGATTCAGCAGCCGCTCGGGAGATATCTTCGGCATTGAGCAGATTGCCGGGAAGGTTGACCAGATCCCTTGCCCTGTTCTGGCAGGACCCGACAATCCGTCCGGTTTCGGCGCCATCACGCAGCGCAGCGAGCTGAGCCGGTTCGGTTCTCAGAACAAGGTCGACGATCTCCTTCTTCTTGCCGCCCCCCTCTTTCTTCCCGGCGAGCTTGCCGCTCTTCAGGCGTTCGAAGCGGTAAGCTCCGATGAAACATCCCTCAATGAACGATGAACCGACACGCTGCACGGAGCTTTTGGCCGATGCGGCAAAAGAGCGGATGGCGGAAAAATCCACCGTGATCGAGCCAATACCCATATCCACCGCCTTTGCGGCCATCACGGCTGCAGCCTTGCGGTAATCCTCCGCCTTCTTGCCTTCACCGCATCCGAGAAGCACAACGCGCTCTGCCGAACTTTTCCCGGTCGATCCAAACAGAAAAACCAGCTCTCCGGCATCGGCCTTGAAATCCTGCAGCACCTTTCCCTCGAAACCAAGATCCCGCAAAACCGGTTCACCGTTTTTTTTCAATGCTGCCGAAGTGAAGGGTACGACAAAAAGAGCGGTCCTGATTTTTCTTACCGGATCGGTGTGGACAGTTATATTCATATCAAAAAGGGGCTATTCGGTTATGGGTTCAAGAGCATTCAGGAATGCCTTGCTGTCGCTTCATGATTTTCAAGAAAAGCCCAAACATCCTCAGGAATGGCTTTTATGGCTTTTTCGGCGGAATAGTGCAGCAGACAGCCCGCAGCGTTCATATGGCCGCCTCCCCCATAGCGTTTTGCAAGCTGGTTCACATAGACGGGGCCTCTGGAACGGAAACTGGCTTTTATTCTTCCATCCTGCATCTCCACCATCAGCACGGCGATAACAACCGAAGGAACACTCAGGAGATACCTGACGATCAGATCGGTGTCAAAGAGTTTGCTGCCGGTGGACTTCATCATCTCCTGCGAAATAAACAGCGACGATACCTTTCCTTCATGCATGATGGTTATGGCTCCGAGAGCCGCTCCAAGCAACTTCAGCGCCTGGGGAGTAATGGAGTTGTAAACCCGGTCATAGATCGATGAAGGATCGGCGCCCTTGCCGACCAGATCCCCGGCAAGACGGTAGACATAGGGAGTGGTTTTGGGAAAACGGAAAGAACCGGTATCGGTCATAACCGCAGTGTAGAGCGCTTCGGCAACCTGCACGGTGATGAGCTGCATCCCCGTCTTCTCCTCGAGGGCCGTGATAAGATCGTACACCAGTTCGCCGGTTGAGGATGCATACTGTTCACAGACCATCACGTCGGCAAAATCCTCCGGTTCGAGATGATGGTCGATGCAAAGAATTTTAAGCCCTCCAAGCTCACGGGCGAACTGGACATGCGGACGCAATGAGCCCATGCGGTCACTCAGGTTCGCATCGAGCACAACCAGTACGTCACAGATGGAAATGTCCTGTATGGCCTGCTCGTCCCGCCCGTCGAACAGCTCTATTCCTCCGGCATGCTTCAGAAAGGTGTAATTCGGAGGAACTTCGGTAGGGTTGACAATCTTCACTTCGCGCCCGAGAGCCCTGAGCACCAGAGCGAGAGCAACTTCGCTTCCCAGACCGTCACCATCGGAATTTTCATGAGTAGTCAGAACGAAATGCCGACCATCAAGCAGAGCCTCGATCACAGGAGACCATTCGTTCAAATCCAGCTTGCGCCCGTAACGCGGTAATATCATCCGTTTCGTATCACTTTAAGAAAAGAACCTAATCTATTACTTTTCCCTTTAAGGAAAAAATAAACCGCGGCTTTTACCGGAACGGGGTCAGGCTGGCTGAAAGATGATATCCTGGCCGAAAAAGGAACCGAGATGATTCCTGTAGTTTGAAAAAGCTTCCCGGCCGACCGGAGTGATACTGTAGATGGTCTGCGGCTTGCGGGCCTGGAACTCCTTGTCGCAACTGATATAGCCGGCAGACTCGAGCTTGCGCATGTGAACACTCAGATTTCCATCCGTTGCCCTTATCTGATCGCGGATCTCGACGAACGATGCCTGATTGACCGCATGCAGGTATGCCAGGGCTGCAAAACGTATCCTGGCATGGATTACCTTGTCAAGCAGTTGATGGTCATAGCTGGTATCACTTTCGCTTTTTATACTCATAATGTGCGATGCGGAAGTTATTGCAATGGATGAATACTGGTACCATGAATCCGCCCCGGCGACGGCATGAAAAGGAAAAGCAGGCTGTCAGAAAATCATTTTATCTGCACTACACTATAAGTATTTACTCTTTTTTTCCAAAATCACTTTCCCTTTATTTCAGACAAAAAAAACCTTTTTTATCGTAACCGGTGCTATCCCGCCGGAATGAAACGAACTGAACCTGCCGATTTCCTGTTTCAAGACCATGAACCATTCTCTTCCGAACATAAAGGATCTGACCAGAACCGGACTGGCAGACGTCATCAAAGGCTTCGGCGAACCTGCTTACAGGGCATCGCAACTGCACCAGTGGCTGTTCAGTCACCGATCACTGAGGTTTGACGATATCAGCATCCTCAGCCTTGCGCTCCGAGGAAAGCTTTCCTCGCTTTATGCGATCCGCCAGGCAACCGTAGCGGAGTGCCTGCAGGAATCCGGCAGCGGACAACAGCTGCCGACAACCAAGTTTCTCGTCACGATGCCTGATGGCCAGACCGTGGAATCGGTGCTCATTGCGTCGGAGAACAGGATAACGGCATGCATCTCCTCGCAGGCCGGATGTCCGCTCGACTGCACCTTCTGTGCAACAGGAAGGATGGGCTTCAGAAGAAACCTCTCTCCGGGAGAAATAACCGACCAGGTCTATCTCCTCAACGATTACCTCCTCGACCGGTACGAAAGATCGAAAACCCTGACCAATATCGTCTTCATGGGGATGGGCGAACCCCTGCTCAATACCGTGAATGTGCTCGACGCCATTGACACCCTCACGAATCAACGCTACCGTTTCAGCTTTTCCGGGAAAAAAATCACCATCTCCACGGTCGGCCTTGTTCCTGAAATCGTTCGCCTGGGCAGACAGGGGTCCAGAACGAAACTCGCCGTATCGCTGCACTCCGCAATACAGGAAAAACGAGAGTCCCTCATGCCAGTTGCAAAACAGTATCCGCTTGCCGAACTGAAGCAGGCGCTTGCGGAGTACAACCGGGCAACCGGACAGCCGGTAACACTGGTTTACATGCTTCTGCGCGGCGTCAATGACCGCCCTGAAGACGCCAGGGAGCTCGTGAAATTCGCAAGAGCCCTTTTCTGTAAAATTAATTTGATTGATTATAATGCAATCGTTAATATTAACTTCGATCCCGTTTATACCGCAGAAAGAGAGGTCTTCATGCGCTCTCTTCTTGATTCGGGATTGCTGGTAACTGTCAGAAAAAGTCACGGGGCATCCATCGATGCTGCATGCGGTCAGCTTGCAGCGGGCGGAGGGCCGCGTATCACGGAAGAACCGCATCAATATTCTAACCGGCTCTAACAATCATGGATTTGACAGACTTCATTCCCTTCAAAACAGAATTCGCCAAGGCCTACTACGGCTTGACCGGCAACGCCACGCACACATCGGAAACACCGGTATTCAACGAACTGAAAGTGCGCCGGTACGAACTGCCCGCCCAGGACCTGTCGGAGTTCATTACCGACAAGGTTGAACGGTGGGTCGGCTGGAACTTCAAGAATGAAAAAACCGCCGTGGGAGGCATGACGGTGATACGGGCAGAAGTCATCTCGTTCGCCCTGCTCGGCATGAAAATCGACGTGACATTCGGACTTCACGAGGAAAAGGATGTCAACGGACGGCTGATCACCACGGTTAACGCCAAGGCTCTCACCAATATCGAATCGAAAGGCGACCTGGGCGAAAGCCGCAGGGTCATCCGCATGATGCTCGGAGCCCTGGATTTCGAATTCAGGAAGCAGATCATCAACGAAGAGGACTACCACTACCGCTCAGTCGATCCGAAAGGCTCCACAGCGGCATTCCAGCAAATTTTTAACGAAGCGAAACTGCAGAACCGCAAAAAGGCCGACGGATCACCCAAAGCCAAGGCCGTCGAGTTCAAAAAGAAAAATCCCGTTCAGACCATCCCGTTCAAGACAGCTTCCAGAACTCCTTCGGAAAACGATGCCGAACAGAAGGAGAAACCTGGGGAACAGAAAAAAGAGAACGGTACCGCTGTTTCTGTGGTGAACACCGGGAACGAGTCCCCGGAAGCAAAACCCTCAAAGCCGAAATTCACCATAATCACAAAAAAACCCACCTAAGTCGCGTTTGATGAGAATTATTTTACTGGGAGCGCCTGGGGCCGGTAAGGGAACACAGGCGAACTATATAGCAAAAGCCCTGAACATACCGCAAATTTCCACTGGAGACATGCTCCGGGCCGCAGTAAAGGCAGAAACCCCTGTAGGTATTGAAGCCAGGAAAGTCATGGATGCGGGACAGCTTGTTTCGGACGAGATCATTCTTGCGCTGGTCAAGGAGCGTCTCTGTCAGCCTGATTACGCCAACGGCTGCCTGTTCGACGGCTTTCCCCGTACGCTTGCCCAGGCTGAAGCACTGAAGAAGGACGGCATCCGGATCAATCATGTCGTTGAAATCGATGTGGATGACGCTGAAATCATCGCCCGAATGAGCGGCAGACGGGTTCATCTCGCTTCCGGCAGAACCTACCATGTCATCTTCAATCCTCCTGAACGGGAAGGGCTTGATGATGAAACGGGAGAACCGCTTGTACAAAGAGAAGATGACCGGGAGGAGACCGTCAGGAAGCGTCTGGAAATTTATCACTCACAGACTGCCCCGCTGATAGAGTACTACAGCGGCTGGGCTGCCGAGGGCGATGCCGATGCGCCGAAATACCGGAAAGTAAAGGGAACCGGCAGTGTGGAAGATATCCGGGACAGAATTCTCGGCACGCTTTCTTCCTGCTGAACAACGAGAAAAATCAAACCGTAACGCAAAAAAGTCAGTGCGCTGCACTGGCTTTTTTCTTTCATGGCAATGCAGGCTCTTCTTGTCATCGACAGGCTTTTCAGGGGAGAACCGGTAAAACTGCCCGTCCCTGCCCCGTTCAAAGGGGAAATACAACCGGGAAGCATGGTGCTCGCGGGTTTTCAGGACAGGAGAAAGGCACTTTTCCCGGCCTATGTGCTTGATCTTCACGACGGGGACACACCGGACTATTCAGGCCCGGTTATTGCCGACCTGATCTATGGCGGACGGCCTGTCTTGCAGCCGAACCTGCTCCGGCTCGGTCTCTGGATGGCCGATTACTACCTTGCCGCACCTCTCGACACCATTATTGCCGCCTTGCCTGCAGCGGTAAGAACCACCGTACACGATGTCGCCGAACTGACCGGATTTCAACTGCAAGCCGCTGAACGGAAAACCGTCAGTACGCCTCTGAGGAGAGCAATTCTGCGGATGCTTGCCAAAGAAAAAAAACTTACCGTGCGGCAGCTTCAGGGCAGGCTCGGACGCAAGCAGCTCTACCGTACGCTCGCCGAACTCGAGAAAGGCGGTTATATCACGCTGCAGAAGAAATTCGAAACAACACACCCGAAACGGAAAACCGCTTACCTCGTTACCGAAAACATTGCCGCCAATGCCGGGAAGCTGCTCGGCAACGCCCCGAAACAGCTTGAGGCATTCAAGGCACTCGGAAAACAGAACCAGCCGGCATTGGCCGAAACACTTGGGGTTTCCTCCGTGGTGCTTAACGAACTGGTAAAAAAAGGCCTTGCAAAAAAAGTAGCCGTCGAACAGAGAAGCAATTTCCGAAACACCTATTCGGAACCGCCGAAAATCCCTGAAAAACTGACCGGCGGGCAGTCTGAAGCTCTCGACCTGCTGGTACGGGCAGCAAACGAAAATAGGTTCAGCACTTTCCTTCTGCACGGCATCACCGGAAGCGGCAAAACCCTGGTCTATATCGAACTGCTGAAAAAAGTGCTCTCCTCCGGAAAAACCGCCATCGTTCTGGTACCGGAAATTTCGCTTACTCCCCAGACAGCAGGACGCTTCCACCACCATTTCCATGACGAAATAACCATTCTGCACAGCGCCATGAGCGACCAGGAGAAATATGATGCATGGCACAGTCTCCGGAGCGGCAGAACAAAAATCGCTCTGGGAGCACGGTCGACCATTTTCGCACCCCTTGAAAACGTGGGTGCGATCATCGTGGATGAAGAGCATGACGGAGCATACAAACAGGACCGGACTCCCCGTTACCATGCAAGGGACACTGCCGTCATGCGGGCAATGCTCGAAGGAGCGGTCTGCGTACTCGGTTCGGCAACACCCTCCTTCGAATCGTACGACAACGCCCGAAACGGGAAGTACCGGCTTGTGAAACTTCCCGAACGGGTGGACGGCTCCGTACTGCCGGCAATCACCCTGATTTCGATGCGGGAAGCACCAAGGGCCTCCGCGTCGATTTCCGACCGACTGTTCAGGGAAATCCGCAAACGGATCGAAAAAAACGAACAGGTGATCCTGCTGCAGAACCGCCGGGGCTTCGCCGGAAGCGTCTTCTGCCTCGACTGCGCCCACACTCCCGTCTGCCGGCACTGCAACATTCCGCTGGTATACCATGCCACCGGCATGCAGCTCCGTTGCCACTACTGCGGCCATACCGAGATCTTTACGCAGCAGTGCTCCGGATGCAGTTCGAGCAATCTCTTCTACAAGGGCAGCGGTACGGAGCGCATAGAGGAGGAGCTGAAAACCCTTTTTCCTGATGAACAGATCCTGCGCATGGATATCGATACCACCTCTTCGAAAGGAGCGCATGGACGCATCCTGAAGGCGTTCCACGAGAAAAAATCGAAAATACTGCTTGGAACGCAGATGGTGGCGAAGGGACTGGATTTCCCCGATGTCAGCCTCGTCGGAGTGCTGATGGCCGATATCGGCCTGAACATACCCGATTTCAGAGCTTCGGAGCGCATGTTTGCCCTGCTGACACAGGTATCGGGCAGAGCCGGCCGCGCATCGATCCCCGGAGAGGTGTATCTTCAGGTTTACAACAAGGAGAACGAGGTGTTCCGCTCGCTGCTTGAAGGCAGTTATGAGCGGTTCTTCGAGCGGGAAATCGCCGTGCGCGGGGCGCTCGGCTACCCACCGGCAGCAAAACTGGTAAAATTCGAGTTCTCCTCGACCGAGGAAAAGCAGTCAGCGGAAGCCGCACTCTTTTTCAGAGAACAGCTCGATGCTAATCTTCCCTCAGAACAGGTAAAGCTTCTCGGTCCTGCGCCTGCCGGGCTGGCCAAACTCAAGGGACGATACCGTTATCAGCTGCTTGTAAAAATTTTTTCGGGAAAGCTCTCACCCTCTTTCATCCGCAGTCAGATTGACAGTCTGCTCGCACGATACCGTTCGGCAAAACTGTCCGTGAGCATCGACGTCGATCCGCAGAATCTGATGTGAAATCAGCAGTCAGTCGCCGGCAGACGGTATTCCGGATTCCGGATTTCCGACAACTGCCCACGGCCCACAGCCTGCTGCCCAAGGTCTGCTGTCTCCCCCGATAGCTTGACTTCCGGGAAATTCGTATATTGCCTCTGCTTTGATAAACGCTTTTAACAGCAGTATGAGTACCTTTTCGTGGAACAGGGAGTACATGAAAACACACCCGCTGCAGACCGTGGGCATTGTGCTTTTCCTTGCCGGACGCTACATTTTCGCAATCTTTTTCCTCTACGGGTTCTGGCACAAGCTTGTCCGGGGGTGGCTCTGGACAGACAAGATGCACGTTTTTTTCACCCAAAGGCTAACCGATCCCCCGGCTCTGAACGACTTTCAGGCCATCTACCTCGAACAGTTCGCCATACCTCTTGCCCTGCCGATAGCGTGGATCGTCACCATCGGAGAACTCGTCATCGGCCTCGGCCTTGCACTCGGACTTGGCGTCAGGGCAAATGCTGCTTTCGCACTTTTTCTCGTGATGAATTTCGCGGCCGGGGGATTCTACAACCTCACGCTGCCGCCGTTCATGATCTTCTCGGTGCTGATGATGCTGCTCCCTTCCGGACAATGGCTGGGTCTGGACAAGACACTGCATGCCCGGCATCCCGATTCGGTCTGGTTCAGGTGACAGCCTATTGCTGAAAGGTGACACGCATGCCGTGACTCAGCTCGTTGGTCGGATGCACCACCACACGGTCGCCTTCCTGAAGTCCATCGAGCACCTCCGCCTGAATGGCTCCCCGCATACCGATCCTGACCGGTTTCTCGACAGCCTTGCCTCGCTCGATCAGGAATACCTTCCATCCGGAAGCATCCCTGAACAGGCTGCTCACAGGCACCCTCAGCACGTTGCCGGCCTCTTGCAGCACGATCCTGGTCTGGACACGGAAATTGTCCCCGAGCCGCGGCTCGAACCTGCCGAGAACCGCCACGACATTCACCCGCTTCTCCTCGATGCCGAGTGCTGAAATCCTGGTGAACGCAGCGGGTTCGACGGTTCTGACGACTCCCCGGAGGGACTTTTCGCCTCCCCAGTCGTCAATGATCACGGTATTTCCTGTTCTGACCCTCACCGCATCTGAAGAGAGCACGTCGATGACAACCTCGATGCGGGACGGATCGCCGATATCGACAAGCGTGGTTCCTGCAGTCACCACCCGTTCGCTTTTCTCATGTATTCTGAGCACTGTTCCGGCAGCCGGAGCGAGTACCGGCACCGGAATACCCATTGTCTGGCTGTCGATCGCAGCCTGTTGCGCCTGGAATGCATACCGTGCGGATGCAGCGGCAGATCTGGCGGCATCGGCTTCCTTGTGCAGCACCATCGCTTCGTTTTCAGCCATTTCAAAAGCCTCCCGTGAAACCGCTCCCTCCCTGTAGAGATTCCGGTAGCGCACCTGTCGGCGCTCTGCCTGCAGGAAATCGAGCGCCACGCGCCGCTCACGCGCAACGGCTTCGTCAAATGAAGCTTTTGCTGATGCCGCTCTTGCCGAAGCTTCCCGGTACTCCCTGGAATCGAGAGCCGCAGGAAGCAGCTCCGCCACCTTGTCGCCCTTGCGGACATGCTCACCCTCTTCAAGGATAACCCTTGACAGGCGACCTGAAACGGGAGCCCCGACAACATAGCGATCGTTTACCCTCGTGAACCCCTCTGCATCGAGCGTCACCTGCAGCGGCCCAGTCGTCACAAGCCCTGAATCGACCGGAAGGGGCGACGGCCTGAAGACAAGATACAGGGTGGCTGCGACAACAATAAGAGAAAGTGCCGCAATGCGCTGTGTTTTTGAAAAAACCATCATGCTCATTCCCTGGTTTTTAAAACCTCCACAAGATCGAGACCCACAAGACGGTTTCTGACCGCGAGAGCCGAAACCGCCGAGACAAGAACAACAACCATAAAAGCGAAAAGAAAGTTATAGGCGCTGAAGACGAGCGGCAAGCGGTACAGCTCCGAACTGAGACCCACAGAAAGCAGGGCGGAAAGTGCGATACCGATGACAAAACCGAGCGGCAGGGCAAGAAGCGTCAGCAGCGCCTGTTCCCCAAGCAGGATGAAGGAAATTTCCCCCATGGTCATGCCCAGCACCCTGAGGCTCGTAAGCTCTCGCGCGCGCTCGGAAAGCGAAATCCTCGCGCCGTTGTACACCACCGCGAAAGCAAGCACACAGGCAAAGGAGGTAAGAATGAGGGTCGAGGTGGTCATGCTTTCGGCAATCAGTTCGTCGAAACTCTCCTTGAGCGCCTTGAGCATCATGATGCTGCCGACACCCGGCATGTCCTTGAAATCCGAAAAGAGTCCGGAGGCTTTCGTCCGCTCTATCCTGAGATATGCAGCGTTGAACGCCCCCCCGTCACCGGCAAGGCGATTGAGTTCCCCGATATGCATATAGGCGGAAAGACCGAGAATTTCATCGATCGTTCCGGCAACCAGCACCTCTCGCTGTTGCTGGCGTCCCTGCAGAAACTCGAGACGCACCGTGTCTCCACGCTTCACGCCGAGAATGCCTGCCAGCGTTGAGGTCAGGAGAACACCGTTCGGGGGCAGGGCTATCTGCCGGCTGTTCCTGTCGACCAGACGCTGCAGCCCTTCGGCAGACTGCAACCCCTTTATCGACTGTCGCCTGGTTCTGTGGCCGGAAACCATCCTGACCGGTTCTTCACGGTAAAATTCGTGTTCCAGCACCCCGTCAAGCGAAGCGATGCTGTATGCCACGGAGGGCGGCATCGGGTCGTTGAAAACAACCGTGACGTCTTCTCGGTGCTTTTCGTTGAACTCGACCGCCACCATGCACTCAACCGCATCATAGGTGTAGCGACCGGCAATGAGAATGGCGACGGCCAGTGAAATCATCAGCACTGACAGCGCGGCTTTCCACGGCCGGCGTTCAAGATTGCGCAGGATAATCCTTGCGGGTACCGATATTTTTTTCTGCAATGACGGTCGGTCGAGAACGCCAGGCCTGTAGATGACGGGAGAATCAGGGCGCATGGCTTCCGCCGGGGGGAGCTGCACGGCACCGCGAACCGCACCGAACGCGCCGAAAAGCGCTGCGCCAAAACTCAGAAGCACAGAAAGGGCGACATCCTTGAAGCGGAAAAAGTAGACCAGTTCAGCGAAATTGTAGAAATCGGCGTAGATGTTCATCAGGCTTCTGCCGAGCCAGGCACCGAGAAGCGTTCCGGCAACCGATCCCGCTGCGGTGGGAACCAAGGCGAAACCGAGATAGTGCAACCCGACCTCCTCATTGGAAAACCCCATGGCCTTGAGCACGGCAATCTGGTTCCGCTGCGTGGCAACGATGCGCCGCAACACGATATTGAGCAGAAAGACCGCCACGGCAAGAAACACCGCCGGCAGAAAGGTGATCTGGATACCCACCTGCCTGATCTCGTCGGCAATGAAACGGTCGGAAAGCTGCTCGCTCCTTCCGTAGGCGCCGAGAGAACCGTAACGGCGGAACATGTTGTCAAGACGCATGACGACGTTTTTTTCGGAAGCTCCGTGAGCGAGCGTAAGCGACAGGTCATTGAACGCGCCGCTCATGTCGAGCGCCGACTCCAGAGCCGTTCGACTTATCCAGAACACCCCGAAACGCCGTTTATCGGGGAAAAATGCTCCGGGCTGTACCTCATAGATATACTCCGGCGAAAGCCCCATGCCGACAATTACCAGCTCTTTTTTCCGTCCGTTGATCACAGCGGATATCCGGTCTCCGGGAACAAGACCGTTGGCTTCGAGAAACGGTTTGCTGGCGACCACCTCTTCAGGCTTTCCCGGCTCGATATAGCGGCCGTTCTTGATGAAAAGGTCATTCAGCACCGGAATGGTACGATATTCGGGAACGGAAATCAGCCTTCCGGTGGCCGGTTCGTCAAGTCCCGGCACATCGAGCGTCACATCGGCCACGATGCGCGTGTTTACCGACGCGACCCCGGGAATGCGGCTCACGCTCTCGCGATAGAACTCCGGAGCGCGCTTGACCTGCAGGAACACATCGGCGAAGCGATAACGGTTGTAATACTTTTCACGGGAGGCCTCAAGAGAATATTTCACGCTGCTCATGGAGACAAAAACCGAAATGCCGCACGCAACGACAGCGGCCACAGCCAGCATCTGACCCTTGAGGTACTGAAGTTCGCGAAGCAGTTTTTTCCCGAGAAGGTTCATGGCGTCACTACCAGACAAGTTCCGAAGGGGTAAGCCTTGCAAGGTTCCTGCGATCTTCGGTCACCTCGCCGCTTCCGAGTCGTACCACGCGGTCGGCCATTCCGGCAATCGATGCGTTATGGGTGATGACGAGTGTGGTCGTTCCGAGTTCGCGGTTCACTTTTTCGATAACCTCAAGCACCAGTTTGCCGGTCTGGTAGTCGAGTGCGCCGGTGGGTTCATCGCAAAGCAGCAGTTCCGGACGTTTGGCTACCGCCCTGGCTATGGCGACCCGTTGCTGTTCCCCTCCGGAAAGCTGTGCCGGAAAATGGTTCATCCGGTTGCCAAGGCCGACAAGCCTGAGCGCTTCCTCGGCCTGCATGGGTGATTCGGCAATATCGGTGACAAGCTGGATGTTCTCAAGAGCGGAAAGGCTGGAAATCAGGTTGTAGAACTGGAACACGAAGCCGATGGAGCGGCGGCGGTATGCCGTCAGCTCGGCTTCACTTGCCGCAGTCATTTCCCGTCCATGGAAATAGAGCTTTCCTTCCGAAGGTACGTCAAGACCGCCGATGATGTTCAGCAGTGTGGATTTGCCGCTGCCGGATGCGCCGAGCAGCACCACCAGCTCGCCGGTGAAAAATTCGATCGATACATGACGGAGCGCCTCGACCTTCACCTCTCCCATGAGATAGGTTTTCGAAAGCCCGCTGATTTTCAGCACGGCATCCTGCACCCCGGCGATATCCGGTTCACCCT
Organism: Chlorobiota bacterium; assembly: GCA_016866305.1. Taxonomy (GTDB): domain Bacteria; phylum Bacteroidota; class Chlorobiia; order Chlorobiales; family Chlorobiaceae; genus Chlorobium. Next base: position 23,663 of record VGMX01000005.1, on the reverse strand, counting down.
GCATGCCGGCTCCGGCTGCTATTCACGTGATGTGCCCTCCCCGCATGAACGCCTCGGATTCGAAGCGATTGCCGAGATAACCGTCATCGCCCCTGAGCCTTGCGGCAATGGAGCTTGCGAGGTATGCCGGAATAAAAAACGGCCCCCACCGCTCATATTGCCGGACATGAATACGCTCATGGCCGCGCCACCGCTCATGAACCTCATCATCCGCGGCAAGCACGACGTGGCCAAGCGTGAGCGCGACAGCCGATCCGGCAAAAGGAACTCTCCGGAGCACCCAGGCTGTCGTTCTGCCTGATATCTCCAGAACGCCGTCAATGCGCCTGATCCTGCCACCTGAAACGAACGCAGGCAGAAAGAACAGCAACCCGAGCGCCGTATTGGGAAATGCCCAGAGATAGCGAAGAAAAGCAACCGGTTTCATCGGCAGTTTACGTAAGGTTTCCTTCAGGTATGAACAACCCGAAATGAATGCTGATCATTCCGTCGGTGCGGCTCACTCCGCATCCGTTCGATACCCGTAAACGAAAAATGAGCTTGCGGTCGAATTTCAACAAACCGCAATTTTTCGTAACATAGCTGTTCTTGCCAACAGCAGAAAACCTATGGCCATCAATCTTTACATCCTTGTTCCTGCCCTGCTCGCTGCAGGGCTCATGGCCGGCATCGCAATCGGGATGCAGCTGAAAATACGCACGCCGGCTCAATGCAGGGGCGTGGTCGGCATAGGACCGTCGACTGTCAGCGGTCGAGGAGCTTTTGCCCTGGAAGGCATCAGGGAGGGCGACATCATCGAGCGGTGCCCCGCACTCGAAGTGAACGACAGGGATGTGGGCGGCGAACTGCTCAACTACGTCTTCTACGGCAGCACCGAAACCGCCAGACTCGTGGTCATGGGGTACGGCATGCTCTTCAACCACTCCCCCGAACCTAACGTGGCTTACTACCGTGAGGAGACCCGGAACGGACCCGAGCTGGTGCTTTACGCGCTGCGGGATATCGGAAAGGGAGAGGAGCTTTTCTACACTTACGGGGACGACTGGTGGGCAACAAGGGCAGGCTGAGCACCTCCTGCCCGCTCAGCGGAAACAGGAATGATCAGGCTGCATCGAGCCGCCGCCGTTCAAGCTCTTCCGCCAGAGCCTTCTGGCGTGCTCCGAAAGAGGCGATATCCATCACTGCCTGACGAAGCGCCTCGTTTTCGGCAGTTGCTGAAACCTCTTCAGCCTCATGGACAAGCCTTGCATGAACATCGAGAATCTGTTCGAAGTAGTCCCGGTAGATATCCTTGTTTAACATGTCGAGTTCCTGATAACGGTATGGGTGGACAGCGAGCCACGGTGATCATAGAGGTAGTGCAATTTGATGGCTCCCTTGCGTTGACGGAATTCTGCCCAGGAAAAACACTCAGGCAGAGATCAATGACGGTGGCATCCATTGAGAAAAGTGGGTTCTTGAACCGGAACTTGTGCTCAGGAGTAACTGACCGGCACTTGTCGAGCAGTTTGTAAAACAGTCCCTCATAAATTTGATGCGGGCGGTTTTTCATGGCGTCAGACAAGGTGCTTCGTTTTATGTCTGTAAGTCCAAGGTGGTACCATTTCTGAGCATGGACGCCAAGGCTTGTTTGAATGTCTCCGGAGACTGTCATGTCCGCCAATCTGCGCATAGAACAAGGTTATCAGCTGTTGCCAGCCCGTGCAATACTTCGTGTAGTGGTTGCTGGTGCTGCTTTTCGAGTTTCTCGAATTCATATCTCGGAAAAATCTTTAGCAACTCACCCAATAGCGTTGTAACTTGCTTCATGGTCTGGAACTCCTTGTGAATACGGCTGATATCAATTGTTTTTCTCACTTTTAATATCGCCGTTTCCCAAGTGTTTTCAGACCTTTTTTATTTTTTACCGGACATTACTGAAAACGCGTACAAGCCGTTGAAAAATGACATCGAACAAATGACCAGGAAGGAAATTCATCCGGAGGGTCTTCGGAAATCATCTTTTTTTGCCATTTTCCCTGCTGTAGAAAAAGCCTCTCCCTTTTTAACCGCCGCCCCATGACAAAAGCCACGGTAGCCGCCATCATCGCGCCGGACAGGGCAAATCGCTCGACGGTGCTGCTCACCCGGAGAGCCGTCAGCCCTTTCAGGGGATTCTGGTGCCTCCCCGGAGGACATATCGACCAGGGCGAAACTGCTCTTGCTGCCGTTATCCGGGAGGTGGGTGAAGAGACCGGCCTCGCATTCTCCGACCCTCGGTTCCTCTGCTACATCGATGAAATCTTCCCGCAATACAGCTTTCATGCCGTTGCACTTGCATTCTGCGGCACTGCGTCCGGAACGCTGCGACTGATGCCCGAAGAAGTTGAAGAAACCGGATGGTTCACCATTGCAGAAGCGCTGGCTATACCCCTTGCATTCAATCACGAAGTAATCCTGAAACAGTATGCAAAGCTTTTCGAGGCCTGATGGCCGTAACCCGGTTCTGCTTCTCGTTCTTGCAATGCTGCTCATTGCCGGATGCAGCCCTGCCGAAAGCCCGAAAAAAGAGAACCTCGATGGGGCTCCCCGGATTGTCAGTCTGGCGCCCAGCGTTACCGAAATGATCTTCGCCATCGGTGCAGGAAAGCAGCTTGCCGGACGCACGAGCGCATGCGACTGGCCGATGGAAGCGGCAAGAGTGCCTGTTGCCGGAGCATTCGGGAGACCCTCGCTGGAGATGATCGCCTCCATCCACCCCGATATTGTCATCGACGTCGATCTCGAGGATGAGCGCAACAGCGCCAAAATTACCGCCATGGGTATGCGGATCGAACACATCTCCTGCAAAACCCCCGACGACATCCCCGAAGCTCTCAGAAAACTGGGCAGACTCACCGGCCGCGCAAAAAAAGCCGACAGCCTTGCTGCCGTCATCGAGCAGGGACTGTCGGATTTCCGGAAAAAGAACCTCAAGCGCACGCAGAAGCCGCGGGTCTATCTTGAAATCTGGGACGATCCCTGCTGGACAGGCGGTCTGGACAGCTACACCTCCGCTCTGATCGGCTATGCCGGGGGACACAATATCGGCGACGCGGTCGGAAAGGAGTACTTCGAGGTCTCCGAGGAGTGGGTTATCCAGCAGAATCCCGATGTGATTGCCTGCATGTACATGTCGAAGAGGTATCCTGCCGCCGATGGTGTGATGCAGAGAAACGGATGGCAGCATATTGCTGCCGTTCGCCACAAAAAGGTGTTTGACGGTTTCGATAACAGTCTGTTTCTGCGACCGGGGCCAAGAGTGCTTGAGGGGATATCCCGGATGGAAAAGCTTCTTGAAAAAAAATAAAACCGGCAAAACGCCTGTTTTTTCGGTGAGCCTCTCGGAAAAGAACTGAATTGCTTATCTTTGAGCCTTTAGCTCGATGGCGCCGCAATATAACAGCATGCATGCATGAAGAAATCGCCACTGGTCATCCTTCTCCTTACGGTTCTGCTTGATCTGATCGGGTTCGGCATTGTTCTGCCCCTTCTGCCTACCTATGCGAAAGACCTCGGCGCAAATCCCTTCATGATCGGCCTCATTGCCGCGATTTTCTCCATCATGCAGTTCATCTTCTCCCCGCTCTGGGGCAAGTTGAGCGACAGGATCGGTCGCAGGCCCGTCATGCTCGTCAGCATCTTCATAACGGCGGTCTCCTATCTGATCTTCTCACAGTCGGACACCATTCCGCTGCTGATCTTCGCAAGAGGACTTTCCGGCATCGGCTCTGCCAATATCGCCGCCGCCCAGGCCTACATTACCGACGTGACCGACAGCAAAAACCGTTCCGGCGCAATGGGCATGATAGGAGCCGCCTTCGGGGTAGGGTTCATCATCGGCCCGCTCATCGGCGGCCTGCTCAAGCACAACTACGGCATCGAGATGGTGGGCTATGTCGCCTCAGGCCTCATATTCCTCGATTTCATACTTGCTGTCTTCTTCCTGCCGGAATCCAACAAGCAGGCGCAAAAACTCGACTTCGGCATGCTGGCCGGCAAAAACAACGGCGTGAAATCGGGATCGTTCTTCAAGGCAAAGGTCGATGAGTACGTGAACGGTCTGAAACTCACTTTCCGATCAAAACCGCTTGCCCTGCTGATGATAGCGAACTACATCTTCACCTTTGCCATCGTGAACATGCAGGTCGCCTCCATCCTGCTCTGGAAAGAGTATTTCGGTGCTTCCGACCAGGAGATCGGCTATATTTTCGCGTATGTCGGTTTTTTTTCGGTGATCGTGCAGGGAGGACTGATCAGCCGTCTCATCAGGAAACTCGGCGAACACAAACTGTTCCTCTGGGGACATCTCTTCACCTTTGCCGGAGTTTTTTTCGTGCCGTTCATCCCGCAGGATACGCTCTTTTCCGCCGGCCTGCTGATCCTGCTCTGTTTTGCCATCGGCACAAGCCTGGTGGCCCCGATCAACCTTTCGATGATCTCGCTCTACAGCTACAGGCAGCAACAGGGACAGATTCTCGGGCTTTCACAGTCAGTGAACTCGTTCGCCCGAATCATGGGACCATTCAGCGGCAGCATCCTGTATGGCATGAATTTTCATGCCCCCTACGTGGTGGCTGGAATACTCACCATCCTCGGCACTTTTATAGCATTAGCCCTGTTCAAGTATAAAATCGAAGCACTGGAACCCTCGACTGAAACTGAAATCACCTGAACGGGTTCCCAAGAGAAAAATATTTTTATGCGTATAGGCGTTATCGGAACAGGCAAGCTCGGCGAATTTCACACCAGACTTCTCGGGGAGATCGCCAGGGAATCCTCGGGAGTGCATTTTTCCGGTATCTTCGACAGGAATACCGACCGGGCCGCAGAAATATCGCAGAAATACGATATCGACCGCTTCGACTCGATCGAGGAACTTTCCCTGAACTGCGACGCGGCAATAATCGCCACAACGACAAGCACCCATTACGATATCGCACGGCACCTGCTCCGGGGAAAAAAGCACCTTTTCATTGAAAAACCCATAACCGCAACGCTCGAAGAGGCTGACGAGCTGATCCGTCTTGAAGAGGAGAACGGTGTACGCATCCAGGTGGGACATATCGAACGCTTCAATCCTGCCCTCCGAGCCGTCGAATCGTATATCGGGGAGCCGATGTATATCCAGGCGGAACGGCTGAGCGGCTTCTCGCTCAGGGTGACCGACGTTTCGGTCGTGCTCGACCTGATGATCCATGATATCGATCTCGTGCTCTCCCTCATCAAATCCGACATCAAAAGCATTGCTGCTTCCGGTGTCCGGGTGTTTTCCAACGAGCTTGACATGGCTACGGCAAGAATAGACTTTGTCAACGGCGCAACGGCAAATGTGACGGCAAGCCGCCTGAGCCGTAACCGGATCCGCAAAATGCGTTTTTTCTGCAATGAACCGAAAAGCTATGCGTCACTTGACCTGACAAGCGGAAAATCGGAAGTATTCCGGCTGGTACATCCCGAACTCGCCTCCTCCAGAAATCCCGTAAAAACCTATGCGGCCCGCAAGATTCTCGAGCAGTTCGGCGAGATCAAGGATGCCATGAACGGAATGGTGCTCGACTACATCACCCCCGATGTACCGAAAACCAACGCCCTGAAGGACGAACTCCGCCATTTCATCGACGCCGTCCGGAACGACCTTCCCGTAGCGGTAAGCTCAAGGGACGGACGCCGGGCCGTCATGGTGGCTGACCGCATAACCGATGAAATTGCCGGCAATGCCGCACTGTTCGACTGAGGGTTGCACAGGCCGGGAGACAGGTATGAAACGTTTCACAGAACAGGAAATTCCCGATATCCTTTTCCGCATAGGGGACCTTGCCGACCGCGAAAACCTGCCCTGCCACCTTGTCGGTGGATACGTGCGCGACACGCTCATGCAGAGGACCTGCACCGATATCGATATCATGGTTGTCGGGGAGCCGGTTGCTTTTGCACAAACCGTCAGACACGAGCTGCACGGCAGGAATTTTGTCGTATTCGAACGGTTCCGGACCGCACAGCTCGACATAACCGACAAAAAGGCCGGCTCACTGAAGCTTGAGATCGTCGGTGCCCGAAAGGAGTCCTACAACCCGGATTCCCGAAAACCGATCACTGAAATCGGAACGCTCGAAGACGACCTTTCCCGGCGGGATTTTACCATCAACGCCCTTGCCGTGTGCCTTAACGCTGCCGAACGGGGAACGCTTGTCGACCGGCACGGCGGCCTCGACGATCTTGAACGCGGAATACTGAAAACGCCTCTCGATCCTGAACGGACCTTTTCCGACGATCCCTTGCGCATGATGCGCGCCGCCCGATTTGCCGCTCAGCTCGCCTTCACTCCCGATCCGGGCATGATTGCCGCCATGAGCGCCATGCACGAACGGATACGGATTGTCTCCCGCGAAAGAATCAGCCAGGAGTTTTTCAAGATCATGCTCAGCCCCGAACCGTCGAGGGGACTCGGAATACTTTACGAAACCGGCATTCTCGGAGATATCCTGCCCGAGGTGAGCGCAATGGCCGGCATCGAGCAGGTAGATGGTCTCGGTCACAAGGATACGCTCTTCCATACTTTCAGGGTGGTGGACAATGTGTCGAAACATTCGCAGAATCTCTGGCTGAGAATTGCAGCCCTTCTGCATGATATCGCCAAACCTGCAACCAAACGGTTCAACCCTTCGGCAGGATGGACTTTTCACGGCCATGAAGCGGTCGGAGGAAGGATCGTCGCGAAAATATTCAGGTCGATGCGCTGGCCGCTCGAACCCCTCGACTACGTCCAGAAAATGGTGCGTCTGCACCATCGCCCCATACCGCTCTCCAGGGAGGAGATCACCGATTCGGCCATCCGCAGGCTGATGTTCGAGGCCGGACCCGACCTCGAAGACCTCATGAGCCTCTGCAGGGCCGACGTAACCAGCAAAAACCCGCGCAAGGTGATGCGCATCATGCAGAACTTCGGGAATGTCGAACAGAAAATCGCCGAAGTGGCCGAAAAAGACCTGCTCGCCCAATGGCGCCCTCCCATCGACGGTTCGGATATCATGCAGACGCTCGGACTCACCGAAGGCCGGATGGTGGGCACGATCAAAAGCAGGATGGAAAACGCCGTGATCGACGGAGTCATTCCGTACGACCGCGATGCGGCGCTCGCCTATATCCGGCAGGTGTACGATGAACTGAAGAACGCCCCGTGAATACGAAGAGTACCCCCACCCTTTTCTGCCTCCACCCATCGGCACCCGCCTTCAAGGCTGGGTTTTCTTTGCCCGATACATTATATTCAGGACATTTACCGCACAGCACCTCAACAAAACCCGTAAACCGACCCGACATTGATACCACGTTACTCACCAAAAGACATCTCGGCAATCTGGACCGAAGAAGCGAAATTCCAGCGTTGGCTCCAGCTTGAAATAGCAGCCGTTGAAGCACGCGCGGAAGCCGGATTCGTTCCTGAAGAGGCATTGCAGACCATACGGGAAAAAGCAGCATTCAAGGTTGACGAGATACTTGAAATCGAAAAGGAAACCAAGCATGACGTCATAGCATTTCTCACCAATGTTGCAGGATATGTCGGACCGCAGTCCCGCTACATCCATGAAGGTCTCACATCGTCGGATGTCGTCGATACCTGCCTTGCCATGCAGATGCGCGATGCGGGAACCATTCTTCTTGCAGATATCGAAGCGCTCGTTGCCGTGCTTGGCCGGCGCGCCGTGGAGTTCAAATACACGATTGAAATGGGCAGAACCCATGGAATTCATGCCGAACCAACCACTTTCGGCCTGAAACTGCTGCTCTGGCGCCAGGAGATGCTGCGCAATCTCGATCGCATGAAAAAGGCCGTGCAAACGGTCTCGGTCGGCAAGATTTCCGGTGCGGTCGGAACCTATCAGCATCTTTCTCCGGATATCGAGGCGGCTGTCTGCCGGAAACTCGGGCTGGAACCATCACCGATTTCAACACAGATCCTGCAGCGTGACCGGCATGCCGAATTTGCGACAACACTGGCGATAATCGCCTCATCCATTGAAAAGTTCTCTGTGGAACTGCGCCATCTGCAGCGCACCGAAGTACGGGAAGCCGAGGAGTTCTTCAGCAAGGGACAGAAAGGCAGTTCCGCCATGCCGCACAAGCGCAACCCGATCACCTTCGAACGGCTCACCGGCCTGGCGCGTGTCGTGCGCTCGAACTCCATTGCCGCCATGGAAAACGTCGCCCTCTGGCATGAACGGGACATCTCGCACTCGTCGGTCGAACGCATCATCATGCCGGACTCCACCATTGCGCTCTGCTACATGCTCCGCACTTTCAGCGATTCGCTGGAAACCCTGCTGGTCTACCCGGAACGCATGGAAGAGAACTTCAATTCCTCCTACGGCCTGACAACTTCCCAGACGCTGCTGCTCGCCCTTACCGGAAAAGGCATGACCCGCGAAGAGGCGTACCGTCTTGTTCAGCGCAACGCCATGGAAAGCTGGGCCAAAAAAATCCACCTGCGCGACCTGGTGCTGCGGGATGAAGAGCTGCTGCTGCACCTCTCCCCTGAAGAGATCAATTCCCTGTTCAGCTTCGGGAACATTCTCGGAAAGCTGAGAACGAGCGTCGATACCATTTTCAAACGAAACGGACTGTAAGCATGAGGGCAAACAACCGGGACCACTCCCGGCTGTTTGCTTGACGTTCCGGTTTTTTGTAAATTTGGTTTCATTTTTTCCGGAGGTCAACCTGCTGTGACCGTATCCGGAACAGTGCGGCGCATCTCGCGTTGCCCATCGACATCAATCACTCGTATAACGTTTGTAATTACAAGTTATTACGCAAGTTAATAACCTGGGGAATCATTTGCCGCATGTATGCCAGAGTAGTGACAACCTGTAAAGGAAAAGCTGAAGTGCAGCTCATCTGCCCCGACTCGTCAAGAGCGGCCATGCATTGCGGAGCCTGCAGCATGGGACAGAAACCTTTGACGAATGCCGATACCGTGCTTGCGGATAACGGCATCGGAGCGAAAACCGGCGACATGGTTGAATGCTCCGTAAGGGAACATGGCGAACTCAAGGCAGCAGCACTGCTCTTTATCCTGCCGCTCGGAGTGTTCATTGCCGTGCTTGGTATCGCCGCACTCTACGGTCTCGGGCTGTGGCAGTCGTTCCTTGCCGGAACGGTGTTGCTCGCAGCAACGTTTCTCGTACTGCAACTGCTGCTGAAACACAAAACCTATTACTACATAGCAGGAATAAAATAAACGCATATGATCAGTGATGCATTCATCCCGGCTGTGTCGAGCCTTGGCGCCGTTGCGCTTGCCCTCGGGCTGATCATCCACTATGTCTCGAAAAGGTTTCATGTCGAAGAGGACCCGACGGTAAAGCTTGTCAACAGCATCCTGCCGGGAGTGAACTGCGGTGCATGCGGGTTCCCGAGCTGCAACCAGTTTGCCGAAGTGCTGGTCGAGACAAGGAACAACGCCATGACCTGTCCTGTCGGGGGCCCCGACCTTGCCGTGAAACTCGGCGAAACGCTCGGCATGGCGATGGCTGAACCGAAAGCGCAGACCGCAGTGGTGCTGTGCCAGGGAAAAAACGATGTTGCCCGCCGGAGTGCACAATATCTCGGTATTCAGGACTGCTGGGCCGCGACACAGGCTTTTGCCGGACCAAAACAGTGCCGTTACTCCTGTATCGGTCTGGGAAGCTGCATTGCCTGGTGTGATTTTGGCGCAATGCGCCTCGAAAACGGACTGATCGTTATCGATAAAAATCTCTGCACCGGTTGCGCAGCCTGCATTCCTGTCTGTCCGACCGGCGTTCTGGTCATGCAGGATAAAAAAGCTGCTCGATACTTCATCGCCTGCAATTCTCACGACAGGGGTGCCGCAACAAAAAAAGCCTGCGATGCGGGGTGCACCGCCTGCCAGAAGTGTGTCAAGGTGTGTGAGGACAACGCGATCGTCATCGAGGATTTCCTTGCAAGGATCATTCAGGAAAAGTGTACGGCATGCGGCAAGTGCATCGAGGTCTGCCCGACAAAAGTGAACTGCATCAGGCTGGAGCGGGACCTGAACGCTGTAAAACAAGCCTCATAAATGAAGACGTTTAAAACAGGGGGCATTCATCCTCCGGAAAGTAAATATACCGGAAACAGCCCGATAGAGGTCATGCCGCTGCCTGCCGAACTTTCCATACCGCTCAGCCAGCATCTCGGCAAACCGGCAAAACCCGTGGTCAGGATGAACGACGAGGTAAAAAAAGGGCAGCTTGTCGGAGAGGCTGACGGGTTCATCTCGGCGAACGTCCACGCAAGCACCAGCGGCAAGGTCAGGGCGATCAGACCGCATCCTCACCCGGGAGGACAGTATGCCATGACCGTCTTCATCACACCTGACGGCAAGGATGAATGGGCGGAAGGTCTGAACAGCGCTCCGGTTGACTGGAAAGGGATGTCGAAAGAGGAAATCCTGAAAAAAATCAGGGATGCCGGAGTCGTCGGCATGGGCGGTGCGGGATTTCCCACCAATGTAAAACTCTCGCCTCCTCCCGACAAAAAAATCGATACCATCATTCTCAACGGGGCGGAGTGCGAGCCCTTCCTGACTGCCGATCACCGGCTTATGGTCGAATCTCCCGAAGCGGTTGTTGCCGGTCTTGAAATCATGGCATCACTCTTTCCCGGCACACTCAAGCTTGCCATCGGCATAGAAGCGAACAAACCGGATGCCATTGACGCGCTGCAGCAATACGCAGTCCCGAAAAAGATCGAAGTCCTGGCCCTGAAAACGAAATACCCGCAGGGTGCCGAAAAACAGCTGATCAACGCCATAACCGGCAGGAACGTCGGCGAAGGAGAGCTTCCGTTCGACAGAGGATGCATCGTGCAGAACATCGGTACCGCAGTTGCGGTTTACGACGCCGTCTGCAGAAACCGGCCGCTCATCGAGCGGGTGGTTACGGTTTCCGGAATGGAGATCGCCCGACAGAAAAACATCAGTGCCCGCATCGGCACGAGTTTCAGCGACATCATTGCGTTTTGCGGAGGCATGTCGGAAAAGACAAACCAGGTCATTTCCGGCGGCCCGATGATGGGCAAGGCAATCTTTTCGCTCGACGTGCCGGTCGTGAAAACAACCTCGGGCATCCTCTTCATCAATAATTCGGCACTCGGCAAATCGAGGGAGCGTGCCTGCATCCGTTGCGGACGGTGCGTGGAGGTCTGCCCGCAGGGGCTCGCGCCATGGCTGCTGGCAAATGTCGCGCAGCTCAGGCAGCTTGAAAAGATACAGCTTCTCGGCCTGGCAAACTGCACGGAGTGCGGAAGCTGCACCTATGTCTGTCCGTCGGGACGGGAGCTCGTCCATTGGATAAAATACGCAAAAGCACTTGTCAGCAGTCGGAAGCAAAGAAAATCAGCGTAAAAACACCAATCACTTCTCATGCCATCAGTAAACCTCAACGTTTCCTATGCGCCGTTCGTCCGCACCAAAGACTCGATCGAGTCGGTGATGTACAACGTCGCCCTTGCGCTCGCTCCTGCCACCATCATGTCGGTCTGGCTCTTCGGCATGCGGGCGCTGCTGGTCACCCTTGTCTGTATCCTGAGCTGCATCGGCTTCGAATGGCTCATGGACACCATCAGGAAAAAACCGGCCTCCTGCCTTGACGGCAGCGCGCTCGTGACCGGCCTGCTGCTCGCCCTGAACGTGCCTTCCAACCTTCCGTTCTGGATGCTCATCATCGGCTCATTCATCGCAATAGCTGCGGCCAAGCATGTCTTCGGCGGACTTGGATACAACATTTTCAACCCGGCACTTGTAGCCAGGGTCTTCCTGCTCATCTCCTTCCCGGCAGCCATGACGAGCTGGCCGGTACCTTTTGCAGTTGACATGGAAACTGCTGCCTCTCCGCTCGGCATCCTGAAAACAGACGGTGTGGCCGCGGCCATGAAATCGCTCGATCTCGTGAACGGCTTTTACGGCACCATGAACGGAAGCATGGGCGAAACATCAACGCTGGCGCTTCTTGCAGGAGCCGGCTGGCTCTTCTACAAGCGCTACATTACCTTCCATATCCCGCTGACCATGCTCGGCTCGGTATTCCTCTTCACCGCCATATTTCATCTGATCGATCCTGCAGCCTACGCGCCGCCGCTCTTCCACATGGTGACCGGCGGACTGATCCTCGGAACGTTCTTCATGGCCACAGATATGGTGACTTCACCCCTTTCAGTACGCGGACAGCTGATTTTCGGACTCGGATGCGGCCTCCTGACCGCGATTATCCGCTTATGGGGCGGTTATCCCGAAGGGGTTTCGTTCGCGATCCTCATCATGAACGGTTTCGTCCCGCTCATCGACAGCTGGGATCTCAACGACAGAAAGGCAATCCATCAAAAGAAGTCCGTAACAACATGAGACCCATCATAACCTTGACACTGGTAGGATTGATCGCGGCGGCATTGCTCGCCATCGTCGATGACCTGACCCGCGACCCCATTGCGCTTGCCAAAGCCGAAATGAAGCGCAAGGCCATAGAGGAAATATTTCCGTTCGACATAGACAGCCTGAAAAACGTCGAGACAAAAAAAACCAGGTTTTACGAGGCGTACGACAGGAACGGCACCCTGAAGGGCATTGCCGTGGAGTCCGCAACCACCATCGGGTACAGCGGTAAAATTGAAATTCTGCTTGGCGTCTCGCCGGAACAGAAAATATATGACTACAAGGTGGTCTACCACCTTGAAACACCGGGACTCGGCGACAAGATCGACAAGGCGAAGTTCAAGGAGCAGTTCAGGGGCCGGGCGCTGGAGGGCACGACATGGAAAGTGAAAAAAGACGGCGGTGAGATCGACGAACTGACCGCCGCCACCATCTCATCGAGGGCTGTCACCGATGCGGTTCAGCGAGGCCTTCAGTACATCAACGAGCAATATCCAAAAACCGAAGGAAAATGAACGAAGCACTCAATATTCTCACAAGAGGGTTTGTCCGGGAAAATCCGGTCACGAAAATGCTGCTCGGCCTCTGTCCCGTGCTGGCCGTCACCACTTCGGCCGTCAACGGGCTCGGTATGGGACTTGCAACCACCTTCGTGCTGCTTGGCTCGAACATCGTCATTTCCCTGACCGCAAAAGCCATCCCGGATACCGTCAGGATCCCCTCTTTCGTGCTGGTCATCGCCACATTCGTCACCATCGTCGATCTGCTCATCAAGGCTTACTCTCCCGAGCTCAACCAGGCTCTCGGCATCTTCATCCCGCTGATCGTGGTGAACTGCATGATCCTCGGCAGGGCTGAAGCTTTTGCCAGCCGCAACGGCATCTGGTACTCCGTGATCGACGCCGTCGGAATGGGGCTCGGCTTCACGCTGGCCCTGCTCGTGCTTTCGGCATTCAGGGAGGTCCTCGGTGCCGGAACAATCTTCAATATCCCCCTGGCCGGAGAGGAGGCAAGCACCATTCTCGTCTTCGCACTCCCTCCGGGAGCCTTCGCCGGTCTCGGTCTGATCATCGCCGGCCTCAACGCACTTGAAAAGAAAAAGGGGAGCAAATAATGCAGGAAATGTTTCTTGTCATCATCAGCGCGGTATTCGTCAACAATGTGGTCTTTGCGCGCTTCCTCGGTATCTGTCCCTACCTCGGTGTATCGAAGAATCTCGATACGGCAATCGGCATGGGCTTTGCCGTCACCTTTGTCATGACCGTATCCACGGCAATTACCTACGTCCTTCAGAAAGCCGTGCTGATTCCCTTCGGCATCGAGTTCATGCAGACCGTCATGTTCATCCTTGTCATCGCCTCGCTGGTGCAGCTCGTGGAGATCGTCCTGAAAAAGGTGAGCAAGTCGCTGTACAGCTCGCTGGGCATCTACCTGCCGCTCATCACGACAAACTGCGCTATTCTTGGCATGGCGCTGATTGCGATCCAGGAAAATTATGATCTGCTGACATCGGTTGTGTTCGCATTCTTCTCTGCCATGGGGTTCATTCTTGCCATTGTCATGTTTGCAGGAATCAGGATCAGGCTCGAAGAGGCCGATGTTCCGGCACCGTTCAAAAATGTGCCGGTTGGATTCATTTCAGCGGCCATCCTCTCGCTCGCATTCATGGGCTTTTCAGGTCTCGTGAAGTAAGTCCAGAGAGCACGATCGCCTGCCGGGACACCGGCAGGTTCACTTCTCCCCTTCCCTTTTCTTTTCGAGATCCTCGGCCAGCTCATCGATTTTCGTGTGCTTCCAGAGCGGGACGCCATCGAAGTATGCCGCCCTGCCGATGATATGCGCGGCAACGGGCGCGGTCAGAAAAAGAAAAACGATAATCGATATTGCGCGCGCGGCGATGGCAATATCGAACCAGTACAGCACCGTGCCTGCAAGCACCAGGCCGATACCGAGCGTGGACGCCTTGGTTGTGGCGGACATCCTGGTGTAGAGATCGGGCATTCTGAAGATGCCGACAGCTGAAAGAAGAATGAAAACCGTTCCCAGCAAAAGCAGGATGCCTCCGGCAGTCTCTCTCATGGTTTTTTTCCTTTTCCGAGATAAAAGGCGAACGCCACCGTTCCAAGAAACGCAAGAATGGCGACGATAATGCCTACGTCAAGAAATGTCGTTGAATTATTCCTGATCGAATAGACGGCAATGAAGGCGATGGCGTTTGCCGACAAAAGGTCGAGCGCCACCACCCGGTCCGCTATCGACGGGCCTATTGCAAGCCGTACGAATATGACAAGAATGGACAGGCCGATCAGCACTACAGCCGTGTTTACCGAAAATTCAATGATCGTCATCTGAGCAGATCAAGCAATCGTTTTTCAAGACCTTCCTTCAGCTCCCTGCGGAACGCATCGGCGTTCCTGACATACAGCGCATGCACATAGAGCGTTTTTCTGTCCGGAGAGACATCGAGACTGAGCGTACCGGGAGTAAGCGTCACGAGATTGGCAAAAAGCGTTATTTCCATATCCGTTCGGGCATCGAGAGGAAATGCGACAATTCCGGGTTCCATGTAATCCTTGGGAGTAAGAATATCGAAAGCCACCTTGAGGTTTGCGATGATCAGCTCTTTGAGGAAAAAGAGCAGGAACAGGACAACGAGAGGAATTTTCCGGAAATAGGCCTCCCCGCCCAATGCCGGACGGGATACCCACAAGAGCAGATAGCCGATGACCATGCCTGCAGTGAATGAAGGAATGGTGGCTTCTCCGGTAAGCAGCACCCATGCCATAGCCAGCAGTATGTTGTACAGAAGGTGGGTCATTCCTTCCTCCCGAGTACCGCGGTACTGTAGAGCAGAGGATCGAGCAACTGGAGGGATGCTGATTCGGCTATACGGAAAACAGGTTCAAAAAAAATCCCGAACAGGATAGTCAGGAGGCCGAGCATGACGACCGGAGAGAGGAGCATCGCCTTTCCGGCAATGCCCATCGAGACATAACGGTTAATTCCCTCGTATTCCTGCTGATGTGGCCGCTCCTTCCAGAATGCCTCGTTCCAGATCTTCATCATGGAAAAAAGAGTCAGCAGACTGACGAAGAGAGCGATACCCGTTACTGCGTACTCACCCGCCTCGAAGCCTGCCCTGATGATGACGAATTTCGCCCAGAATCCGGAAAGCGGAGGTATTCCGGCAAGGCCCAGCGCAGGAACCAGGAAAAGCATGCTGATGAATGGGTAACGCGCATAGACGCCTCCTGCCCTTTTCAGATCCCAGGTACCGGAAATGCGCTCGACGATGCCGCTGATGTAGAACAGATTTGTTTTGGCGATGATGTTGTGCACGATATAGAACAGTGCACCGGCCAGAGCAAGCGGAGAATGCAAGGCAAGCCCGAAAATCATATACCCGATCTGGCTGACGATGTGAAAGGAGAGGAGTTTTCTCACATCGTACTGCGCGACAGCGCCAAGAACACCGGTAAGCATGGTCAGGGCTGATGCCACAAGCAGCACGTCGTTGATGAATATCGATTC
This sequence comes from Chlorobiota bacterium, assembly GCA_016866305.1. GTDB lineage: Bacteria > Bacteroidota > Chlorobiia > Chlorobiales > Chlorobiaceae > Chlorobium. Next base: position 7,687 of record VGMX01000005.1, on the reverse strand, counting down.
ATGGGGAAATACCGTCGTAAAAAAACGGATCAGGGCATAGACGCCGACCTTGGTCAGCAGACCGGCAAAAATCGCCGATACCGGCACCGGCGGCGTATGGTACGATGCGGGGAGCCAGAAAAAAAGCGGGAAAACCGCCGCCTTGACGCCGAAGGTGATCATGAACAGCACGGAGACGACGGAAAGCAGCTCCTTCTGTTCAATCCGCGGTGCGATCCGGGCAAGATCTGCCATATTGAGCGTGCCGGCAATACCGTACAGGATGCCGGCTGCAGCAAGGAAAACCGACGAGGAGAGCAGGTTGATGGTAACATACTTGATGGCTCCTTCGAGCTGGACCGGCGTCCCGCCAAGCACCAGCAGCACGAAGGATGAGATGAGCATGACCTCGAACCAGACATAGAGGTTGAAAACATCTCCGGTCAGGAAAGCACCGTTGATGCCCATCAGAAGCAGTTGGAGAAGCGGGTGATAAAAGAACCGCTCCCGTTCAGGATCGATCACTGCAAACGAATAGATCACGGTGGCAAACCCTATCAGGGCGGACGCCGCAACCATAACGGCAGAAAGCAGATCGGCGGCAAGCGTGATGCCGAAGGGTGCTGCCCAGCCCCCGGCCTGCAATGAAAGCATGCCACCGGATATGACGGCTGCCAGAAGCCAGCCTGCCGCGGCAAGCAACAGACAGGAGGACGAGAGGCTGATGATGCGCTGGATCGTTACGGAACGGCTGAATAACAGCATCGCGACCGCGCTTGCCAGTGGCAGCAGTATGGGAATAATGACGATCTGGTTCACCGGTCACTCCCTTGGTGGTTCATCGGTTGTTTTCATCAGGTCGAGATCCTCGGTCCCCAGCGTCAGCCAGGTACGCTTGAAAAGCACTATGGTAAAGGCCTGGAGACCGAATCCGATAACGATCGCCGTCAGGATGAGGGCCTGGGGCAACGGATCGGCAAACTCTCCGCTGAGCATGCCTGCGCCTTCGGGAACGAATGCCGGAATTCCCTTTGTCAGACGGCCAACCGTGAAGATCAGAAGATTTGCCGCATGAGCGAGCAGAATAAGCCCGAAGATTACCTTGACCATGTTCCTCCTCAGAATGAGAAAGATACCTGCGGCATACAGACAGCCTATAACCAGAGCCAGGAGCAGCGTCATGGGCGATCTTCCTCGGCAAGTGAAAAAATGATTTTCAGGGCTATTCCAAGAACCAGAAAATAGACCCCGGTATCGAAAACAAGCGGTGTGCCCACCTTTCCGAACAGGGAAATTCCTGTATCGAACCAGATGGCGGTCATGAAGCTTCGCCCTGCGGCAAAAGCGGGCAATGTGCTTGAAACCGCAAGCAGAAGGCCCGCGGAAATCAGGTGCAACGGATCGACTGCAAGCAGCTTTTCAGCCTTGCCGATGCCATTGGCGATAAAATAAAGCGCATATGCCGCTGCTGCAACGAGCCCGCCGACAAAACCGCCTCCTGGTTCGTTGTGCCCCCTGAAAAGCAGAAAAACGGAAAACATCTGCAGGAGCAGCAGCAGATATTTCGAAGCCGTGGCAAGAATAATCGAATACATCAGGAACGCTCCTCTTTTGGGTACCCTTTAATGACAAGCTTGAGCATGGAGAACACGCCGATGGCTGCAACCGCGAGAACGGTTATTTCCCCGAGTGTATCGATAGCCCTGAAATCGACGAGTATGACATTGACGATATTGCGCCCCTTCCCTTCAGGGAGACTTGCTTCGGCAAAATAGCGTTTGAGGCCCGAATCCAGTTCGCCTGAGGCCGTAAGCAACACCATGACCGACATGAAGACGCCTACTGAACCGGCAATGAGTACGTCCCTGAAGCGCGAGGCCGTCGTGGAGTAGGTTGAGAAGCGGGGCAACCGGTAGAGCACGAGGACAAAAAGGATCACGCTGAGCGTTTCGATGGCGAACGAGGTAAGGGCAAGATCCGGGGCACCGTAAAGAATGAAGATGATGCCTATGGAAAACCCCATGACGCCGAGGGCGATAACGGCCTTGAGCCTTGAAGACGAGGTGATCAGGAGCAGAATCGAGAAAAGGATTATCGAAACGATGGCAACCTCGTAAAATGTGACGTCGCCTGCCGGAAACGCCGGCAGTGCGGAAACGGTTCCGGCCAGAGCTGCGGCTCCGAGCGCTACGGCCGTTGTGACGATGACGGTAACATAGTTGCGAAGGCTGCCGTTCTGCAGGATACGGGTCTGAATACGCGCAAGCCGCATCAGGGCTTCGAGCGCGGCATCATACCAGGCGGATGGCTTGAGGAACGGCATGATGTGACGTTCTTTCAGATGGGGCAGCATCTTCCTGCGCAGAACGGAGAACAGCATGCCGCAGAAGAACGTCACAAAACTCAGCAGGAGCACCTCGTTGAAACCGTGCCAGAGTTTTATCCTGAACGTAAGCGTATCGGCAAGCACGACAGAGGCAAACCGGTCAAGCAGGGATCCCAGGAAATAATCGGGAAAAAGTCCGGCCAACAGGCCAAAAACGGCAAGACAAGCCGGACCTGCAAGCATGGCAATGGGCGCTTCGTGCGGCGTCGAAGGAAACTGGGGCAGCTTTCCGATGAAGGGACGAATACCGGCAAGCAGGGTGATCATGACAAGCAGCCCGTTGGCTGCGACCGCCGCGACAACGAGATACCTCCCCCAATCTTCGAGTTCAAGGATCGATGCGTAGAGCGTCTCCTTTCCGATGAACCCGACAAGCGGAATGACGCCCATCATCGACAATGATGCGAGCAGCGCCGTCGCCATGGTGAACGGCATCATCCTGCCCAGACCCCCGAGCATGCCGACCTCCCGGGTTCCGGCAGCATGGTCGATGGTGCCGGCAACAAGAAAAAGTGTGCCTTTATAAAGCGAATGTGCAACGAGATAGACGAAAAAAGCCTTTATCGCAAGCTCGGAACCGATACCGATCATCATGCAGAGGGTACCGAGCACGCTCAACGTGGAATAGGCAAGCAGTTTTTTCAGATCCGTCTGGCTGAAAGCGAGTATGGCGGTTCCCACCATCGTCAGCGCTCCGACGACGAGCAGGCTGTCCTGCCAGAGCGCTGTGCCGCCGAGCACGTGGTTCATCCTGGAAAGCAGGTAGATGCCCGCTTTGACCATCGTGGCGGAATGCAGGTAGGCGCTCACCGGCGTCGGCGCCGCCATGGCGTTCGGCAGCCAGAAATGGAATGGAAACTGGGCGGATTTCGTAAACGCCCCGATCATGACGAGAAGCGCAATCGCGGGATACAGCGGAGAGGAGACGACACGATCGTGCTGCGGGTAAAGTTCGGAGAGCTCCATCGTACCGGACAAGCCTGAAAGAAGAATCAGACCGGCAAGAAGCGCCAGTCCCCCGCCGCCGGTGACAAGCAGGGCCTGCAGTGCGGATTTTCTGGACTGCAGGTCATGATGGCTGAATCCGATGAGAAGAAACGAACTGATGCCGGTCAGCTCCCAGAAAACAAACATGGCCGCCATATTGTCCGAGAGGACGAGACCGAGCATCGAGTTCATGAACAGGGAGATCGAAAAGAAAAATCTCGGCATCTCTTTGTCATGCCGCATATAGGCTCCGGCATACAGAAACACGGCGGCGCCCACGAGGGTGATGATCAGGGCAAAGGCAAGACTCAGCCCGTCGAGGACAAAAGTGAGGTTGATGCCGAGCGAAGGCACCCATAAAACGCTTTCCCGGATAATCTCTCCGGCGGCAATGCGCGGATAGAAAGCAAGAAACCTGAAAAGGAGAGCAAGGGGCAGCAGCACGGCAACCCATCCGGAATACCCCTTGACCCTCCTCGAGAGAAACGGCAAAACGGCAGAAACGATAAATCCCGTAAGCAACAGGTAAAACAAGGGCATCTCCTCCTTAATCAGAATGGGCGCACTTCCGCAGGTTAGGGCATCTTCCGGGTCTCATGATCGCGGCAGCAGAAACATATCTGGCAAACCGGTTCTTATACAGGATAACACAGATTGGTGACAGGAACAAACCTGTTGATGAAGAGCATTTTTTGTTATTTTCAGAACCACCCGACAACGACAATCATAAGAATCACTCGCATGTCTGTCCGTTCCCTGCATCCCGGTGCAATGTTCGCACTCTGTTTAACCCTGATTGCCTGCGGAACACCAGGCAATGAACACCGTCTCTATGAACAGGAAAAAGTGCTGATGGGCACAGTCATGAAAATCAAGGCCGAAGCACCCCGGAGTGAGGAAGCGAACATCAGGGATGCATTCGATGCGGCCTTCCGGCTGATTGCCGGACTGGAATCGGACCTGAGCGAATGGCAGGACGCCAGTCCGGTCTCTCTGGTCAACAAAAATGCCGGGACAGGAAAAGTTTCCGTACCCGGGCCGGTTGTAACCGTCACCCGCAAATCCATCGCAATAGCCCGTGCAACCAATGGAGCCTTCGACGTTACCTTCCGGCCTCTCGGCAGGCTGTGGGACATCAAAAACCGCAAAATCCCGCCTCCTGCTGACAGCATCGCCGCTATCCGCAGGCTTGTCGATTACCGGCAGATCGAACTCGATACGCTCCGGAGCACCATTTTCCTCAAAAAAGCAGGCATGGAAATCGGTTTCGGAGGCATCGCAAAGGGATACGCCGCATGGAAGGCAGGTGAACTGCTGAAATCACGGGGTATCGATCATTTCATCATCAACGCGGGCGGAGACCTCTACGTGCACGGAAACAAAAACGGGCAGTACTGGAGTTCCGGAATCAAAGACCCTGACAATCAGACCGCAGGTGGAAAACCGGTTGTATCCTTCCGGATACTGAAACCCTGCGGCATCGCCACAAGCGGTAACTACGAAAACTTTTTTCTGTGGCAGGGCAAGCGCTACCACCACATCATCGATCCCCAAACAGGATATCCCGCTGAAGGCCTGAAAAGCGCGACGGTTTTTTCCGGCGATCCCGCCAAAGCCGATGCCTATGCAACGGCATTCTTCATTCTCGGCTACGAGAAGGCGCTGCAGATCATCCGGAAAGACCCCGCAGTTGCGTTTATCCTGATCGACCGGAAGAACCGCATCCTGCTGAGCCCGAACCTTGGCAGATATATCGCTCCGATGAACGGTCAGTCAGGTATCTGACGGTTTTTCCGGTACAGGTTGATCAGCGCATTGGTAGAACCGTCGTGCCCCGAAACATCGGCGGAACCCTGCAACTCCGGAAGGATCGCTTTGGCAAGCTGCTTGCCGAGCTCCACCCCCCACTGGTCGAACGAGTTGATCTGCCAGATTACTCCCTGCACGAACACTTTATGCTCGTAGAGCGCGATGAGGCTGCCGAGTGTGCAGGGATTCAACTCGTCCAGAACAATGGTGTTTGTCGGTCTGTTGCCGGGAAAAACCTTGTGCCGCACAAGCATGGAGAGGGTCTCGGCGTCACATCCGGCGGACTCCAGCTCCTTCCGGGCTTCTTCGGCGGTCTTCCCCATCATCAGCGCTTCGGTCTGGGCAAAGCAGTTCGCAAGAAGCATGTCGTGATGCTCTCCCAGCGGGTTCCGGCTTTTCAGCGGCACGATGAAGTCTGCCGGAATGAAAGCGGGTCCCTGGTGCAGCAACTGGAAAAAAGCATGTTGCGAGTTCGTGCCCGGCTCCCCCCAGATCACCGGCCCGGTGGCATGCTCCACGGTATTTCCGCTGCAATCAACCCGCTTGCCGTTGCTCTCCATATCGAGCTGCTGCAGAAAAGCAGGAAAACGGTGCAGATACTGATCATAGGGAATAACCGCATGGGATGTTGCATGGAAAAAGTTGTTGTACCAGACGCCGAGCAGGGCCATGATTACCGGCATGTTCTTTTCAAGGGGAGCCGACAGGAAATGCTCATCCATTGCATGCGCACCGGCAAGCAGTTCCGAAAACCGGTCGAAACCAAGATAGAGGGCAATGGAAAGACCGATTGACGACCAGAGTGAGTACCTGCCCCCAACCCAGTCCCAAAAACGAAACATGTTCGACGGGTCGATACCGAACTCCTCAACCTTTTCACGATTCGTCGATACGGCGGCAAAATGCCTGGCGATATGCCTCTCTTCTCCGGCATGGCCGAGAAACCAGGCGCGCGCACTCAGTGCGTTGGTGAGGGTTTCCTGGGTGGTGAAGGTTTTCGAGGCGATGATGAAAAGCGTGGTTTCGGGATCGATCGACTTGAGGGCTTCACTGATATGCGTTCCGTCGATATTGGAAACGAAATGCACCCGTATTTTTCCATGTGCAAAAGGCCTGAGCGCTTCAGTGACCATAAAGGGCCCGAGATCAGAGCCTCCGATACCGATATTGACCACATCAGTGATCTGCTTACCGGTAAAACCTTTCCAGCTTCCCGAAACAACCCTGTCACAGAACGACTGCATCTGCCGAAGCACATCGGCCACTTCCGAAGAGACGTCGAGTCCGTCAACAACCAGGCTGTAACCGGGTGGTCTGCGCAACGCAGTATGCAGCACGGCCCGTTTTTCCGTGAGATTGATTGGTTCGCCATCGAACATCCGTCCGCGCTTTTCCTCAACGCCTGCCGAACGGGCAAGTTCAACAAGCAGTTGCATGGTTCTGCCGGTAATCCTGTTTTTCGAGTAATCGAGCAGTATCCCGCCGCACCTGACTGAAAAACGCTCGAACCGCGACCGGTCCTCCTGAAAAAGGGTTCTCAGGGACAGATGATCCATTTCCTGTTTGTGCTGTTGCAGAAAACTCCACGCAACACTTTTCGAAATATCCATATGGTTTTTGCGACTGGTTTAGTTAAGAAAATCAGCGAGGAACATAACGAAGTGTAAGGGAAAAACCGGAATCATCTGCCTGGGTACCGACGATTTCGGCATACGATCTGATGATATGAAAACCTCTTCCGGACCTCTTGTGGAGAAAGGAGTTCCGGGTTGGATCCGGAATCGACTCGGGCATGAACCCCCTGCCGCAATCGCGAACAGTCACGTCAAGGGTTTTTCCTGCCGGGCCGGTCCTGAACTGTACGGTAACAGGAAGTGCATCGTTTTCTCGGTTTCCATGCCTCAGGGCGTTGACAAAAGCCTCCTTGAGGGTCAGTTCAAGTTCGGCAAGGAATGCCTTGCTGTAACCGTGATTATTACCGAACGAAACGATCCCCTCTTGAAGCTTCGAATACTCTTCGGCACGACTGCGCAAAACGAGTCCGAAAAATCCGGAAGATGCAGGAATCTGCCATTCAGGCGAATCATCCATTCCTGTTGAATCGCTGTTTGTGAAACCTTCAAGGAAATCCACTGCAACAAATTTACGATTTACCTGTATGGGTTCAATGCCGGAAAATCCCTAAAAAAGCTTCTGCTTCCGGGCCTCATGTTCACTGCTCCGGCAGGCTTGCCAGCACACCCGAAACATCTGCAGACGCATTTTTTACACATATTCCTACCTTTTTGTTATTATTTATGGATAAAAACTTGTTTTTATATTAAATATTTAATACTTTCGTGTAAGAAATTTAAAATTATTAGGCAACAAAACAGACAACAAAAAACATAACAGTAGTAATCATGATGAAAAAGTTCTCGTATCCATTGCTGTTTCTTGCAGCGGCAATGTTGTCCGGCGGTACGGCATGGGGAGCCGAGGAGGTTGTCACCGACAGCGGCACGACTTCGTGGATGCTGACCTCTA